>JBDNFP010000305.1:0-17094 GCA_041689775.1 Spirosomataceae bacterium
CGCTCGAAGCTCGTCGAGGGCAAGATCGCCGAGTGGCAGGCCAAGGGCGTGTACCTTTTTTTCCTGCCCACCTACTGCCCACACCTCAATCTGATTGAGACCTTGTGGAGGAAGATAAAACATGGGTGGTTGCGCCCGAAGGATTTTGAAAACAAGGAGGCTCTTCACATGAGGATAAATCATATTCTTGAAAAGTACGGGAGACGAGAGTTTTCCATCCATTTCTCAATCAAATAAATGTATGTTTAAATACGACCGACTACTTACTTGTTAAATTTGGGACAAAAGATATCAGATTTGGGACATCAAGCAACGAATTCGTTATAAAACCAAGGTGCCCGAGATACTATTCATGGAGTAAGCTTACTGGCATACTCTATGGGAGTTACGCCATATTGATCTTTAAAATATTGACCGAAATAGGCGGGTGTTTCGAAACCAACCATATACGCCGTTTCGGAGGCATTATGCCCTGCTTTGAGTGCATCTATGGCTCTGCGGAGGCGGTATTGACGAATCACTTCATTGGGAGAAAGTTTGGTCAAGCCATTGGTTTTTCGGTAGAGAGTTTTACGGCTGATCGAGAGGTCTTCCGCCAAGCTCTCAACGCTGAGTGAAGAATCGTCTATTCTTGCTTCAATGAACTCATACAAATGCCGTAGAAATTTGTCCTGAACGGTCTCAACCAGCATAGTGTCCTCACTGCTAATAAGCTGTTGAGATAATACTGCTGTAATTTTTGCTGATGCGTTAGCAGGTTTTTCAAACGAAGGTGTAACTCTTCGAGATTAAATGGCTTAGGCAAATACACGTCCGCTCCTTGTTCCAACCCTTTTAGTACATCTTTCTCATTTATTTTACTGGTCAAAAGCATCACCGCAATATGATCAGTAGCGGAAGTCCTTTTTATGAGATCAGTGAGCTGAAAGCCATCCATAGTAGGCATAGCAACATCCGAAATCACCAAATCAGGTAGTTCAGACTGAACAATAGCCCATCCGATTTTACCATCTGCTGCGGTATACACCTGATAGTCCGAGCCAAGTTCTTCGGCTATAAAAGTTTGGAGCTCAGTATCGTCCTCCACAACTAATATAACCGGTTTTTCTCCGTTTGTATTAGTAATTAGCGCGCCATTATCTGAGGGTATCTTATACCATTCCGGGGTTAAAACAGGTGCTTTACTATCGGTGGTATTATCTATTTCGGTTGGTGTAAGCGGTAACTTGATGCTGAATATTGTACCCTCATCAACTGCGCTGCTGACACAAATACTTCCGTTCATCAAGTCCGTCAATTCTTTCACAAATGCTAACCCAATACCCGTACTAGGTTGCACCAAGGCTACATCCGTCCTGAAATGCTTTGGCGAAAGCATATGGAAGCGATCGAACACATGGGGTAGCCGTTTGGGTTGGATCCCTACTCCTGAGTCTTTGACAATAATTTGAACTCCTTCTGTGAGCTTACTTTCAGAGGATACACCATTACTTAAATGAGGACGATAGCTATGAATGCTACCCGGATCAAAAGTACTACTCCAAAGAGAGGCTCGTGTAATCCCCAAAGGACTCACTATAATTCGTACTTCTTTTAGTTCCTCAGAGGATGGATCAGGAACCGTAAATTTTAGGGAATTAGCCAAAAGGTTGTGAACAATCTGCTCTATTTTTTCTTCGTCAAAGATATAACCAGAAGGTAGTTCATTTTGGATGATCAGGCTGATCTTTTTATCTTCGGCAAGGGGTTGAAAAGCCTCTACCAATTGGCTGATAAACTGTCCAAGATTACCTGGGGTTGGGTTTACAGTCAAATGTCCGGCTTCTAAACGAGCCAGGTCTAACAGCTGATTTGTGATACGGAGTAATTGACGGGCGTTGCGCTGTACCAGTTGTAGATTCTGTCGGTAACTATCTGATTGTGTCTCCCTCAGCATCTTTTCAACGGGTCCCAAAATGAGGGTTAGGGGGGGTCGGAACTCGTGAGTTATCTTGTCAAAGAAGCGACTTTTCAACTCGTCGAGTGACTTGATATGCTGTCTTTCCCGGGCTTCTTTGACGTACTCAGCCGCTCGTTGAAATGTAGAAAGTAAATCTTGATCGTCAAGGGGTTTGGGTACAAAGTCAAATGCCCCTTTGTTCATGGTAGCTCTTATCACATCCAAATCTTTGCGGACCGACATAGCTACTCCTAAAATGGAAGGATTCAGCTGGGGAAGGTCTGCCAGTAAGGAGAGGCCGTCTAGCCTTACTGAATCCAGATCGATCAAAGCCAGGCCTAGTTGCGTTACCGAGCGAATCAGGTTGATGGCCTCGTTCTCCTCCCTTACAAAGCAGAAGCTATACTCTTTGAATTCCGGCCGTAGGTTCTTTGTAAATAGTAACTCTATTTCCGGTTCATTACCCACTACCACAATTTCCATACAAAAACGTTCTGGTTATAATGCTTACCTGTCTACCCCCACAACCTATCTGACAGTTTCTTCCTCAACGGCTTACCACTTTCTCTGGTTTTGCTGTTTTTTTCATAAAATCTCCGCGAGAAAAGTACTTCTCTATCAGGCAATACATTAATATAAAGAAATAACGGCTTCCCATCTCCTTAATTTTTAG
Source organism: Spirosomataceae bacterium (assembly GCA_041689775.1). Lineage (GTDB taxonomy): Bacteria > Bacteroidota > Bacteroidia > Cytophagales > Spirosomataceae > JBDNFP01. The sequence goes on from JBDNFP010000305.1 coordinate 2,613, forward strand.
CTTCGATTCGCCGTACTTTCGGTTTGTCCAACTATTGGGCACTACTTCGTAGGTATACCCTCTTACCATCGCTTTCAATGGAAGCTCTATGGTGAGGTTAAAATGGGGAGAGAGGAATGGCCTTATCCCTTCGATAGTTTCTCGCTTGTACAGTTTAAAGGCATTCGTGGTATCGTTGTAGCTGATGCCCATCACCACCCGTACGATCAGATTTGCCACCCGGTTTATAACCTTTTTTAATCCTGGGTAGTCCACCACTTTACCACCCTTTGACCAGCGCGACCCGAAGACACAGTCACTGTTTGTTTCCAGCATCTTAAAGTAGTACTTCACCAGATCTTCGGGATCATCTGACATATCGGCCATAAATACCGCTACGCAGTCTCCCGTAAAACGCTCCAAGCCATAGCGCACAGCATAACCAAACCCATTGGGGCCTAGGTTGGTGAAGTATACCAGCTCAGGAATTTCTACCGTCAGCTCGTCAAGTACTTTAAGTGTACCATCTTTGGAGTTATCGTTTGTCACACATATTTCGTGGGGAATATTGTACTTTTTTAAGGTACTGTGCAGAGTCCTCAGCGTGTAAGGGATTGATTCTTCTTCGTTATAAGCCGGTATGACTATACTTAATTTCATGCAATTGTTGGTAAGTTTTAATCGACAAATTTGACTATTTCAACCCTAATATCCTAACGGTTAGGAGTATCACTATCCATAGACTGCAACTGTTCGGTGTATCTAGCCACGGTTTGGTTCACTATCTCATCGTAGGTAAAGTTTAACCAGGCATTCACATTCTCAAACATTTCTTTCCGGTTTTGGACAAACCAGCTGTTCGTGGGAGCGTGAATATTACTGAGTCCGGCGCTATGCTTTCGGTACACCCCCATTACATCCGGCAAGTAGCCGATAGCTCCACTGGCTGCCAGCTGAAGCACCAATGCCCAGTCTCCGGCGGCCGCTTTGGCGTGCCAACCGGCAAAGTCCTGTTGTAGGAAAATATTACGGTAAAGAATACTGGCCGTAGCCATGAACCACCGGTCTTCTAGGATATCTTGAATGGAAGAGAATTCTTTTTGGCATGGGGTATTGAACAAATGCTCCGGGGAACCATCTTCGTACATAACCCGAACGTTGTGGTGGCAAATAGCAAAGTCTGGGTGATGACTCATAAACTCAACCTGCTTCTGTAGCTTGTACGGGTCAGTCCAATAGTCATCACCCTCGCAGAGGGCCACGTACTCACCCCGACAAGCTTTCAGTAAGGAAAGGACATTATTTCTTCCAGCAAATTCGCGGGGATGCTGCGGACCCAGATTGTGAGGATGTAGATAGGCGCGGATTTTATCAGGATGCTTGCTGGCGTATTCCTGAATTATGGCAGGAGCGCCATCGGTAGAACCATCATCCCCAACCACGATTTCAAAAGGAAAGTTAGTTTTCTGTTGCAGAGCTCCTTCGAGCATTTGGGCAATGAAAGACTCATGATTATACGTAGGTACACAGACCGATACCTTCATCATAGTGTACCCCGAAAGCGATGCGGTAGTAAGGCAAAGAAGCTATAAATATCTACTATCCACTTGGGCATAACATAGTCACGGAGAATTTCCCGGACTTCCGTAGCATCGGGTTGGCGAAGATTCAAGTAGTACAGTGCCAATACTGCTCGGCGGAAATAACTCTTACTATACTGCCGAGCGTCAAGCATCATCCGGTAATAACGGGCTATATTTTTGCGTAGTAACGGGTCGTACTTATTCTCTGTCTCCTGATTAATACCCTGGTACATCATGATACGATTACGCAAAAAACGGCTATCGCGATAATGGTCCTTGAAGCTAGCTCCAGCTTGGTTTTTCCGGTAAACCGACATGGTACCCGGCACATACCCGATAAGTCCATTCTTCGCCAGAATTACGTACCGGGGAATATCGCCACTTGTTGATTTCAAAAACCAGTCGGGGTAGTGCATCAGGCCGTTCTTAAACATAACGGCAGAAGTAGCCATAAACCAGATTTCATCTTCACCGATCAGATCGTCCATGCCGATCACTGGCTTTTGATCAGGAGTATTGATCTCATGGGAGCCCGAACCATCTTGATACGTAATAAGAGCATTGTGAAAGCAAGCCGAAAAGTCAGGATGACTTTCCATAAAATCTACCTGCGTTTGTAATTTATCCGGACTAGTCCAGTAGTCATCCCCGTCCAGCGGGGCGATGTACATCCCCTTAGCTAATTTGAGTGTTTCGATGGTATTAAAAAGGCCGTTCTGCCCAAGGTTCTTGTTGTGCAGAACTGCCTTTACTTTATCCGGAAACCGCTTCTGGTAGTCTAAAATTACTTCCTGCGCTCCATCGGTTGAGTAATCGTCTCCCACCAGAATCTCATAGTCGAAATTCGTGACTTGATTGAGCGCACTTTCAATCGTTTTTCCAATAAATGCTACCTGATTATAGGTAAGTATGGTTACACTGACTTTCAATTTTAATTTTGAATTTGTGAATGGTCGAATGATAGCTAATAGGCTGTCATATCTTTCAAAAGAAACATTATCATACTAGAGTATGATTGTTCCATTACTATATAATTTCTCCAATTGCTGGGCGGTGGGGAAATCAGGCGTTACTAACTCCGATTCAGGCTTATAGGTATAAGCCATGGGGTAGCCGCGTTCGATAAAGGTAGGTTCGGTCAGGTTGTTGTACCGCAGCTGCACCGACCACCGAATATTGTTGGTAATATTATTACCCGACTGATGCACAAGGAAAGCCGAGAATATGAGAATATCACCTGCCTGAAACTCCGTCTGTACAAACGCATCTTTGTGCAGTCCGGCGGTAATTCCTCCCTGATAGCCCGAGGTACTCGCTTCGAGGAGTCCGTCAGTATGGCTACCCGGAATTACCTGTAAGGCGCCGATCTCAGCTCCGGCGTCCACCATCGGAAACCAAATAACCGTACTATCCAAAGAGCCCTGCCCGGTGCGCCAGTCCTGATGCGCATCCAGTTTCCAGTGCTTGCTACCATCTTTCGAGAGGAAGCGACTGTTGAACTGCATGGCAGGTCTAGCTCCGATCACGGGCTTTTCAATGCCTAACTCTTTCAGTTGCTTCATCAGCAGCTCGTCCACCGCTAACCGGTGCAATGATACGGCGTATTGTACGGTTTTTCCTGTATTCACAAAAGCGTTAAAGTCCTTCTCAAAAAACTCAAACATGGCATTTTCGAAGGTCTCCCGGTCGTCGATATCGACGGTACGTCCGGTAACTCGATTAATCTGCTCGGCAAAAATTTCGCGGGCCTCGCGGTAAATGCCAGCCACGACATTTTTATCCAGAAAATTGCGCAAGATTATGAATCCATCCTTATTAAACTGCTCTCTAAGCGTTGCCATAGTTTTGATTTAGCTGTATGTAAAAAAATATCGCTATTTAATCTCTTTTTGTGTGTGAAGAAATGACGTGAATTTGGTCCTTGCCTGACTTTCAGATGATCAGTACCTAATCCTCCCAGACGGCGTACGCAAAGCCGGCCGCTCCAAAACCATTTCCATTGTACAGCAAGTATTTTTTACCCTCGTGTTCGTAGCGGTGGGCATAATTAATCATGTTATAGTCAAAGTCTTCGGGGTTTTCAGACTTCGCTATTCCAACCAGATTATCCTTCCGATCCCAATGAGTACCATCTTTTGACTCCGCATAGCCCAAGCGGTAACTTTGATTCCGATCGGTTCGGTAGTCGCGGGTATGCCGGTAGGAGTAATACATTTTGTACAAACCATCTTCTTTGAACACACTCGGCCGACCCACCGCGTGCAGAAAATCGTCAAAGTCGAGCGTTGGCACATCACTTATATCCCAGTGGATACCATCTTTCGACGTAGCCGATTGACAACGGTAAAATGGTTCAGGATAGTCATTGATGTACTCGCATTTATGTCCGGATATGTACCACATCCGCCAAGTACCGTCTTCATCGATCAATACTGAGGGCTGCGCCGCCCAGATCGGATTCTGAATACTCCGGTCCATGATCGGACCCGTAAACATTTTCTTGAACGATAGCCCTCCGTCGCTACTTACCGATAGTCCCATCGAAAGCCGGTACGAGTTCCAGGTACGGTTCCATCCGGTGTAGTACAGCCAGATATCACCGTTGGCTTGGTTTACAAACCAAGCCGGCATAGCGCCCGTTTCGTCGTATTCACCCGGTCCACCAAGTTCCAGAACCGGCTTATCATGTTTGTAGAGTATCCTGGAAGGGTCGTCGTAGTCTACGTCAATGAACGTGGGCCTCGACTGCCCTTGCGCATCGCGTGACGAGAAATAGATTCTTAAAAAATCATCGTGCTTGTAAGCAAATGGTACCTGTGCGTGTGATATACTATGCGGCAGTGTGCCATCCGGTTTATATACTACTCCTTTTTTAATCCACATGGGGTATTTAATTTTGAATGAGTAAAGGTCGGAATGAGCGAATAAAGTTGATACGTTAAAGGTAGAATGAGTAAAACTTGCCATTGACTGCTTTATCTACTTTGAACTCCTCAACTCAAAAACTCCAACATTCACGCAGTCAATCATTTGTTTTTTCTGCTCTCAGGCGCCAGTTATCTACAAAATCTTTGCCCGGGATGGGTAAATCAATATCAATTTCGGGGGCCTTTGCACTGACGGTGTACTCCATCACGTAAAAAGCATTCCCGAAGATCCAGTGCAACTTAAAGTTCTCAATATTTGCGGGTACATCCTCAAGGGGTACTTCCGCTCTAAACAGCGGGTTTGCTTTCAGCAAGGTTTGGTAGCTAGGCTGCAAACGCATCCAAGGGGCCACACTTTCGTCTCCTACTACTACCTTACCACCAGGACGTACTACCCGAGTCAGTTCGTCGAATGCTTTCTTCCGCTCGGAGAAAGTATTAATTCCTCCAAAATGGAATACGGCATCAAAAGTATCATTCGCAAATGGTAGATACGAACCATTCCCTAAGAAGTAATGAACGTTTACTTCTTCGGTAGAAAGCTTATCCTGGGCTAGTTTGAGCATATTAGGTGATAAGTCAGACAATACAGCCGTACCACCGGGTTTTACTTTTTCAAGAATCAGCGCGGAATCTTTACCAGTACCGGCACCTACTTCCAGAGCCGTCATACCTGCTTTCAAGTCCATGAGGCTAATCATAAACTGACGGGTCGCTGCTTCGTCGGAGTGGTTGAGGGTTTCGAATACCCAGGATACTCCCCGGTCATACCGTAAGAAAGCCTGATCATACAAGTATTGCTCACGCGCGTCATTGGGCAATAATTCTTTGGGATAAAGCATATTCACAATACCTGTATCGCCTACTTCGTACGTAACGCCATCCTGACTAACGAGGCTCTTGCCATCATCAGCCTTTTGCAAGGGAGTGTGCGTAATTGGACATACTAAGGCATTCAAAAAGTCCTGATGGGTCATCCTCTGAAATATTAGATTTTTTTTAGTCCCCCAAAATTAACCATTTTCTACAAAGTACTTTCATCATCGGGTAGCTTCTTACTCAACGATCTTTGTATCCGTTCTAACCATTTGTCGATTTACTTAGTTATTGGATAAATCCCCGATCTGCCATCTTACTTCTGGTAGCGGCCGAAATTTCTGTACCTAATATCAAAGATAATGCCACGTAAGTTACTCAAATTCAAAAACTACGACGTTCATTCGATCACTAGCGTAACCCCCGACGGGCGCCAAAATGCCAACATAGCCACCTGGGTAATGCAAGTAGCCATGGGAGGAAAAATGCTCTGCGTAGCACTCTACAAGATTGACTACACCCTGGAACTAGTAAAAGAGAGTGGGCTATTAAACGTGAACCTATTGGCCGAAGACCAAACCCGGCTCATTGCCAAACTGGGACGTAAAAGCGGACGGGACATGGACAAATTCAAGAATCTGCCCCATGAACACGATGAGCGCGGCTGTCCGTATATTTCGGAAGCTATCGGGTATATTCAATGCAAAGTGACTGGCTATGCCGATGGCGGCGACCACGAACTAGTTATTTGCGAGGTGGTGAAGCAGGTCGTATTACACCCCGATAAGAAAGTAATGACGCACCATTTTTTGAGGGAAAAGGGATTAGTCCGGGGGTAGTTCTACAGACTAGTTTCGCTGATTATTTCCAGAATTTCTTCCAGATAAACCCGATCGTTGCTAAGGCGAGGTACTTTGTTTTGGCCGCCTAGCTTATTGCGTCGTCCCATCCAGCTGTAAAAGGTACCGTGTGCCACGCAGTGTACCAGGGGTTTGAGCAGAGCTATATCCTGAAAGCGCTTGGCATCATAGTCTGAGTTCACCTGCCGTAGGGTCGTATCCAGCGTAACAAAGAAGGTCTCGCGGTCGTTTGGTTCCTTCGAGAACTCGATGATCCACTCGTGCCGGCCGCGTGAGCCGTCTCCCATGTACACGGGTCCAGCCGTAAAATCACCCACCACGGCCCCGGTTTTCTCACAGGCTGCCGTAATGGCTGTTTCGGCGTTTTCCACGATCAGCTCTTCGCCAAAGGCATTGATAAAATGCTTGGTTCGACCACTTACCTTGATCCGGAAAGGAAACCGGGAAGTAAACTTAACGGTATCGCCAATCAGGTAGCGCCACAGCCCGGCATTCGTAGACATGATCAGAGCATAGTTCTTATCCAGCTCCACTTCGTCGAGCGTCAGTGTATGCGGATGGGAATTCCCCAGCTCTTCCAATGGCATAAACTCATAAAAGATACCGTAATCAAGCATCAGAAGCATTTCTCCCGGTTTGCTGAGATCATCCTGTAACCCAATGAAACCCTCCGAGGCATTGTAAGTTTCGAGGTAGGTAACCTTGTCAGAAGGAAAGTACTTCTTCATGAACAAATCGCGGTAGGGCTGAAAGGCTACCGCCCCGTGCACAAACACCTCAAAATCAGGCCATACATCAAGCATAGACTTTGCTCCTTTTTGCTCCATGATACGATCGAGCAGAACCATAGTCCAGGTAGGAACTCCCAAAATACTCGTTACGGCTTCTTCAGAGCAAATCTCAGCCATTTTTGCCAGCTTCTCCTCCCAGTTGTCCATCAGGGCTACTTCCAGCGGAGGGGTGCGCATAAACTCGCCCCAAGCAGGGAGATTTTGCATAATCACGGCCGATACGTCTCCTACCTGCGTCACAGGATTAAACGGATTTTCGTGAATAGTACCACCAATGGAAAGACCTTTACCTTCAAACACCTGGGTGTCGGGGCGGTTGGCTACCAGCAAAGTCATCATATCCTTCCCACCCATGTAGTGGCAGTCTTCCAGTGATTCGGGCGTGACGGGTACGTACTTACTGCGGGCATTAGTAGTACCCGACGACTTCGAGAACCACTCCACCGGCGTAGGCCACAGCACATTGGGTTCTCCTTTCAGGATGCGCTCAATGTAGGGATACAGGTTTTCGTAGGTAGAAACCGGTACCTGTTCCTGAAAATCCCGGATATTTCTAATTTGCCCATAATTGTAACGCATTCCCCATTCGGTATAGCGGGCGGTTTCGATTAGTTCAAAAAATATACGTTCCTGAGTTTCAACGGGCGTAGCCATGAAGGTCTCAATACGTTCCAGGCGACGCTTTAGAAACCAAACTACCATATCATTCACCATCCTCATAACGCACCTATCTGTTTACTAACGTGGAAATTACCTTTGAAACCTTACCCTGTACGCGGGTTTTACAAACTTACCAAAATATTAATTCAATTGCAGATAGCGGTCGGGATAGTCCGTAATGAGTCCATCGACGCCCATGACCTTTACTTCTTTCATGGCAGCGGGCTTATTGACCGTCCAGGGAATAACCAACATTCCTTTCTGATGCAGCTCGGCTACTTTTTGGCTTGACAAAAGTTTGTAGTAAGGACTGTAAATAGCCGGCACAAAACCCAGCTCTTCCAAATTTTTTTCAATTCCTTTCATATTAGACACAAGGGCGGCAAGCTTTACGGGTTGGTAATCACCCGTCTGCATCTGGGCATTCCAATATTTCAATACGTCAAAATCAAAGCTTTGTAGTGTTACTCGGTCCAACGACACGTGGATTTTAATGATCTTATAGACCAAGGCCGAAAAAGAGGCTGGTTCGGGCTGCGAAATACCGTACTCGGAAGCCTCACTTTTGATTTCAATATTGTAATGGGCCGGTGGTCGATTATGTTCCCGGCAGTAGGCCTCGGCCTTTTCGAGTACCTCACTCAATAGCGGTTTATACGTTTTCTGTCGATGCTGTTCTGGAAACGCTGAATTACCTTTTGAGCCAATATCGTAGCGTTTAATTTCATCGTAAGGCAAAGTATGCAGGTTTATTTTCTCCTCTTTCGCAATCGGTGATCCGTCGGGTTTGAGACAGTAGCTCGCCAGGAAATAGGGCTCGTGCGAGACCACCACTTGTCCATCCTGCGAGATCACCACATCCATTTCCAGCGTAGTAACGCCCAGTTCGAGTGCCTTTTCAAAAGCAGGCCACGAGTTTTCGGGCATCAATCCACGGCACCCCCGGTGCCCTTGCAGGTCAAGGGACTTTTGGGCAAATATATTCATAGAGGACATAAGGAAAATCAATAGGATCAGAGCATTCTTGATTGGGTTCATAGCAAAGGATAAAGTAAGTAGTCAAATTTACTGGATTTTTTTAACGAGAAAGGGTTGGAGTAATTAAATTAGCGTGAAGTTTCCTACCCAAAGTAAAGTAGTTAATATACCACCCAACCATGAACTTCAACTACTTCATCGAGGCGATCAACGCCATACTATTTGGAGCATCGCTTTATGTACTTTACCAGCTCTTTATTCTAGGACAATCGCTTGATACAACGGGCAAATTGATCTTGTTAATTACTAGTCTATGGAACCTCTTGCGTTGGTATTATCACAAATACATCAAGCATTCGCAATATATACTTTCGCTTCTCAAAATTTTTCTACCAAAAAGTAAATATCACCACTTTTCTAGTTTTCCAAATCCTAACCTCTCCACTCTTCTGATACTCCCATCGGTAAAGGCTAGCGCCTTACGCCTTTATTCAGAGTAGCTTACTTTTTACCTATTTGAATATTGGTGCCACCCACGTATCTATTCTATGAAACTAACCCTATTATTCAGAGCCTTACTGGCTGTTTTTCTTTACTCCACCTGCCCTTCCTTCGCACAGAACCAAGGGGACAAAGCCTTACAAGTGGCCCACGATTTCTTTGACGCCTTAGAAAAAGGCGATTCTACCACGTTTCGGAGTTTGTTTTTACCCACGGCCATGGTGTATACCATCCGGGAAAGTAACGGGAAACCCGCACTAGGTAACCGGTCACCATTTTCAGATAAGTTTCGGCCGGGTATCGTCATAAAAGAACGGATGAAGTCGAATGGAGTGGAGGTACACGTTCACGGACGAATGGCCGTGGTATGGGCACCGTATAATTTATGGATCAACGATGTTTTCTCCCACTGCGGGATTGACGTCTTTACCCTCATAAAAGTAGATACAGGTTGGAAAATCACTTCGTTGTCGTACACGATTGAAAAAGAAGGCTGTGATTATCCATGAGCTGAATCGCCTCGGAAAATCAACGTACTCTTTACACAAAATACTATTGATAAACCCACTGGCCCGGTACCTTAGAATCTTACTGACCAATACTTCTCATACATCATGAATTACTTCCGTACACTTTCCCGGTTTGTGTTAATTAGTGGCCTTCTAATCGCCCTCAACGCTTGCCGTACAACTACACTCGGGTACCAAACCATCGCCCGCATCAATCCCCGTATCGCCTACGACGACAGCACGCTGGCTAGTAATTCGCTCCCCCTGCTGATGCCCTACAACCGCATCATTGATCCAGCAGGTAGTGTGATTCGCTACGGTGACACTGATCTGGAAAACCATACGCTCGATTTAAAGAAAGTACCCGGCACTAACTTTTTGGTAGTGGAAGACCGCTACGGAGTAGCAATAATTGATGCCAAAAAGCAAAAGATTCTGGACCGCTGGTCGTACCGGCAGGAAAGCAACTTCAAAAACCTGACGAGTACCTACTCCGGGATTCAAATAGTACAGAAAGGGTCACAAACCCACTTTTTTTGGAGTGTGGCCCACAAGGGTAGTAAGGCTTCCTTTGTCATGAGAGCTAGTTGGGATGGCAATAAAATCAAACTGGTTGACTCCTACGCTTTTGCCCCCGAAGGAGAATCACCGTTGGCGCTGCCCAATGAGTTAGTTATCACGACTGAGCAAGGAAAAGAGTACCTCTACGTGGTACTCAATGGTAATAATCAATTCGTTAAGGTAGATTTATTGAGCAAAGAAGTACTATGGAAAGTACCCACCGGCGTAGCTCCCTACGGCCTCACCCTGGCCAAAGGAAACGCTTACGTGAGTAACTGGGGCGGGAGAATGCCCGAGGCTAACACAAAAGAGGAAACCGCCGGTGTACCCTACGGAAAAGTATTCGTAGACCCCACCACCGGAGCCACTAGCCAAGGAACTGTCAGTGTGTACGCCCTCAGCAGCGGTCAGCTTTTGAAAGAAATCAGCGTAGGGCTGCATCCCAACGATCTGATGACGGACCGAGACGAAGACTACGTGTACGTAGCCAACGGCAACAGCGACAATATTTCGGTGATTGCTACGCAAGACTATTCCGTACAGGAGACGATTCCGGTACAGCTTATACCCGGTGAACTTGGATTTCTGGGTGATACCCCCAACGCCCTTGCCCTTAGTAAAGACGGCACTACCCTGTACGTAGCCAACGGTATGGACAACGCGCTCGCGGTTGTACGGCTAGGCGAAAAGGCGTCCAAAACTGGTAAAGGCACAAGTGCAGTGGTTGGGTTTATCCCGACGGAAGCTTACCCCGCAGGCATTGATCTCGACGACAACTACCTGTATGTAAGTAATCTCGAAGGCGAAGGGGCCCGTATCAACAGTCAGGAGACTGAGCACGACCATACCAAAAACTTAAAAGGAGCCTACAACTCTCACCGGCAACGGGCTACTTTATCTACCATCCCGATTCCAACGGCGGAGGCTCTGCCCGCGCTGACCGAAAAAGTAAAAGAGCAGAACCTGAGCTTCCGGGCCGACATTGCCCGGCTGTTACCCCGCAAGAAAGTAGCCCCGGTACCAGTACCGGAGCGAATTGGTGAGCCTTCGGTTTTTAAGCACGTGGTGTATATAATTAAGGAAAACCGTACCTACGATCAGGTATTTGGTGATATTAAAATGGGAAAGGGAGATTCTACGCTTTGTATTTTCGGAGAAGAAGTAACGCCCAATCAACACAAACTGGCACAGGACTTTGTAGTACTCGACAACTACTATGTGTCGGGTAAATGCTCGGCGGAAGGACACCAATGGACCGACGCCGCTATCGTAAGCGACTACGTGGAGAAAAACGTGCGTAGCTGGTTTCGCAGCTACCCGCACGTCCAGGAAGATGCGCTGGTATACCATAAAAACGGATTTCTGTGGGACAACGCTCGTAACCACGGTAAAAGCGTGCGCATCTATGGTGAAGCCTGCCAGCCCCACTACGACAATTCTATCAGCTGGAAAGATCACTACCAGAACTACCTCGACGGTAAGCCGTTTGAATTTACCAATACGACCACCATTTCGAGTGTACTCCCCATGCTTTCGCAGACCTTCCCCGGCTCCGACGACATGAAAATTCCTGATCAGATTCGGGCCTCGGCGTTTATCAAAGAATTGGAAGCCTACGACAAAATGGGCGGCGACCAACTACCCGAGCTGATGATTATGGCCCTATCGGTAGACCATACCGTAGGAATGCGGCCCGGCTACCCTACCCCCGAATCCATGGTCGCCGATAACGACCTCGCCTTGGGGCGCATCGTTGAAGCACTCGCTAAGAGTAAGTTCTGGAAAAACACGGTTATTTTCGTGACCGAAGATGATTCGCAAGCGGGTTGGGACCACGTGTCCGCCTATCGCACTACCGGGCAAGTCATCAGTGCGTACAGTCGCTTACAAAAGCCCGTCTCCACCCAGTATAATCAGCCTTCGATGATACGTACCATGGAGCAGATTTTGGGCATTCCGCCCATGAACGTGATGGATGCCACGGCCCTGCCTATGTTTGATTGCTTCATCAATCAGCCCTCCGACTACCGATTCACGATCGAAAAGAACCGTATTCCTCTGGATAGAATGAATCCCAGCCTATCTGAGCTTAACGGTAAAGCGCGACACTTTGCCGAACAGTCGATGCGCCCGGAGTTTGACTTCATCGACAGCGGCCACGACGACGTTATGAACCGTATCCTTTGGTTTGCGGCCAAGGGAAAAACAAAGTACCCTTGGAAGTTGGTGGGCAAAGCGGAGGATGAAGATGAGGACGAGGATTGATTATTAAGATGACAATAGAAACCACAGGTAAACGAGTAGTATTTTCACGGATTATCAAAGGGTAATATCAATGTGAAACTCTGTGACCTTTGTAATTTCCTCCCTTTCTACTCTGTGGTAAAACAACGATCAAAAATCAATCCGGCAAGAAGCAAAGCTGATTTTGAATACCTAATACGGACTACCTATTGACAGAAAATAGGAATTCAACGGTAATTGTATAGTAGTGAGTTCAATTCTGAATTAAAGGAGGTTTTACTCTTTTTGACGTAGTCCGTTCAAACACTCCGTCATAATCTTCACGGAGTGTCCCCATCATCCGGTCCCAAAACAGGAAGTAAAGTCCGTAGTTTCCCTTGAAGTACTTATGATGCATGTTGTGCGCCACGGAGGTATTAATCCATTTACCGATGTGCGTTCGGGAAAAGCTTCGGGGATACGCTCGAATCCCAGATGCCCGTAGACATTGTAGATAAACTGGAATAACAAAAACAACCCAAGCGCCGAGCGGTGTACGGGCAGCGTAAAGGCAATAATCGGAATAATACCGGCTTCCAATACGGCTTCGATCAGATGAAAAGAGTAGGAAGTCCAGGGCGTAGGATTCGTAGAATGATGATGCACCAAATGTACGTGTTTGAATACCTGAGGCAGATGCATAAACCGGTGCATCCAGTAGAAGTATGTATCGTGAATGATAAACATCAACGGAAACGTCAGTAGATAATAGCCTAGCCCGTGTTCGTTGATTTTGGGATACAAATTGGTATACTCCCGCCATTGAAACAGGACTAGTGAGGCCATGGTAGCAAATACCAGGACAGTTTGAAACGAGTACAGAATATCAAACCTCATTTTATCCCAGCCCGGAAACTTAGTCTGTATTTTCCGGTGTAGAAACTTATTTTTCAACACAAAGTAAAAGAGAACGTAGGCTAGTCCCGCAATGGCAAAATACCGTACCGTCACACTCTGAGAGATCCTGAGCCAGGTAGTTAAAAAGTCTTCCATGGTTATTCCGATAGCTTTTTAATCGGCGTCAGATCTACTTTTCGAAACTCTACTTCGGAGCCCTCGGCCTGTAAGGCAATTTGCCCAATACTGGCGGTGGCGTCGTAGCCGTAGTTTACAAAGTCGCCATTGACCCATACTTTGATAGAGTTACCGAGGCATTCAATGGTCATTTTATTCCACTCACCCACGGGCTTCTCCGAGCCATCGGTCAGGTTTGGTACGCGGCGGAGCTTATCGCCGCTTACACCCCATTTCCCCTTCGGCCCGCGACGTTTTTCCATATCCGGCACCACAATATCTTCCTCAATGCACCAGAAATCTCCAGCGTTAGTGTGCATCATCTGTACTTCAATCGACTTCGGAAACATACTATACAAGGCACGTGGGGTCGATGCAAACACCAATGCTCCGCAGTTACCGGGCTTGCCCGCAAAACGATATTCCAGTTCGAGACGAAAGTTTTGGTAGTTAGCATCCGTAATCAGATGCCCACCGGGCGTACCCAAACTTACCAACATGCCATCACGGACGATAAAAGGCATCACGGCATCCGGGTTTTTGTCCATCGTTGGCACATCGGCATGCCAGCCTTTCAGGTTTTTGCCATTAAACAGGCTGCGGGTTTGGGCCTGCACCGGTAGCACCGTAGCCAGAAAACCGGTAGTAACAAGACAAATTAAGGGAGTGAGTCTTTTCATGGACAATGAAGGAATAGTTAACAATGCGAAAGATGATAAGTACAAGGTAAAAAAGCAAGACAATGCTGTGTCACAATGAAAGTTAGTTCTCGATATGATCTACATCATTCCGAATAGGGAGCATAGTTTGTTTTTTTGAATCAAAAACTAAACTCATGGCTTCATAAGTACTAGAGACAAATTACTTTGCATTAAATGGGCTTAGTAACGATTAAAAAATAACTTGGTAAAATTGCTTTTCACCTCACGACTAACTTACATTGATCAGCGAAGACGAAATCAGATATTACAGTCAACTGGACGAGCGCCAGCAGCGGGTTTTCCTCGGCTTGAAAGCCAA
>JBDNFP010000306.1:0-2367 GCA_041689775.1 Spirosomataceae bacterium
CTCTCCTCTTCCTCCTCCGAATCTCCCTCTCCAAAGAGCGCCTTACCCATGCGGTACTTGATGTCGTAGTTAATGATAAAGTCTAGCTCTTCTTCCGAAAAACCATAATGTTGAGCTAAGATGGTGTCTATTTGATCAATAATATGTTTAGACTTAGCAGAAGAAAAGGATTGAATTTTTACCTCCCCAGTTTGTTTCTGATTGCGTATTTGAAACCATGAATTATCTACTAAGTTTTGGTTTAGTATCTCAGATAAACGAGCAAGTTTCGAGTCAGAAGTAATGCTTGATGGAAAATTAAAGTTTGTAATATCAGATGGATTTAGATCTCTACAATTACTAAATGATTGATAAAAATGAAAATATAAACTACTTGAAATAATTGAGTGAATTACATTTTTAATTTGAGAGTTCTTAAAACCAATGGTCGTCTCTCTGGAACTAGATGATTTAGAGCCGTTAATATAACATATTGGAGGTTGAAGAGTAGTTGTTACATAATATCCTATACCCGTATTTTTATAATAAATTAAATTTTTTCCAGGTACTTGACTTGATACACTTTCTTCGTTACTGAATGACTTAAAAAATACTACACTTGAAATTTTATTTGAGATTTTAAACCAATTAATTGGTTTAAAATTACCGTGTGAGTAATATTGAATTAAATCAAATAAATTCTCTCTTTCTTCCTTATTCCATTTGTAGTATTTAGTAGTACATAAATACGAATCTATTCGCTGCTGATTTCGAAATATATAAACAGTAAGTCGTTGTTCTGCTCCTGAGAATAATTTACCTGGACGAATAGAAAAATTTGAACTCCAAATAAGACCCTTATTAATAAGTATATTTCTTAATTCCTCCATTCTATCGGTATTAGCAATTGCTACTGGCACAATAAATCCCAAATAACTCTTATCATTCAATATCCTAACACAGTTTGCGGTAACTATTGAATGTAAGTTGCCACCAATATTAATATTTTTGTTTATTATGCGATATTGCTTTTCAGCTACACGCTTTTCAACATATGGCGGATTACCAATGATAATATCAAATCCGCCCTTTGCAGCAACAATTTGGTAAAACTCGGCAAACCAGTGGAAGGGCTGGTGGCTGGAGAGCCATTTCTGGTAGTCCTTGGGCTTTCGTTGGGCATCAATACCGTAGTTGGTAGCGAGGTATACGTTAAGCTTATGGTTCAGCTCGTCGAGACGGCGGTTCAGCTCGGCCTTGGCCTGCTTAAAATCATCACTTCCCTGATCGTTGGTAACCTGGCTATTCTGAAAACGTGCGTAGGCTTTGCTTACTAGGCCAAACTCTTCCTTAAAGTCATCCAGAATTCCCTGTGCAAATAGGGGTTCTTTCTTTTGGATCGTTTGTAGTAGCTCCTGCTCGGTGGCAAAGCCCACGAGGGTGTTGCCCGCCCGAATATTGAAGTCAATGTCGGGCAGGGGTTCGAGGCCAAAGTTGGGCTTACGGACATTGACATCCACCGTGGCTACGAGTTTCGGAAATAGCCGTAATTTGGCTATCTCAACGGCCTCGTGCATGATATCTACCCCGTAGAGGTTGTTGAGAATGATACTCTCGTAGATAAAGTATTGTAAACTGGGGTGCCGGTCGCTTTTGATTTCTTTCAGGGTGTCCTCAAAGAACTTATGTCTACCGGGCTCTTCGGCCACAAACTGTTCCATGCGCGTAATGCAGGCCTCGTAGAGCGGTTCCAGAATCGTGAGGGCCGCAAACAGAAAAGCGCCTGAGCCACAGGTAGGGTCCAGGATCGTGACCTCACGGATAGCTTTATAAAACTGCCGGATAAACGTGGCATCGCGGGTGGTTTCGATAAAGTCCTGAGCAAACTGCCTGATGTTGAGATTATAAGTAATGAAGTCATTGATGTGGGTCAGGCTGCCGCTCTCAATTTTTTCCCGTACCTCCGCGTAGCACTTACGGCGCTCGATCAGCTCACGGTATAGCTCGGTGGGCAGGGCTATCTCTTCGGGAGCTTTCTGATTCCAGGTTTTTCGGATTTCCCATAGATGCGGGGAGGCCTCCTCTTTGACTAGTTGTTGTTCCAGTTCGGGTACAAATCCCGCCCTTACCTCCTCGGGTAGATCATCAAACAGCCTACCTTCTGACGGTACGCCGTGCTTAACAGCATCGTAAATATAGGTATCTCCGCTGGTGGTCAGAGACTGCCACAGTTCTCCTCCGGGCTTGAAGGCCTCCTTGTAGAGCCGTTCGGTTTCGTCAAAAAGGAAAGGAATGATGGTATTTTTTCCGATATAATCGGTAATGTCCTCCTTGGTATAATAGGCACCCATCGAGGCCCGGTCATTGATATACTTCTCGAAAATATAC
>JBDNFP010000307.1:0-2387 GCA_041689775.1 Spirosomataceae bacterium
ACTTGGCTTTCAAGCCGAGGAAAACCCGATGCTGGCGCTCGTCCAGTTGACTGTAATATCTGATTTCGTCTTCGCTGATCAATGTAAGTTAGTCGTGAGGTGAAAAGCAATTTTACCAAGTTATTTTTTAATCGTTACTAAAAGGAAAATCGAATGAATTATTCCTAGTGGTGTGTACCCAAATTCTAAACCGAAAAAGGAGGGTGTTTCAATACTCTCTGACGAAGCCGGACTTGCGCCGGGACAGGAACAAGTGAATTTATGTTGTTCCTGAATCTTTAACCCATCTGAATGGAAACGAAACAAAAAAAAACAACAAGTAGTAAAGAAGAAATAGTACAAGAAACCCCTCAGGAAAAGCCCCCGGTGAAAAAGAAAAAAATGACGCAGGCTGCCTGGGATAAATGGGTAAGGCAATGCATAATCTCGGTGAGTCCAGACGTGTGGGGAACCCATACCTCGGAAGTAAGCCACGAAACCGATGTACTAACGGATATTAAACGGATGCCCTTGGTGGTGATGTTGGATACTCCGACGCTCGACTATCTTTTTCGAAACCCGTCCCGGCTCTCCCACAATGCCCGATTGGTGTTAAACGAAGAAGATATGAAGTGTATCGTGTGCAGCGAAACGATCATGGAGTGGGCCGAAAAAATAAGGTCCGGGCATTACCTAATTAGTAAAGAAAATAGTTTTTTCGAGAAGGTACTTGATCGGTTTGAACTCCTGATTTCCACCTCCACCATGGATGTGTATCAGAAATATATTGACCTTAAAGCCCTCAGTTCCATTGATGTATCCTGGGAAGCCAACAACGATGAAGTAGTCACTACCCGGCTGAACGTGGACGAACGTCCTACTCGCATGATAGCTGCCCATGCATTGACGCTGGGAGTAACTATTGTTTCGCCCGATCTGCGGTATAATGCGTATAAGAAGGATGGTCTGAAAGTAATCTGGTAGGGTATCTGCTGGAAGAGAATACTTAACCTAAATTGAACAAATGCCAGAATTCTGCCCAAAGCGAGATTTCGTAACTCCGCAATGCAAAGGTCTGACTGGTGGAAAGACCACGTCAGACCTTTTTTATGACCGTTGGGCTTGGTAGAGGTCAATCTATTCTTGGGTGCTAACCTTCCCGGCAAGTTCGCCGATCAGTTCAAACGGTATCTGGCCCATTTTCTTAAAGCGGATACCGCTTTTTCCTATGTCTAGTTTGGTCGCTGAATGTTTAGGGTAGGCGGTTTTGAACCAATCCATTAGGCTTTCATCCAGATAGAGCCCCATGTGGTAAAGTTCAAGGGGTACTACGTAGGTAATCGTCCCGTAACCCATTGTTTCAGTGTATCCTTCGGGCCGATTTTCGAGAATAGTCTCCCGCAACTGAGTTAGGGCAATCTGCCTTTCGGGAGGTAGTTGATTGATGTATTCCTCGGGAAAATTGTTGGTTATCTGAACGGCTATTGGTAGTTTACTTTTAGTAAGAACCTTTTTTTCTGCTTTGAAATTAAGCTAGCTGGAAAGAGAATTCAACTAGCTTATATTCACAGACAAACGGAGAAAAGGGGTTTCATGGAGTGCCTCAAAAAACGTCCATAAAACGAACGTAGTAAGTACCAGAAATAGCAATACGACAAGGTTTCGTGCCCGATTATCCGGCAGGGAATATTTGGGGAGTAGGAGTCCTAGAATCATTAATAGTTGGATACCGTGAAGCCCGAAAAAATGCGCTACCCGTAAATCACCGTAGTGGGTACTCCAATTGACCAGCGGAATTCCGGGACCACCGTCAATACCCCCAACGGTATGACCCGTTTGGCTCGACATATAGCCTCCCAGGAAACTCCCGATTAAAAAAAGAAGTAACCCTAGTCGCGCTCCCGCTACGTAAGAAGCAGGTAATTGGCTCAGGTTGGTTTTCCAATAGTGATAAGTGAATATGCCCACCCAAATGGTGTTGTACAGAACAAATACCCCCATCAAAGCAAAGATTATTGCTCCACTAACGCTGTTGCGATTAAAGTGGGAAAACTCTCCCCGAACGGCCTGAGTTGCGATGGCACCTATTTCTACCAACATAGCCAAGATGATTTGCCACGAAAAAATTCTGACAAATCGTTTGTTGGGTAGGTCACCGCTCAACCATCCGAAGGTAGCCAGGAAAATACAAATCGAAATAAAGAACTTAAAGGGTTTTATCCAGCGATTGATTCCCAGGATTTGGGCACTGTCAATTAGGATTAAGGCTACCATCACGACCGCTCCTAGCATATTTAGGACGGCGGCATTAAATAGTAGCGGATTTCTTTGCCGGAGGTGCATGAATAGCTTCATGAGGAAGAGAGGTAATAAAAGTCAGTGGGTAAGTCTTTGACCAACAAAGGTAA
>JBDNFP010000308.1:0-26915 GCA_041689775.1 Spirosomataceae bacterium
CGCGGATGGCTCATGCTTCTTTTGAGTTTGGCGACCCAAAAGTATGAAGTTTTCTGACGCCGCCCGGCAGCCCTGATTTGGGCCATGGCCCAAATCAGGGCTGCCGGGCTTTTTTAAACGACCGTTGCGTTTATTACTTGAGTCCAAGAAAGTAAAAGCGTTAGTATGTAAATTTTCATATTTTTGTGACGTTATTTAAATTCTTTTAAGGCCAAAAAAATCAAGCCAAACGCGTTGTCACACGCAATGAAAGGATGTCATCACTGAAATATCATACTTGAAGGCAATGAATAACTATGGCTCAATCTCTTTATTTTGTACAAAATACATTGTTTGAGGGACTAATTATTTTTACTATTGTATCTTCATTGATCCAAACATAAGCGCAGTGGTAGCCACAATCATCAAAAAGATATTCAATTCCAAAGATCTAATAGCTTACTTCTTAGTTGCCGGCGCCGGAGCGGTGGTGCAGTTGATATCAAGTAGCCTGATTCAGGACTGGTTTCATATAACATTTCAGCAATCTATTTGGCCCTCTTACCTCATTGGCCTGATTTTGGGATTCGTGCTGACAAAACTTTTTGCTTTTGACGCGCGCAAAACTAATCAGACCAATCGGGAGATGGTCAAATTTCTGATTGTGGCTGTTTTCTCAGGATTCGTAACAGATTTAACCGCCCGATTTGCCTACTTCATTTCGGAGACTTATTTCCAAACCTACGAACTGCAAATACCATTTTCTCACAAACTAATCCATGTAAACGAGATGGCTTGTTATATTTTTGGGATGGGATGTAGTTTTGTGAGTAACTACACTTTACACAAGACCTTTACTTTCCGCAGTACCGGCTTCTATGATCGTTTGAAGGAACTCATCAAATAAGAATACCGGCCAGGAGACATTTCCTGACCGGCATTGTGAATTTAAACTCTTTCGAGAATCACCGCCGAGGCTCCACCACCACCGTTACAAATAGCAGCAAGTCCGTACCTCCCTTGCTTTTGGTGTAATACATTAATCAGCGTACCCATAATCCTGGCACCTGATACCCCCAATGGATGTCCAAGTGAGACCGCTCCCCCAAACAAGTTTGTTTTATCAGGACTAACACCTAGCTCCTTCATGTAGGCCAGTACCACCACCGAAAAAGCCTCATTGACCTCAAAAAAGTCAATATCATCGATGGTAAGCCCCGCTTTTTTAAGCACCTTTTTGGTCGCGGCAATGGGAGTAGTTGTAAACCAAACCGGCTCCTGCTCAGCATCGGCGTAGGCAACTACACGCGCCAAGGGTTTTAACCCTAGCTCCTTTACCTTACTACCACTTGCTAGCACCAACGCTACTCCCCCATCGTTGATTGTGGAGGCATTCGCCGCAGTAACGCTGCCGTCGGGGGTGAAGACCGGCCGTAGGGTGGGGATTTTATCGAACTTGACTTTTTTAAACTCTTCGTCCTCGGTCATTACGATAGGATCACCTTTTCGTTGCGGAATTTCTACCTGCACAATTTCCTCGTTCAAGTACCCCTTTTCGGTAGCTTCCGCGCTTCTTCGGTACGAACAGATAGCGTATTCATCCTGCTCTTCCCGACTAATTTCGTGCTTGGCCGCGGTCCTGTCTCCGCATACGCCCATCGCTATGCGATCGTAGGCATCCGTCAGTCCGTCTTCTACCAGACCATCCACAATCTCTCCGTTGCCGTAGCCGTAACCATAGCGGGCCTTGGGTAGATAAAAAGGAATTTGGGACATATTTTCCATTCCACCCGCAACCACCAAACTTGCATCCCCAAGACGAATCGCTTGCGTCGCCAACGCGGCTGCTTTCATGCTAGATGCACAAACCTTGTTCACCGTAGTACAGATGGTCTCCTTGGCTAAGCCGGCATAAAGAGCGGCCTGCCGCGCCGGGGCTTGCCCTAAATTGGAAGAAACGACATTCCCCATGTATACCTCTTCGATCAGACCCGGGTCCAGATTAGTTTTTTCTAACGCTCCTTTTATTGCTTTTCCACCTAGTTCGGTGGCCGAAATACCCGCCAAAGTTCCACCGAAGCTCCCAATGGGAGTACGAGCGGTCGATACTATAAATACTTCTTCCATTATGATTTCTATTGTTGCTGATGAATTGCTCAAAAATATGAACTTTCCTTTGAAAAAGGGTCCTTTTCTACTAACACTCCCGACTTCCTTATCATTCACTTTGAACATTTTCCAAAAAATTCAATTAATATTTCTTGGAAAATCAATAATTTGGCTATACGTTTGTGGTAGGGCATTGGCAACAATGCCTTCTATTTTGAATGTTTACTCTACTTATTTACTATACTTGATAGACTTTGGAAGCATCCTCCTTTGATACTTCGGTACAAAACATATCGAAAAAAGTGAATTGGCAGCCTTTAAACGCGGTAAAGATAGCTACTGGCAATGAACTTGAAGACCGACGCCTAGCCGCACTTGCCCGTCAGGAAGGCTATGCGGTGCTACTTCCAAACCTACCTTCCGAATCTGACTCTATTTTTACTGATTTAGTCTATCAATCCGATAGGAATGAAGATAATTTAACTCAATCTATAAATAATACAACTACTTCTCCCGTTTGGGGACTTCTTCTTTCTAAATTGACTCTTGTGTTACTCCGGCAACGAAGTCGAACCGAGATTGCTGTCAATATTCTTTCGGCCATAGCGCTGATGGTAGTTGGGCATCTTTTGTTTAGCTACGTCAGCGTTGACAGCCTGGGCAATGTCTGGGCAGTACTACTGGAAGATCCAGATTTCTTCTACTATTTACTTGGTGGTTTTATTGCCCAAATGATTGATGGTGCCTTAGGAATGGCCTACGGAGTTACGGCCACTACCTTCCTACTTACCTTGGGAATCCCGCCCTCCGTGGCCAGTGCCAGCGTTCACTCCTCCGAAATCTTTACTAGTGGAGTATCGGGCTACATGCACCTGAAATTTGGCAACGTTAATAGTAAACTCTTTAAAACGCTGCTTATTCCTGGCATAGTTGGCGCCATTGTGGGTGCCTACCTACTCACCACTCTGGAAGAATATATGTATGTAATAAAGCCAATCGTGGCGGCCTACACGCTTATATTGGGAATATTGATCATACAAAAAGCCTTGAAGAAAAAGGTAGCCAAACGGCCGTTTAAAAAGATTGGCTGGTTGGCAATGCTGGGAGGATCACTGGATGCCATCGGTGGTGGCGGCTGGGGACCAATTGTATCATCCACGCTGATTGCCCGGGGGCGTCATCCAAAGTATACCATCGGATCAGTTAACCTTACGGAGTTTTTTGTGTCCCTGGCGAGCTCCGTTACGTTCATCACCCTCATCGGTTTTTCTCATTGGCAGGTTATCGTCGGGCTGATTCTTGGAGGTATGGTAGCAGCCCCAATTGCCGCTACTTTGTCGAGAAAGCTCCCCATAAAAACCATGATGATCTTGGTCGGAATCGTCGTAATTGTGGTAAGTTTGAGGATCATTTACACGGTAGTTCTAAGTAACTTAACGTAGCAGGCTTCGCACTACCTCAACTCAGATTTACGATTTAATTATTTTTTACAAAGATGAAGAAGCAAACCAAGGCTATACGTACCCAAACCGAGCAGACTCAGTTCCGTGAGCATTCAACGCCGTTGTATCTCACGAGCAGCTTTACGTTTGAAACCGCCGAACAAGGAAAAGCTTTATTTGACGAAACAGAGCAAGGGAATTTATACAGCCGTTTCTCCAACCCAACCGTACAGGAGTTTATTGACAAGGTATGTATGTTGGAAGACTGCGAAGACGGAGTAGCTACCGCGACCGGAATGGCCGCCGTTTTTGCCAGTCTTGCTGGTATTTTGGAGAGTGGCGATCACCTCATTGCCAGTAGAGCGCTCTTTGGTTCAGCCCACCAAATCATCACGCAAATACTCAGCAAATGGGGTATCACGCACACCTATCTGGATGCTTCCGCTCCCGAAGCCGATTGGGAAGCGGCCGTGCAACCCAACACAAAAATGGTTTATATCGAAACGCCCTCCAACCCCGGTCTGGAACTCGTGGACATGGCTATGGTCGGGCGTTTGTGTGAGAAACACGGACTAATTTTCAATGTAGACAACTGCTTTGCTACCCCTGTCCTTCAAAACCCATCGGAATATGGGGCGCACCTCGTAGTACACTCAGCCACCAAGTTTATGGAAGGTCAAGGCCGGGTATTGGGTGGAGTGGTGGTAGGAAAGAAAGAGTACATTAAGTCTTTACGCTTTTTCTGTCGCCAAACCGGTCCGTCGATGTCGCCCTTTAATGCGTGGGTACTTTCCAAGAGTCTGGAAACGCTGGATCTCCGCATGGAGCGACACTGCGCCAATGCGCTCAAACTTGCCACCGCACTGGAAGCCCACGCTGAAATAAAACAGGTGAACTACCCCTTCCTGCCATCCCACCCACAATATGAGCTAGCCACCCAACAGATGAGTGCTGGTGGTGGTATTGTAACGATTGACCTCGAAGGTGGTTTTGAACGGGTAAGCGCTTTCATGAAGGCTTTACAAATACCATCGCTTTCGTCTAATCTGGGAGACACCAGAACAATCGTCACTAATCCATATACTACCACCCACTCCAAGCTAAAACCAGAAGAAAAAGTAGCCTTGAGCATCACCGAAGGTCTGATCCGGATTTCGGTTGGGTTGGAAGCAGTGGAAGATTTAATTGAAGATTTTACGCAGGCAGCGGAAGTATCAGCAAAACTACTAGCGGTAAAAAGTTAACTAGAACTAAGTCCGATACTACATAATCGTTCCCAACTATGAATACAACCGTCACTACGCATACCGAAGCCTCGCTGCTTGAACTGCTGAACGGAAAAAATGAAGTAGAATCACTCCGTTTGTTGACTAAGCTGTTCCCCGGCGAAGTTACCTTTTCTAGCAGCTTAGGGTTTGAAGATCAGGTGATAACGGATCTGATCCTGGGAAACGGTCTGGAAGTTGACCTTTTTACATTGGACACCGGGCGAATGTTCAATGAAACCTACCTGACCCTCCAAAAAACGAATAATCGGTACGATACCAAGATTCAGGTTTACTACCCGGAAACAAAATCCGTCGAAAACTTGGTCAGTACCAAAGGGCCACTGAGCTTTTACGATTCGCTGGAAAACCGGAAAGAATGCTGCTACATCCGTAAAGTAGAGCCCCTCAACCGCGCTTTGCAAGGAGCTAAGATTTGGGTGACGGGTATCAGGGCCCAACAATCGGGAAATCGGCAAGAAATGCAATCCATTGAATGGGACGAAGCCCATCAGCTTTTTAAGTTTCATCCGATCCTGAACTGGGATTTTGAAAAAGTAAAAGAATACGTCAAAACCAATAATATCCCGTACAACCCGCTACATGACAAAGGCTTTGTTAGCATTGGTTGCGCACCCTGTACCCGTGCCATCAAAGAAGGCGAAGATTTCCGGGCCGGACGATGGTGGTGGGAGGATGAAAGTAAAAAAGAGTGTGGTTTGCACGCCCAATAGGTTTTAATGAATACAATTATGACAACTACTTTTGATTACCTCGATCAGCTCGAAGCCGAAGCCATTTATATAATGCGTGAAGTAGCCGGGCAGTTTGAACGCCCCGCGCTATTATTTTCGGGCGGAAAAGACTCCATTACATTGGTACGTCTGGCTCAGAAAGCCTTTGCTCCGGCCAAGGTACCCTTCACCTTGGTACACGTAGATACCGGGCATAATTTTGAAGAAGCGATCCGGTACCGTGATGAGTTAGCCGAAAAAATAGGAGCCAAACTAGTTGTACGTTACGTAGAAGATACCATTAAGGCCAAAGGGTTGCAGGAACCCACTGGTAAAAATGCCAGCCGCAACTGGCTCCAAACCTTTACTTTGCTCGATACGATTGAGGAATTTGAGTTTGATGCCTGTATCGGCGGAGCCCGTCGCGATGAGGCAAAAGCTCGTGCCAAAGAACGTATTTTTTCGTTTCGCGACGAGTTTGGCCAATGGGACCCCAAGCGGCAACGTCCCGAGCTTTGGAATCTGTTTAATGGCAGAATCCATAAGGGCGAAAACGTGAGGGTATTCCCAATCTCTAACTGGACCGAATTAGACGTGTGGTCCTACATCAAACGGGAAAATATTGACCTCCCGAGCATCTATTTTGCCCACGAGCGGGAGTGCATATTGCGGGATGGACGGCTGTTAAATAATACTCCGGTGATTCAGCCCGATGAAAATGATGAGATCGTAACCCGCCGGGTGCGTTTCCGGACGGTTGGCGATATGACATGTACCGCAGCGGTCGAGTCTGACGCCGCTACCCTTGATGAGGTAGTTGCCGAAATCACCGTCTCCCGCATCAGTGAGCGCGGCGAGACCCGCATCGACGACCAGCAAACCGAAGCTGCCATGGAAGACCGGAAAAAAGGCGGGTATTTTTGATGGAGTTGAATGTTACAGAGTATAGAAGTCTATTTTATTTAGTACCACTGCAGCTTTCACTCATTCCATCACTCATTCCAACATTCACTCATTCCAACATTCACTCATTCAAAATTATCGCAGGTGGATTTATTAAGATTTATAACCGCAGGCTCCGTAGACGACGGAAAGAGTACGCTCATTGGCCGCTTGCTTTTTGACACAAAAAACATTCTAGCCGACCAGATGGAAGCTATCGAAAAGGCTAGTAAGAGCCGTAACGAAGGAGAAATCGATTTGGCATTACTAACGGACGGACTCCGCTCCGAGCGTGAACAAGGGATTACAATTGACGTTGCCTACAAGTATTTTCAGACCCCGAATCGTAAGTTCATTAGCATCGACGCGCCGGGGCACATTCAATATACGCGCAACATGGTAACAGGTGCTTCCAACGCCGATCTTGCCATTATTTTGGTAGATGCCCGTCAGGGAGTAGTAGAACAAACCCGCCGACACTCGTTGATTACCTCCCTCCTTGGTATTCCCCATGTAGTGGTAGCAATCAACAAAATGGATCTGGTAGATTACTCAGAGGACCGTTTCCTCGAAATAGCCCAAACCTACCAGAGCCTGGCGAAAAAGCTGAACGTGAAGGACCTTACCATCATTCCCGTTAGTGCACTCAATGGTGATAATGTAGTTGACAAGTCGCCTAACATGCCTTGGTATACCGGAGAAACAATGCTATCGGTCCTAGAAAACGTAAACGTTTTGAACGACTTGAATCTAACCGACGGTCGTTTCTCAGTACAATACGTCATTCGTCCTCAAACGGCCGAGTTACACGACTACCGTGGCTACGCCGGACGAATCAAAAGTGGCACCTTCCGTAAAGGCGACCGTATTACTGTACTTCCTTCTGAGGCTAGTTCAACCATCGCTAGTATTGAAGTAGGTGGTAAAGAAGTAGAAGAAGCATTCGCACCCCAATCCGTTACTATACAGCTCAACGACGACATTGATATCAGCCGGGGTGACTTATTAGTAACTTCCGAAAATACACTACCGGTCGTCAGCCAGGATTTGGAAACGCTAATTTGCTGGATGGATGATCGTAAAGAGTTAAAGGTAGGAAATAAGTTTACCCTGCAACACGGCACCACCCGAACCCGCTGTTCGGTACGAAGCATTGAATACCGGGTAGACATCAATACTTACGAACAACTCGAAGACATTGAATCACTTAAATTGAATGACGTGGCTCGTATAGTTTTACGTACGGCGCAACCCATCGCGTACGACCCCTACCCTAAGAATCGCGCCAATGGAGGCGCCATTCTAATCGATGAAACCTCTAACGTTACCGTTGGAGCGTGCATGATTGAATAAAAAACAACCTTTTACATCCTGACCGGAACTTACCTCCCAGCTACGGTGTATGATATTAATATACTATCCCGATAGACTATAAGATTCACTGATGACCAACCTTACCATTTCCGAAAAGGTATCCACCGAGGCCAAGCGGGATATCTTCGAATTGCAAAACAAAATAGGCACCTTTTCCGATGGAGAAGGTAGCGAAGAAGCCTTTCGTAAATTTCGACTCAGTCGGGGGGTGTACGGACAGCGGCAGCCCGGTGTACAGATGATCCGCATCAAACTACCATTTGGTCGCGTTACGGCCGACCAGCTAGTACGTATCGCGGACAGCTCCGATAAGTATGCTACTGGTAATCTGCACGCTACCACCCGCCAGGACATTCAGCTACACTTTGTAAAGCTAGCTGACTCACCCCAGCTCTGGGCCGATCTGGAAGACGCGAATATCACCCTGCGGGAAGCTTGTGGTAATACCGTTCGGAATGTAACGGCATCCGCCATCGCGGGCATCGACCCCGATGAGCCCTTTGACGTTACTCCCTACGCCCACGCATTTTTCGAATACTTCCTCCGCAACCCTATTTCGCAGGAAATGGGCCGCAAATTCAAGATAGCCCTTTCCTCCTCGGATAAGGACTCCGCCTTGGGCTTTATGCATGATGTAGGGTTGATTCCCAAACTAGGAGTGAACGGTCAGGGCGAAACCGTCCGGGGTTTCAAAGTATTGATTGGCGGCGGTTTGGGAGCCCAACCATTTCTAGCTCAAACGGCCTACGAATTTTTACCCGCCGATCAGGTAATTCCTTTTACGGAAGCCCTGATTCGGATATTTGATCGCTACGGAGAGCGTACCCGTCGGCACAAAGCCCGAATGAAATTTCTTCTGAATGATTTAGGCCTGGAAACTTTGATGGAAAAAGTGGCCGAAGAACAGACCGCCCTGAAAAACAAATCGTTTGTCGTGGAAGATCTAGCGTTCGATTGGCACACATTAGAAAGCAGACCGCAGGTCAGTACTGAGGCCATCCAAAAATCAGCTCAGGAACAACTTACCGAGGTGGAAAATACCATTTTTTCCAAATGGTTGGCTACCAATGTCTTTGAACAAAAGCAAAAAGGCTGGTACGGCGTTCAGCTTCGGGTTTTATTGGGTGATTTTCATTCAGACATTGCCCGCCAACTAGCCAGTATTGTGCGGCAGTACGCCGCTGATGACATTCGGGTAACGGTCAATCAGGGGTACCTACTTCGCTTCGTGAAAGCCGAAGATTTACCCGCTCTATTCAGTAAATTGAACACACTAGGACTAGCTCAACCGGGATTTGACAGTACCGCTGACATTACCACCTGCCCCGGTACCGACACCTGTAACCTTGCCATATCCAGTAGTTATGGTATTACCCGCGCCCTCGAAAAGATGATGCAGGAAGAATACCCCGACCTGATTTATAACCATGATATCAAGATCAAGATAAGCGGCTGTATGAATGGTTGCGGACAGCATAGCGCGGCTAACATTGGCTTCCACGGTAGTTCTATCAAAAATGGTAAACTAGTTCTGCCTGCCCTGCAAGTATTGCTGGGAGGCGGTTTCGCCGGGGTCGGTGAGGGTCAGATTGGCGATAAGGTTATCAAAGTACCTTCCAAGCGCGGTCCCGAAGCCATGCGTATACTATTGAATGATTACCAGTCTAATTCCTACGAGGATGAATATTTTAATCAATACTACTCGCGACAGACCAAAAACTATTTCTACAAGCTTCTGAAACCGCTGGGTGATCTGTCGAATGTGCAGGATCATGAGTATCGGGATTGGGACCACGACGAACTATTCAAAACAGAAGTTGGGGTTGGTGAATGCGCCGGCGTAATGATAGATTTAGTGGGTACTACCCTCATCGAGGCGAATGAAAAACTATCGCTGGCGCAGGAAATGCTCAACGAAGGCGTTTGGGCCGACGGCATCTACCATGCCTATAATACCTTCATTACAGGGGCCAAGGCGTTGCTCATCGGAGAAGGTGTTTCTACCAATACCCAATATGGTATTGTGAAGGAATTTCAGGATCAGTTCGGGCAACAATTTTACCCGTCCGACTCTGCCGAAGAAGCCCGATTCACCCAACTGGTTTTTAGCATTAATAAACATGAGCCAACGGAAGAATTTGCCCGTGAATTTGTACTGAATGCCCGGAGCTTCCTCGATCAGGTGAAAGCATTTCGTGTAAAGCAACTCGAAAATAACCCCGTTACTTTACAAGAGCTTACGTTTGGTCAGGACAGCTAATACGATTGATATGAGCACAAGAAAAATGAAAGTAACCCTCGTGGGGGCAGGACCGGGAGACCCCGATCTCATTACGATGAAGGGCATAAAAGCGTTGCAGAAAGCACGGGTAGTATTATACGACGCCCTTACGCATCCTGATTTATTAGAGTACTGCCCGGAAGAATGCGTAAAGGTGCACGTCGGAAAGCGATTCGGCCAGCATAGTTGCAGTCAGGATGTTATCAATTTCATGATCGTAGAATACGCCTATCAATACGGCGAAATTGTGCGTCTGAAAGGTGGCGATCCGTTTGTGTTCGGCCGCGGGTACGAAGAAATTGAGTTTGCCGCTCGCCACGGAATTGAATCAGAAGTCATTCCCGGAATTTCAAGTAGCTATGCGGTACCAGCCATGGTAGGTATCCCCTTGACGACCCGCGGAGTAAGTGAGAGCTTTTGGGTAGTGACGGGTACTACCAAATCCTTGAAACTATCCTCGGACCTTGCCTTGGCAGCGCAGTCATCGGCGACCGTTGTGGTGTTAATGGGAGTACACAAGCTTCCCGAAATCGTGGAGATTTATTCAGGATTGGGACTTTTGAATGAGCCCATTGCGATTATTCAAAACGGCACCTTACCCAACCAGAAGATCGTTACCGGAAAAATAAGTAATATAGTACCCCTGGCGCAGGTGGGTCGGGTTAGTTCTCCTGCCATCATCGTGATTGGCAGAGCCGCCAGTTTACCAGATTCTGCTATAAACTGCGCGAAGCAGGTTTCAAAAAAAACCGATCTTATGTCCTAACCCATTCAATTACCCAAGGTACCATTGTATGTACTTGCGGCCTCCGCATAAATAGTAACCGAAGAATACGCTGAGTCTTTACGCGGAGGTCGCAAAGTTTACAAATCTTCTCGCGCGCCAAAAATAAACCGGACTGAGCCACTCATGGGGCTCGGTCCGGTTCATAGTATAAGTATATAACTAGGTAAGTAATCCTGCATCATAAGTTTGCATTTCAGATAATCATATTTATCTGATTTACAGATAAATAAATCCTAACACCTACTGATCAGGAAAACCAACTTACTACCCATGTCCAGTCCACGCGGATACCTTTTTCCTTAAATTCAAGAAAATAAATAATCACGGCTAGAAGAGCGTAGCTAATAAGTAGCCATTTTTTCTTTTGTGTGTAAAGCTCATGGTTATGAAAATACTCGAACACCATGGAGGCAGAGAAACCTACTACCATTAGTATAATGCACATTACCCCGGCTTCCTGCCGATAATGTTTATACGTATGAAGTGCCGGAGCGCCCAATACCAGATAAAGGAGCCACATCCCGAACCCCATCCGGTATAAGTACATACTCAGCCGACGATCATTTTTAATGTCGAAAAGTCCTGCAAACATTCGTTATGTTGATTTATTTGGTAGATTGAAGTTAATAATCTTCAGGAACATATCCAATAATAGGCAGTAGATACCGGATTTCCCGTAGTTTTGCAAAAAAATCAGACTCTGTTAATGAAAAACGTAGGTGTACGTCTTCTTATTTCCCTCATAAACAGAATTTCCACACTCTCATGGAAAACCATGTACCGCATTTCGGATGCTTTGCGTTGGATTTTATTTGACGGTGTCAAATACCGCAGGGCCGTAATATACGACAACATTCAACGTAGTTTCCCCGAGAAAGCTACGGCTGAATTGGAAAAAATTGAGAGCGACTTTCATCGGAATTTAACTGACATCATTGTCGAATCCCTAAAAACCAGAACCATCACTCGTGATGAAGTCAACGAGCGGTTTAGCTGTGATTACGGTATTTTGGAAGAGTACTATCGGAAAGGTCAGAATATTGTATTTGTGCTCGGACACCTCGGTAACTGGGAACTAGCTAACCTTTACGCTTCGGCCAATTTTTCTCATACCATCGTTGTTGTCTACCATCCCCTATCCAATAAGCCTTTCAACGACTACTTTTCGGAAATCAGAGGTAGGTTTGGCTCCGAGCTGATACCAATGAAGGAAGCTTTCACCCGTAACCCCATTCCCGGAGAAAAGCCTTTCGCCTATTTCCTGGTTAATGATCAATCACCCAACCCCCAAAAGGCCTACTGGACCCATTTCCTGAATCAGGATACGGGTATGTTTCGTGGCGTGGAGGTGATTGCCCGCCGGTTTAATAGCCCGGTGCTGTACGCTAAAATTGGTCGAGACGAAACAAAACGCGGCCATTACAATGTAAAGATTGAATTAATTACTGATAACCCTTCCGAAGTTCCCGAGAATGGGATACTTGAAAAACAGGCTCGCCTCCTCGAAGCTGACATTAGAAACCAACCCGCAAACTGGTTATGGAGCCACAAACGCTGGAAACATCCTCGCCCGGAACATTTGGAATCCTTTCAACTTCTTGACCAAAATCTCCCCCGTGATTAAGCCCGTTAAATTTCTCATTCTGCGATTTTCTTCCATTGGCGATATCGTCCTGACTACTCCGGTTGTTAGATGCCTTAAAATACAATACCCCGATGCAGAAATACACTACTGCACCAAGGTTCAATTCAAATCGCTCCTGGAAGAAAACCCTTATATTGATAAGACCTGGTATTATGAGGGTAGCATTCGCCCCCTTTTGAAGCAGCTCCGGCGAGAGAAGTTTGACTATGTGATTGACCTCCATAACAATGTACGTACCCTACTCATAAAGGCAATCGTGGGAGTTACTTCATTTAGTTTCCCGAAGTTGAATTCAGAGAAGTGGCTGCTTACCAATTTAAAAATAGACAAAATGCCCTCGGTGCACATTGTGGATCGATACATGAGTACTGTCATAGCGCTTGGGGTAACCAACGATAACAAAGGGCTTGATTATTTTATCCCGTACCGCGATGAGGTAGAGCCTGAATGGATACCCCTCACCCATCGTTCTGGATTTGTGGCATTTGCCATTGGCGGTCAGCACGCCACCAAGCGGCTACCCACCGAACGAATTATTGAACTTTGCAAAAAGATCAATTACCCCACTATCCTGCTCGGTGGTAAGGAAGACTTTGATACCGGAGAAAAAATTCAGGAAGCCCTGGGTGATCAGTTAATTTTCAATGGTTGCGGAAAATACAATCTCAACCAATCTGCCTCCCTGGTGAAGCAATCGGCGTTGGTTTTTACGCACGATACCGGACTCATGCATATCGCAGCGGCATTTAAGAAAATGGTGTATTCGATCTGGGGGAATACCACGCCTAAGTTTGGCATG
Source organism: Spirosomataceae bacterium (assembly GCA_041689775.1). Classification (GTDB taxonomy): domain Bacteria; phylum Bacteroidota; class Bacteroidia; order Cytophagales; family Spirosomataceae; genus JBDNFP01. The sequence goes on from JBDNFP010000308.1 coordinate 13,358, forward strand.
TACCCATATAAAACGCCGCACGTAATTCTGGAAAACAACTCCATTGGATGCCGTCCCTGCTCCAAAATCGGATACGCTAAATGCCCGAAAGGACACTTCAAATGCATGAACGAACTTTCGTTTCAATTTGAAATAAAAGAACTAAGAGCCAGGAAATAGGGTTTTTGGAAAGGACGGCGAACTAGTAGATAAACATCTTAATTCACCCGCATACCGTACTAATTCAGAATCTTTTTAATAATCAAACCTCCCAGTCGAACTACCTGACTGACACCTAGCCAATGAACAGTAAAGTAAAAATAGGAATGGTACAAATGAGTTGTACCGCTGGTATTGAAGTGAATTTTCAGAATGCCACCAAGAAGATACGAGAAGCCGCCGCCCAAGGCGCTCAGATTATCTGTCTGCAAGAATTATTTAAGTCTTTGTATTTCTGCGACGTGGAAGACCACGCTAATTTTAGCCTGGCCGAAGCAATACCTGGGCCTTCTACCGATGCCTTGGGCGCTTTGGCGGGTGAGCTGGGCGTAGTAATTATCGCCTCGTTGTTTGAAAAACGTTCGCACGGACTTTACCATAATACGACGGCGGTGCTTGATGCCGACGGTAGTTATTTAGGTAAGTATCGAAAAATGCACATCCCCGATGATCCGGGTTATTACGAGAAATTTTACTTTACCCCCGGAGATGCCCCGACCAACGACCCCTCGTCAAGTGAGGACGGCTACCGGGTTTTCAAAACCAAGTTTGCGACCCTAGGGGTACTGATCTGCTGGGATCAATGGTACCCCGAAGCGGCCCGCATTACCAGTTTGAAAGGGGCGGAGATATTGTTTTACCCTACCGCCATCGGGTGGGATACCCACGAAACGGACCCCATCATGAACGAGGAGCAGTACGGTGCCTGGCAAACCATTCAGCGTAGTCACGCCATTGCCAACGGCGTTTTTGTCGTTTCGGTCAACCGGGTAGGTCGTGAGGCAAAGCAGCTATTTTGGGGTGGATCATTCGTGGCCAATCCGCACGGACGGCTCTTGTACCTGGCACCCCATGATCAGGAAGTGGTGCACGTGCAGGAAATTGATCTGGCGCAGATTGATCATTACCGAACTACCTGGCCTTATCTGCGCGACCGGAGGGTGGATTCGTACCAACCCATTACAAAACGCTTCATTGACTAATTAACAAGGGCAACGGCCATCTGATAATGGCCGTTGCTCTTGTTAGCACTCGCTTAAACTGATCGGAATTCGTAGTGCCAGCCCGCCTTCGGATGTTTCCTTGAAGCGATAGTTCATATTCAGGGCCGTTTCCCACATGGTGGACACCACATCATCCAGCGACACCCTTGCGTGTTCAGGATCACTTTGCAAAGCCAGTTGGGAAGCCGTAATGGCCTTAATGGCCCCCATTGTATTTCGTTCGATGCACGGAATCTGGACCAGCCCCCCGACGGGATCGCACGTCATGCCTAGATGGTGTTCCATCGCAATTTCTGCGGCCATCAGGCACTGGGCAACGGTGCCGCCAAAAACCTCCGTAAGCCCGGCCGCCGCCATGGCGGACGACACCCCGATTTCGGCCTGACAACCTCCCATGGCGGCCGAGAGGGTCGCTCCTTTTTTAAAGATACTGCCAATCTCTGCGGCGGTTAGCAGAAACTTCACAACGTCTTCTTCGATACCATTACAAAACGCAAGATAGTATTGAATGACGGCCGGTATCACCCCGGCTGATCCGTTGGTTGGGGCAGTGACCACCCGGCAAAACGAAGCATTTTGTTCGTTCACGGCCAACGCAAAGCAGTTTACCCAATCGAGGGTATATTTAAAGCTATTTCCACCCCTTCTTACCAGTTCCAACCATTCGGCGTAGTCAGCGTAGGGCTGTCCAGCCAGTAACTTGTCGTGCAAACTTGCGGCCCGGCGCTTTACATTCAGGCCACCGGGCAGGGTACCCGTGGTGCAGCAGCCACCAAAAATACTTTCTTTCATAACCTCCCAATGAGTCATCAGGCCCGAGCGTACATCAGATTCACTTTGCCATACCAGCTCGTTTTCGAGTACTATTTCCCAGATGGCCTTATTGGTTCTCTTATGCCAATTGAGCAAATCTTCCGCACTATCAATGGGAAAAGGCAGTTTTACTGGCTCATTATTGAATACCGCTTCATCCTCTTCCTGTACCACAAAACCACCTCCAATAGAGAAGTAGGTTTCCACTATCTCTCCATTGGAACCACAATCAGCCACAAACTTTACGCCGTTGGGATGGAACGGTAATGATTCGTTTTTATGGAAAAGAATATGCTGTTTTTCCTCGAAAGGAACGGCCCATTGCCCCGCCAAGTGGAGCGTAGCCGTGGACCTTATTTCGTTCCAGATACTATCAATGTTGGCCGTAACGATCGTGATGGGGTCATGCCCACCCAAGCCAAGCAGTACCGCAAGGTCGGTTCCGTGTCCTTTGCCGGTTTTTGCTAAGGAACCAAATAACTCTACCCGCACCGCCTTCACGTTGGCTAAGCCTACCCTGTCGTCAACCAACCGCAAAAATATCTGCGCTGCCCTCCACGGTCCGAGGGTGTGAGAACTCGAAGGACCAACGCCTATTTTAAATATATCAAAAACGGAAATACGTTCTTCCTTTATAACCATTGCATATTGTTATTTACTCTGAATTCTTGTAGAGAATAAGGGCTATTAATTGTAATAATCCGGTATAAAATTAAATATATTTTTGTTGATAAGACAACTATTTCTTTATACTTCCTTAGTACTTACTACCTATTCTTCATTTTGACCGGAATGTAATTGATCCAGATGGCGGTTTAATCGGTCACCTAAGTCGTTGTTTAATCGTTTTGAAGTACTTTTGTGGTTTAGTACCTTAAATATCGTAACACTACGAAGGAATCCTTTTCGTACTATACTTTGTTTTTCCTTACGCTCTTCAGTCAATTAATCTGAAAAGAGGAACGAAACAAGTTTTATCATTAATCGCTACATTCCTATTGGCAACCCAACATACTACTAGTACTACCCTAACGCCCAAACAATTAGGCTTCATGTTTCCGCCCGAATGGCATCCGCACCGGGCCACCTGGCTAACATTTCCGCACAACGAGGCTTCCTGGCAGGGAGATAAATTAGCTAAAATGAGACCTCAATACTTGGCTTTCATAAAGGCCATCAGTCAGGGAGAAAAGGTTGGGATAGTAGCTCATAATGAACAACTAAAAAGCTTCATTACAGAAGAGCTTGACGCTATTGGGGTAGATCCACAACAGATTGAGTTTGTGGTAAAGCCTACCAACGATGCGTGGTGCCGCGACCACGGACCGGCCTTCCTCATTAACCCCGAAACCAAACAGCGGATGGTAGTGGATTGGGGACATAACGCCTGGGGGGGTAAGTACCCTCCCTACGATGATGATGACCGCACTCCCATTGCCATTGCCGAACACCTCGGATTACTCACCGTTCAGCCGGGTATCGTCATGGAAGGTGGTTCCGTGGAATTTAATGGAGCGGGAAGCCTGCTGACCAGCCGATCTTGTTTGCTCAACCCCAACCGAAATCCCCACCTTAATCAAGAACAGATTGAAGAGTATTTGTACAACTACTACGGAGTAGATCAGGTACTATGGGTAGAGGACGGAATCGTGGGCGACGATACCGACGGGCACATTGACGACACCACCCGTTTTGTAGACGAAGATACCGTGGTAGCCTGCGTGGAAAGCAATCCCAACGATGATAACTATACGGTACTGCAAACCAACCTCCGTTTGCTCAAAAAAATGCGATTGCTCAATGATAAGCCATTGAATGTGGTGGAACTTCCCATGCCAGAGGCCGTTATGATCGGCGACTTCCGGACTCCCGGCTCCTATGCCAACTTCCTGATCTGTAATGCCGGGGTCATCGTGCCCGTGTTCAACAGTTCAAATGATCAGGTCGCCATTAATATCCTAGAAAAGGTCTTTAAAGACCAGAAGGTAATTCCGTTGCCGGCAACCGAAATCATCTGGGGACAGGGTAGCTTCCACTGCCTCAGCCAACAAGAGCCCCTGGTATAGTATCTAAAATCAACTATCAAGTCATCCAAAATTTATCGTTCAGAGTGTCCATAAAAATCACCCCCTGGGTTCTAATGCTAGGATTAGTATTAACTTCCTGCCAACCTACCCGTCAGACTCTGACGAGCCTGCAAATTTCGTCGCTCAAAGCCATTGATCTGGAGGAGACCCTTAGCCGCGGTGACGAGCTACTTATGGCCTATTCACTTACTACCCTCGATGCCAACGGTAAAGCCGTAGCCGTCATCAATGGTAGCTGGGGCGTGCAGGAAACCAAAGAAGGACAATCGTTCCGATCGGACGTATTTAGTCCCATTGAAATTCCTCTCCCAAAAAATGGCAAAGTAGTTGCTTCCTTGGTGTTGGTGGAGATTGATGATTATGCATCCGCCCAGAAAACACTGGCCGAGATAAAAAAGTACAATGATTACATAAAAATTCCGGCTGGGCTAGTAGAACTAGCCGATGTGGCCCTCACACCTCTGAAATACATCTCATTAGGCTTGACCGCCGCCGGGGTGGGTTTTAAGATTGCCGACCAACTGGATAACGACGATATTCTAGGGCAAAATAGTACCGAGCTTACTTACGAAAAAGCCATCGTCACCCCGGTAGTGCGGGTGCCTTTGACTTTTAAAAATAAAAATTTTGGGGATAGCTTTCATTATGAACTTGCCTACGACCTTACCACCAGAACCGTGCGTCTGAAACCCTCTCCAAAGCTCAAATTCTGAGCCTCAACTTTTATGCTGGCGATAAAGCCCGTAACTTTGGTATTTTGAACACTATTTAAGCCTGTAAAATGGTTAGTATAAACACTATCTTAATAAGAATTACCATCGAATATCCCCATAGAATACAATGGATTCACTTTTGGTTTGCGCTAGTGCTTTCCTGTCTTTTTGCCGCTTGCAAAACCACCTCACCACCTACACAAACAACTACTGAACCCGCCACTCCCATATTAATGGAAATGGGTAATTACCAATATAGCCCAGAGGAGTTTCTGGAATCTTACACCAAAAACAACCAGGATTCGACCACTGAAAATCTGAGCCCGGAAGAATTTCTGGAAGTTTTTACCACCAACAAATTAAAGTTGCTCGCTGCTGAGCAACAAGGCCGTGATACCGTCGCTGATTTTAAGGAGGAAATGGCGTCTTACAAGGAACAATTAGCCCTTCCCTACCTAACGGATAAAGATAAGGTGGAAGCACTCACGAAGGAAGCCTATGAACGACTGAAAGAGGAAATACGTGTTTCCCACATTCTGATTTCGGTAGACGAAGAAGCTTCGGCGGCCGATACCCTTTCTGCCTATCGGGCGGCAATAGCAATGCGAGGACGTTTGATGGAAGGCTCCGATTTTGCCGAAATGGCGGAGAAATTCTCCAAGGACCCAACCGCCGTCAACAACGGAGGCGACTTAGGATACTTCACGGCTTTTCAGATGGTGTATCCTTTCGAAACCGCGACCTACGCTACCCCAATCGGACAGATTTCTCAACCGATACGTTCAAAATCTGGCTACCACCTCATCAAGGTACATGACCGACGGGCTAACCGCGGACAACTGCGGGTAGCCCACATCATGATACAGCTTGGCCCAAAGTTGACCGACGAGAAGAAAAAAGAAGCCGAGGTTCGTATCAATGAGGCCTACGCACGTCTGGAAAAGGGCGAACCCTGGGAAAAAATAGTTCAGGTATATTCCGATGACTTCCAATCACGGCAACAGGGTGGAGTACTCCCAATTTTCGGGATCGGGCAAATGGTGCCTGATTTTGAAGCTACTGCCTTCAATTTGAGCACACCGGGTAGCTACTCCAAACCCGTTAAAACATCCTACGGGTGGCATGTCATTCGCCTTCTGAACAAACTTCCCCTGGAAACCTTTGCTGCGTTAGAAACCTCACTCCGTCTGAAAGTAACAACCGACAGCCGTGGCAAACTAGTGGAAAAAGCCTTCATTGAAGGACTAAAAAAACAGTATACTATTGGTGAAAATGTGGTTATTTATAACCAGTTGGAAGCAAAAGCCGACAGTACCCTCCAAAAAGGTGATTGGAAACTACCCTCCCCATTACCAGCCCAGTGGTCCCAATCGCCGCTGTTTACAATTGAATCCATACCAACTACCACCAGCGACTTTATTCAACACGTCCGGGAATACGCTTCTCCCCGACCTGCCGCTGCCGATCCAAAAAGTATTCTGAAAACGTACTACAACGATTTCCGGTCAAAAAGGCTCATTGAATACGAGAAACAGAATCTTGAAAATAAACATCCAGAGTACAAAACGCTGTTGAAGGAGATCAAGGAAGACGTACTGCTTTCCCAGGTTATGGAAGAGCAAGTGTGGCAAAGATCCTTGGACGACTCATTGGGGCAGCGCAAAATCTATGAGCAAAACCTGGACAAGTACCGCCACCCGGAAAGAGCCTACGCTACGGTGATTGAGGCCATTGATACCACTACTTTGAACCTTGCTACGCAGGCATTAGCGGTGAGCCCCTACCCTTTGCGCCTCAAAGGTCAGGAACTACTTTTTGAAGAAAACCAAACCGCCCTCAGCACTTCGCAACTCAACAGCTTGTTCGTATTGGCGGCTACTTTAAAGAAAAACCAGACGTTCGTGGTAGAAATAGCCGGCCACCGTACCGGCAATGAACCCGACTCAGTGTCCGCCGCCCGGATTGGCAACGTACTTCGTTTTTTAAATGGACAAGGAATATCGATCACCCGGATTATTGAAAAAGACTACGGTTCGTTTCAACCGGTACCTGAGCCCGAACGCAACCGCCGCGTGAGTTTTGTTTTTTACAGTCAATCCAAAAAAGATCTCGAAGTAGCAATAAATGCCGCAAAACCGGGTTCAATAGTAATTAACGAAGGGTTTTACGCCCAAGATCATTCCATTTTTAAAGTTGCTGCCTGGGAAATAGGTAGTCAGATGATTAAGTTACCAAATGGAAAATCAGTAGTCATTAAAATTGAGCGAATCGAGGCGTCGCGGAATAAAACCTTTGAAGAAGCACGCGGCGCGGTGATAAACGAATACCAGCGAATTCTGGAAAAACAATGGCTAGAATCATTAAAAAGTAAGAATCCAATAAAAGTCAACAAAGAAGAGTTAGAAAAACTCATCAGATAAACGTATTTTGCAACGATAGTAACCAGTAAATATGAATAAGAAATCATCCATAGTCCGGGGCCTGCTCACTTTGCTGCTCGGATCCATTTCATTTTTGAGCATTGCTCAGGGACAGCAGGGCATCAGCGTCGATAAAATCATTGCCCGGGTCGACAACTACTACATCCTACGCTCAGAACTCGAAGAGCTGTACCAAAGCTACAAAACCGAAGGTCAGACTCCCCAGCGATGCCAGTTATTGGAATCGCTAATCATTAACAAAATGCTACTCGCCAAGGCGGAAATTGATTCCGTAACGGTAGAAGATAAAGACGTTGACAATCAGCTCGATGGCCGTATGAGCTACATGATCCAACGCTTTGGGTCCGAAAAAAATCTGGTGGAAGCCTACGGTAAGACCATCGACGCCCTGAAAACCGAGCTACGCCAGCAGGTGAAAGATCAGGCCATTGTCGAAACAATGCAGCAAAAAATTGCGGGTGACGTAAAAATTACGCCTAGTGATGTGCGCAAGTTTTTCAACGCCATTCCCAAAGATAGCTTGCCCTATATCCCTTCCGAAGTAGAAGTAGGACATATTATCCGTTTGGCTACGATCACGAAGGAACAAAAAGATAAGCTTCGTCAGCAATTAATTGATTTAAAGAAGCGTGCGGCGGATGGCGAAGACTTCGCCATGTTGGCCCAGGTTTATTCGGAAGACATCGGCTCGGCCAAGAACGGTGGAGACCTCGGCTTTGCGAAGCGGGGCATGATGGTACCTGAGTTTGAAGGAACCGCGCTTGCGCTCAAACCCAATGAAATTTCAAACATCGTCGAAACTCAGTTTGGATTCCACCTCATTCAAATGATAGAAACCCGAGGGGCTGAATACCACGCCCGGCACATCCTCTTGCGGCCTGACTACAACCGCGGAACGGATATATCAGAAGCGGTACAGTACCTCGACAGCGTGCGGGTACTCATCAAAGCGGATTCCATCAGCTTTGCCACCGCCGCCAAAGGAAACTCCGAGGATAAATTAACTTCCGATGCCGGAGGTATTCTGAGCGATCCACAAACCGGATTGGGCCGTATTGCATTGGATGCTTCCATGGACCCCGCCCTCTACTTTGCATTAGATAGTATGAAGGTAGATCAGATCAGTACACCCATCTCCTACCGGACCGAAGACGGCCGGACTGCCATGCGTATCCTCTGGTATAAAAGCAAATCAGAGCCCCATACCGCCAACTTTCGCGACGACTACGAAAAGCTGGGCCAAATCGTGCTTTCCAACAAGAAAAACAATGCGCTGGAACTATGGTTTAAGAAAGCGGCCGGCGATGTTTTTATCAGCGTTGACGATGAGTTTCAAAATTGTCGTATTTTCGGCTTATCGCCCACCGGGAGTCAATGATTGAGCTTTGATTTGAATGGCGGTTGTGAATAGAGATTAAAGTCTTTGAATTGCCAACACTCATTCATCGTAATTACTCATTCTATCATTCACTCAATCTATCATTCTATCAGTAAACAAATCTCTCATTTCTCTATGCAATACAAATCGGATGTTGAAGCCGCCGAGGCTATGACCCAAGCTTATCAGAAACTCCGCACCGAAATCGGACAGGTAATAGTTGGACAGGATGATGTTGTAAAGTTGCTACTCACGGCAATATTTTGCCAGGGACATTGCCTTTTGGTGGGTGTACCGGGGCTTGCCAAAACCCTCTTGATTCAGACTATTGCCTCCTCGATGGACCTTAGTTTCAATAGAATCCAGTTCACACCCGACCTGATGCCTTCTGATATTGTTGGGTCCGAGACCTTAGATCAACAGCGTAACTTTAAATTTCTCAAAGGGCCCGTATTTGCTAATATTATTCTGGCGGACGAAATTAACCGTACGCCCCCCAAAACACAGTCGGCGCTACTGGAAGCCATGCAAGAGTACTCCGTAACCGTTGCCGGTCAAAAACACGAATTAGCCCGTCCGTTTTTCGTTTTGGCTACCCAAAACCCCATTGAGCAGGAAGGTACCTACCCGCTTCCGGAAGCGCAGCTCGACCGCTTCATGTTCATGATTTCACTCGATTACCCGAGCTACGCCGAGGAAGTATCCATCGTAAAAACTACTACCAGCGATATTAAACATACAGTACAGGAAGTAATCAGTGGGGCAGAAATTCAGGCGTTTCAGCACCTCGTTCGTCGAGTACCCGTGACTGATAACGTGATTGAATACGCCGTAAAGTTGGTTCAGAAAACCCGCCCCGGCACCGCCCTCGCTGGCAAGGAAGCCAACGATTTCCTCGAATGGGGAGCGGGACCGCGTGCCTCACAGGCGCTGATTCTGGCCGCAAAATGCAATGCCTTACTTGCCGGTAAATACTCGCCCGATATTGAAGATGTGAAAGCAGTAGCCTTGCCCGTGTTGCGTCACCGGATCGTGCGTAACTTCAAGGCGGAAGCCGAGGGCCTGACCGTTGATAGCCTCATTGGACGCTTGGTGTAGATACCTACATTCAATGGCTTCCAGCCCTCGACGAATAATCTCAGCAGAGCACCAACTAGCTGCCAACAGCTTCTAATTTTTTTAAGATTTGTGTTTATTCCAACAGGAAATAAGCACAAATCTTTTCTTTTGAAGGGATATCCAACTATATTAATTCATCTGGTCGTTCTGACCGCCTAAACAAACCTCTTTTTATGCCTATTATCGGAAAAAACTATATTGGTTATTCGCAGTCCGCTAAGGGCTCCGGCAGTTTTCATTCGTTCGTACCGGCCCAGGCTTCCTACCTCGCCGAGAAGTTTCACCCCGCTACGCCCGACGAAGTAGAAGAAGCCATGCAAAAAGCAGAGGACGCTTTTGATGCCTACGCTGCCGTACCCGCACACAAGCGGGCCGAATTTTTACTGGCCATTACCGAAGAAATTATGGGAATGGGTGATGAGTTACTCGAAAGAGCGCACCTGGAAACCGGGCTCCCCATGGCACGCTTGCAAGGCGAGCGGGCGCGAACTATCAATCAGATCACGCAGTTTGCCGACCTGATCCGCGAAGGATCGTGGGTCGAGGCGAGCGTGGATACCGCCCAACCCGACCGCGCTCCGGCCCCGAAGCCTGATTTACGTAAAATGCTCGTGCCCATCGGACCCATCGTGGTGTTTGGTTCCAGCAACTTCCCCTTTGCTTACTCCATCGCCGGAGTGGATACCGGTCCTGCGTTGGCGGCTGGTAACCCAGTCATCGTGAAGGCTCACCCGGCCCACCCCGGCGTCAGTGATCTCACGGCGCAAGCCATCGTGAAAGCAGCGCAGCGCACTGGCATGCCCGATGGCGTGTTTTCGATGTTGTATGACGATAAGTACGAAGTGGGCACTGCCCTCGTAAAGAACCCCCACACCAAAGCCGTTGGCTTCACGGGGTCGTTCAAAGGAGGTATGGCGCTGTACAAAATGGCGCAGGAACGCGACGAGCCGATTCCGGTATTTTCCGAAATGGGCAGCGTGAACCCAATCGTGATTCTTCCAAAAACAATGGCTGCCCAAACCGATACCCTGGCCAAAACACTGGCGAGCTCGGTGACGTTGGGTGCCGGACAGTTTTGTACCAATCCGGGATTGGTGTTCGTGGTAAAATCGCCAGAATTGGCCCAATTTGAAGCCAACTACGCCCAGGAAATAAGTAAAGTTACGTCTGCTACCATGCTGACCGAGGGGATTCGGATCAACTTCTTTAAGCTTCGCGATGAAGCGTTGGAGCAAGCCGGGGTAGAATCTTTGGCGATGTCGGATGTCGCGACCGAAGATCGTAATCAATCCCAGGCCTCCATTGCCCGGGTGAGTGGACAAGCCTTTATTAGTAACCCAAAACTACACGAAGAGGTATTTGGCCCGTTTTCGTTACTAGTAGTATCTGAAACCGTAGCAGAAATGCAGGAAGCCGTTTCTAAGCTTTCCGGGCAATTAACTACCTCCCTGATGGCGGATGCCGAAGAGGCGAAGGAATACCCCCAACTCGTCCGGATCCTGGCTCGCCGGGCCGGACGATTTATCATGAACGGCGCGCCTACTGGGGTAGAAGTTTGTGCTTCCATGCACCACGGCGGACCCTTCCCTTCTACGACCGACTCTCGCTTCACCTCGGTTGGCCGCCACGCCATCTTACGCTTCGTGCGCCCGCAATCGTTTCAGGATTGGCCTCAAAGTATGCTCCCGGATGAGCTGAAAGACAGCAACCCGTTGAACGTTTGGCGGCTCGTTGATAATGAATGGACACAAAGCGCAGTATAGCGATAGCGGAGAAGAGAATGGAGCGGCTGGATTTTATAAATCTAGCCGCTCTTTTTGTTGGAATAAATAAAAATTTATTAGAATTTTATTGCGTATATACATCGATATCAAGGTAGTAAACGCAAGTAATTATGATTAAAGCCACAAAAATAATTCATCAAAACAAAGACAGAATTAAAGTAGATTTCCCTTTCAATCAGACATTTATTGCCTTACTTCGGGAAATTGAAGACGCCAAATGGAGTAAAACTCATTGCGCATGGCATATACCTTATACCGAAGAGGCATTTGGTCAACTCAAACGAATATTTCCTGATATCATTACCGAAAGTGGTGACACTACTCACCCACCTGGCGAAACGAGTACTCCAAAGGAAACAGAAATCCCGGAACCAAATTCGTTCGAAGTAGTATTACCCAAATCTACGTCCATACTTATAGAGGTAATTGGTAAGAAAATTATTCTAAAAATGCCCAAAAACGATAGTGACGTACGTTTTGTGCTGACTTTGCGGTATTCAAAATGGGATAAGGAACAGCGGTTTTGGATTATCCCTAACTACGCTCACAATTTGGATGTAATCAAAGGGTACTTCAAGGATCGAATATCACAAGTAATTGTGCATCAAACCATTGATTTACAGGTTTCGGGCGGTGGGGCCCACGTAGGTAAAGGTGAAGTGCTATGCATAAAAACCCGTGCCGGAAGGCTCAAAATTTTGTTTGGTTACAATAAGGATTTGCCAATAGCCATCAAAAAAATGCCTTTCTGGAACTGGGACGCCAAAAATAAATGGTGGAGTATTCCATTCTCTGACAAATTAGTGGCCGAACTGGAGGCAATAGCCAATATACAAGGGCTACGTATCAGGCTAGAAGAGGAAAAACAAGAAGAAGGAAGAGTGGCCAGAAAATCAGAGTATAATACGCTAAATTATCGCCCATGCCCTGCTGAGTATATACTTAAACTAAAAGAACTCAGGTACAGCGAAAATACCATAAAATCTTACAAAAGTCTATTTGAAGAACTCATTAACCATTATCCCACGCATGAAATAGATAAAATAGACGAACGTATGATTGTAGTCTTTTGTCAATACCTTGTCATTGACCGTAAGGTGTCGGCCTCACACCAAAATCAAGCCATCAATGCCATCAAGTTTTACTATGAACGAGTACTGGGTGGGCAACGGAAATTTTACAATCTAGTAAGGCCCAACAAGGAAAAAGCATTACCAAACGTACTAAGTACTCAGGAAGTGACGGCCCTACTGAAGGCCACCACCAACCTCAAGCACCGGGCAATCCTGACCACCATCTATTCATCTGGACTACGCATCGGCGAGGCTATTAATTTAAAAATCAAAGATATTGACTCCAACAGGATGCAAATTCGGGTGGAGCAAGCCAAGGGTAAAAAAGATCGGTATACGCTTCTTTCTACCAAAACCTTGACATTACTTCGTACCTATATAAAAACCTACCGTCCCAAGACCCACCTTTTTGAAGGACCGGAAGGGGGACCTTACTCGGCCCGAAGCATTCAGGTATTTTTTAAAGAACGCTGTCAAAAAGCCGGGATCACTAAGAAAGTAACGGTCCATACGCTACGCCATAGCTTTGCTACGCACCTATTAGAAAAAGGGACCGATCTGCGCTATATACAGGTGCTTTTAGGCCATGAAAGCTCCAAAACTACGGAAATATACACCCACATGACTACGAAGGGATTTGACCAGATAATAAGCCCAATGGATGACTTGGAAATATGAAAAACAAAATATACCTTAACGTACAAATCATTCAGTTTCACCATGCGGGGACTAAATAAAGTAACGTTGATCGGTAACCTAGGCAAAGATCGCAGCGGCACACCGCCCTGAGTTGCAGACTTTGGAAGCCAATGTCAGCGTAGCCAAGTTGTCTTTGGCTACTACCGAAACATTTAGAGATGCCAAAGGACAAAGTCATTCCAACACTGAGTGGCACGGCGTGGTTTTATGGCGTACTATGGCCGACTTAGCCGCCAAGTACCTTAAAAA
>JBDNFP010000309.1:0-14150 GCA_041689775.1 Spirosomataceae bacterium
AGTGGTTGCGCCCGAAGGATTTTGAAAACAAGGAGGCGCTTCACATGAGGATAAATCATATTCTTGAAAAATACGGAGGGTCGGAGTTTTCCATCAACTGCTCAATTAAATAAATATATGTTTAAATATGGCCAACTACTTACTTGAATAACACTTAGCCAGTTGTAGTAGCTTTTCGACTACCCCAAACTAACCGTTAGCTTCCGGTAGATTGATGAGGTGCCCTCACCACAAATAGAAGCCGGATAAAATTGGTATAACTTAAATGCTAGGTCAATGCTTCCCTGACTAAACGATTTACCTGACCACAAGATAGTAAGTAATTCTTTTCCCGTGAGAGTACCCAGAGAAACTCCCACTAAAACGGAAAGGTAGATAAGTCTGCCAGTCATTTGTTTGACTCTTTAGGATTGAGCTTTTTGGAGTAGTAGAGAAATATGCGTAAAATAAACGGTAATGATGGGTTGTAAAACAATGCCAAGGGTACGGTTATACAGGATTTCTACGTACTTATAAACAGCATAAATACCTTGGGGAAGGAGAGAGAAGGAGGAGGTAAATGCTATATTGAATAGCTGCGAAAAGGTTACACACTTGAATGTAGAATAAATCGTATTGAAAAATATCTTGTGGTTAAAATCAGTAATGGACCATAGCAAGTAGTACCGAAATCTGATTTTTTGTAAAAAGAAAATAGAGGCTAATATCCCCCTTACTTTTCTAACAAACTGGGAGATAACGAGGGTCCAGATACCAAAATACGGAATAGAACCCAAAGAAATAAAAGGGAGAGAGAGGCACGAAAAATGCCGGTTAGTTCGGCCCGACCAAAAATATTTTCAGCGTTTAGAATGGTATTAATAAAGCTGTTGATGATATCAAGAAGAATGAAAAAGAGTATAATCCGAAACATGGTAATGGTTAACTCCTGAGTTTCACTTGAAAAGCCAGGTACTATCAAAACTATCAGGGGAGGCGTCAGCAAGGAAACCACAACCAGTAATACCGTTACCACTACTACCATACGGTTTACTACGACACTGAATGCTTTTCGAGCTATTGAAAGTCTTGCTTGGCCGAAAGCGGATGGTAAACTGTAAGAATACTTCACTAAGCTGCCCCGTCTGAGTGAGCGAACTAACCAGAGATGCCGGACTATTGGCGGCAAAAAAACTTCAATTTCATCACTCGTTCCCAGTAGGCGTGCTTGTACTACTGAATACCCCAGGCTCAAGACCGGCCTAAGATAAGTTCTACCAGCTCCCGCACACAGCCTTCACCGCCCTTGGCAGATAGTACTTGTATGCCGGGTATGTTTTTAACCTCGGTCACGGCATCGGCCGGGCAGGCAGCAAGGCCCGCTTTTTTGAGTAGGCTAATGCAATTGAGGTCATCGCCTACGTACGCTACCTGCTCTAAGGTTATGCCTTCCTGATCACAAATTTCGAGCGCCGCCGCTAATTTCCCTCCGTCACGCTGGCCTTGATATAGGTAGTCGGCCTTCATCTTAGCCGCTCGGCGAGCCACGATTTTGGTATTTTCGGAGGTAATTATCCCTGTTTTTATTCCGGCCTTTCGGAGTAGCTCAAACCCCATGCCATCACGGGTATTAAACTTTTTCAATTCATCTCCGGCTTCACCATAGTACATCGTACCGTCCGTTAATACACCATCGACATCGGTTAGCAATACCCGGATATTTGCGCTCAAAGGCTGGGTAGGCAGATAGTATTGCATCAATTTCTCGGTAATAATCCAATCAATGGTTTCATCAAGCTCGGTGGCAGTGTAGTCGGGCATTTCGTAGAAACCAACCTTGCCGCCCAGGCGGTTTTGATTACTTAATACCCCGTGTACTGACTGAATATAAAAGGCCCCATTTTCCATCAACCAACCTTCAAAATCCTGTCGTCGTGGACGGTTACGGTAGTCATAATTGATCGGAGTGCCGTTTTGTTTCCAAAAAAAACGCTTACTCCCGACGCAAGAGAGTACCGAATCGAAATCCCCCGTGCTGAATTTTTGAAGTGCTTCTTCAATATGATTGGATTGAAGAAGAGGGGAGGTCGCCTGCACCAGTACCAACGTAGATTCTGGGTTTAGGTTCGGATATTGTTGGAGAAATTCCAGCATCACACTTTCGGTTGATGCCGTATCGGTCGCATTCTCCGGCGAGCGGTGGTACACCCGGACTTTATCCAGCGCCAAACCGTCCACAACCGACGCTATTTCTTCGCAGTCAGTTCCTATCCAGATTTCGTCAACGGCGTAGCAAGCGTTAAGCGTAGCAGCTGTCCAGTAGATAAGGGGTTTACCATTTATGGCTTTTATATTTTTGAAGGGGATAGATGTACTTCCGCAACGAACTGGTATGAATGCTATGACCTTCATAGGTCCAAAGAAGCTTTTCGGTACTTCAACTTATCGCGTTGCACCATCTCGATATCCAACACGTCTTTGTCCTTGAAACTAAGGGCTGTATACGTGGCATCAAGGTCACGTACTAGCTTTTGCATCCCAGGCATTTCGAGTGAGGCTGCATGATCAGTGCCTTTCCAGGTGCGATCCTTGGTGAAATGTCGTTCGATCCAACGGGCACCCAGAGTATAAGCGGCTATATCAATCGCTACCCCGAGGTGATGCCCGGAAAAGCCTATTTCCTTTACTCGTTGGTCAAACGTGCTGTATAGACGATTGATTTCGAGTAAACAAATATCTTTAAAGGGAACAGGATAACCCGAGGTACAACTGTAAACGATCAGCCGTTCACGAGCCTGACCGGTTTCCTCAAAAAAAGAGATAAGCTCTTCTACTTCATGCTGAGTGGTCATCCCGATCGATACATGTACCTCTCCCGAATAGGTGTCGCGGAGGAGCTCCAACATTTCGTAGTAGTTATTACAGGCCGATGGTACTTTAATAAAATCGGGATTCAACTCAATGATTTCACGGGCGGAGGTAACGTCCCAAACCGATGTTGCATAGCCTACGCCAATGGACTCCGCATAGTACTTTAACTCGGCGTGTTGGGCCTGACTAAACTCTAAGAACTCCCGGTGCTCCCCATAGGTGGTGCCATAGGCATTGTAGGGTGCGGGGTGCGGAGTAGCATATTGTTCTGCGGTGAGCAGCTCCACGTTATTGCGTTTTTGAAACTTCGCGTAGTCTGCCTTACAATCTTTTGCCAACTGGATCAATTCTTTGGCAAAAGCAAATTGGCCCATGTGATTGCAGCCAATCTCAGCTATTACTTTGGGTTTTGTGTAGTCAAATGAAAACATAAGCTATTCTGAGGAGGAGGAGGAGGAGTACTTTGTTTATTTTCTCGACTTATTAAAAAGTTTCTTTCTTTGACGCTTAAACCAGCCCTGGGGAGAGTCTTCAAAGTATCCGTTTTCATGATACCCATAAGAGTAGCGGTAATAACTTTGGCTACCAAGCCCATAGCCAGCACCGGTGCTGATATTACTGTACAAATTATCAGGATAAAAGTTATTGAGAATTACCTCCATTTTTGGGAGGTCGTACTCGTTGGCCAACTGATCGGCCAGACGGTGTGAATCTTTACCGGAATAAAGCCAGCGGATTATGTAAACCACATGATCACTTTTGGTAAACATAGGAATATTATCGGATACAAGGCCTACCGGTGCAGTATCAAACAGCACGAAATCATAGTGTTTGCGGCAATAGGCTACCAGGTCATCAAAAACGGGCATTATCAAAAGCTCTGCGGGATTGAAAGGAGCTGGCCCGGCCGGAATATAGTCCAGACCAGGTAGGTTACTGTTCTTGATCAATGATGAATAGGGGTACTTGTCTGGATTTTGCAAAAAACTACCTAGCCCCTGCTTATTAGCGTCATCAAAAAAGAGGTGCAGCTTCGACTTCCGTAAATCTGCACCGATAACAACCACTCGCTTTCCGATTTTGGTGAATGATATAGCGAGGTTAAGCGTCACAAACGATTTCCCTTCACCTGATTTTTCGGATGTAATCATGATGACTTGCCCTCCTGCTGAGGGAGTACGTTTATCCTTAGCGAAGTTTAGCCGGGTACGTAGAGCACTTAGAGATTCGGTAAATATCGACCGATCATTCAAAAAATTATTAATATCTTCTTGGGTATTTGTTACTTCTTGAGTGTAGTGGTGAATGACTCCCAATAGGCTGACTTTGGCATACTTTTCAATCTCCTCGATCTCCGTAAAGGTGTTATTTAGTAATCTAGTGGCTAACACGCTGCCAAGGCCAACCAACAGACCACAAAAAACCGAAAGAATTATAATTTGTAGTGGTTTTGGAGAGATTTTGTCGTTTTCGATTTGGGTAATGACCGAAAACGAAGGGAGTATTCCGGCCCGGACAATAGAAGATTCAATTTCCTTGTTTAGTAAGAGTGAATAAATGTTTTTATTCACCTCAAAGTCACTTTGGAGATAGATATAGTTTTTCTCTAGGGCCGGAATCTGATTCAATTTACTTTGGAGCACTGTCATGTTTTCGTTTACAATCCGGGCTGTGCTCCTGTTTTTTTGTTTTTGTAGATTAATATTATCGAGTATCTGGGTTTTAAATCTAGCTATCTCATCATCGGTATTCTTTACGGTTGCCGAGTTTACACTGTATTTTAATACAAGATTTTTACGCTGAGAAATAAGCGTATTGTAGCGATCGAGCAGACCGATCAGGACCAAATCCGTGGTACCATCCAGCCCAACCGACAGATAATTGACTGGTTCCATAGCCCCCGTAATACCCGTTTCCAGAATGGATATGTAGGCACTTTGGATGGCTAGCTCATTTTTTCGTTGCTCAAATTCCCTTACTTTTTCGGTGATTTCAGTAGCCGAGGAGCTGATATCAAAAATTTGGTTTTGCTTTTTGAAGAATTCAAGTTCTTGTGCTGCCTGTTTGAGTAAGCCAGAGTAAAGGTTGGTCTGATTCTCAATAAATGTAATAGTCAAGTCGGAAGATTGCTGCTTTTGTTTGAGATCATACTCCTGGTAAGCCTGCAAAAGGTTTTTTAAGAAATCTTTGGTATAGGCAGCGTTATGATGTTTGAAAGATAAACTCAGGATGGGCATCCCTTCTTCAACTTCGGTCATCTTGATGCGCGCCCGGAGACCGGCTACCATTCTACTGGGTTCATTGTAGGTGAACTCGTATTGATAGCCAAGGGCCGTATGGATGGTGACTATCTTGAACAAAAGCCCTTGTACTTTGACGATGGCCTGTTCTGTGGGCGCAATTGTCGTTTCGCAGGCTTCGGTCAGGTACGTCAGTGATAAGTCCTCGTTGAGCAGGAATTTACCATGTTCATACTGAGTCGGGTCGTAGTTCAGAACCGTAATCTGGACGGGTTGAAAAGGATACACATCAATCCGGCGAAGGTCTTTAATTCGATAAAAAGTAAAGGATCTGTTTTGTATTTTTAGCGCACTCTGGATCACATCTGGTGAAGCAATAGTATACTTCTCGGTCAGATACTCTTCGGATCCGGTATTGAACAGATAAACAGGAGCGGAGTTGCCGATTTCGTCTAACTGTGATTTCTTTTCGGAGTATTTGAGTGTTATTGAGGAAAGGTATACCGGAGTAGCTAGTTTGAGGTACAAAAAACAAAAGAGACCAAAAAAGCCAAGTGCCCCCACAATCCAGTACCATCGACTCAAAAATATTTTGAGTATTTTATGATAGTCTAGTGTGTTAGAGTTATTCAATAACTCATCGAAAAGGGCAGTGTTACGGTCATTTCTCATTTAGATAGTATACTCTCCATGAATAAATTATTCAATAGTTTACTACCATCCATAGATTTGTAATGGGGGTTTTGCTTAGCCTCTTCGATATATTTATATTGGTTTGCCCGGTGCAGGTCCGAGCCGATTGCGTGCACCCACCCTTGCTGAATAAGCTGTTCGGCAATTTGCTGCTGGGTGGATCCGTACAGGCCTCCCAACGACAGTAGGTTAATCTGAAACAGTACGCCAAGCTCATGCAGTTCGGCGTAACGTTCACGTTGGTTATGCCATTGCCGATAGCGCTCTGGGTGTGCTAGTAAAGGCTGCCAGCCCTTCGCGATCATGGCAGATAAAATATCATCTAAGTAGGGTTGGTCTATGCGCATTGATGTTTCCACTAAGACATAGCGCTCAAAGAGGGGAAGAATATCACCTTTTTCTAAGAGTACCATGAAGTAATCATCCGCGTAATATTCGGCTGCATAGTGAAGGCGCAAGTCAGGGTACAGCTCGGTGGCGCTTTCTTGCAATATTTCCCAGGCAGCACTGATGCTTTCTTGTGTGTTCAAATAAAAGTCTGACCGGATATGGGGAGTTGCCACGATGTTTCTGACTCCGGCTTCATAATGCAGGTGGAGTAGTTGAAGGCTTTCGGCTAGGTTAGCCGCCCCATCATCAATCCCGGGTAGTATATGAATATGTAAGTCAGTAATCATAGGTTATAGTCTTTGTGTCATTAGCGACTAAGAAAAGTCAAAATCAAAAATGTGAAGTTCAATAAGATAATGAAGGGTTGTACCACCACGAGGTTACGTTGAAGTTTTACGCTCCGGACGGATTCTTGTGAAGGGGGAAGATAGATCACATCTTTATGGTAAATCGGTTGCTGTAAAATACGGGGGTCTGCCAAAGTCTCAATACTAAATTCAATGACTCGTTGGGAAGTACCAGCCTGCCGGATAATCTGAATTTTACCGCTCGTTTCGGTAAACCTGATGCCCCCTGCCTTAGCCAGAATTAACCCAAGGGTCTGGTTTTCATCGCTTAATGCATAAACTCCTTGCTGTGAAACTGCACCGAGTACCTGTACTTGTAGGTTAGTGACTGTGACTTCAAATAACGGATTGTTGATCGTGTTCTGATACTTAACCGTCAGAGTGTCCGCCAGAGTTAAACTTGTCAGGTTTACCACCTTCAAGAAGCCGATTTCCGGCATACTGATAGAGCCAGCCTTATTCACGGTTACCTCGTAGCCACTATCATTCGTTGGACTGCTCCTCATTTGACCGCTGGATGAGGGGTCAGGAAAAAGTGGGGAGAGCCAATTGAGGTTTCGTATCATCAGGCGATCGCCGGGTTCAATCTGATGCGGAGGTGTCTCGCTAATATCCTTTAAAATAGTGAGTTGCTCGGTGGATAGTACGGGCATCTCCCGGGGAGTTTTACATCCTAGAAGTACAACCCCAATGATCAGGCACCACACTACTCTCATTAAAGACACTCGTTTATTCCCCAAAATGAACCTTTATTTTCTTTAATGCTGAGCCAATTACCTGGTGCATATCGTAATAGCGGTATTCAGCAAGTCTTCCACCGAAGATAACATTTTCTTCCTGTTCTGACAATGCTTTATACTGTCGGAATAAGCCGTCATTTTTGGTATCGTTAATTGGATAGTAGGGTTCAGCACCCGTACTCCATTCCTGGGGGTATTCGCGGGTAATGACTGTTTTGGGCTGAGTACCAAACTCAAAATGCTTGTGCTCGATGATACGGGTAAATGGCGTCTCGGTATCGGTATAATTAACGACGGCGTTTCCCTGATAGTTGTCCGTATCAAGTACTTCGTGATTGAAGCGCAGGCTGCGGTACTCCAAAGCACCAAAGCGGAAATCAAAGTACTCATCGATTTTACCTGTATAGACAATGGTATCTGCCATTCCAGTCAATTCGGATTTCTTTTCCGTAAAATCAATGTCTAGCCGCACTTCAATACCATCAAGCAGCGCTTCGGTAAGTTTGTTGTACCCACCATTAGGAATGCCCTGATACCGATCGTTGAAGTAGTTATTATCAAAGGTGAACCGGACCGGTAAGCGTTTTATAATAAATGCTGGTAGCTCCGTTGCTTTACGTCCCCACTGTTTTTCGGTATAGGCTTTGATTAGCTTATGATACATATCCGTCCCTACCAGCGAAATCGCCTGTTCTTCGAGGTTTTGAGGATCTGTGATTCCTGCCTCTTTTACTTGTTCCGCTATTTTATCTTTTGCTTCCTGGGGTGTTTTTACTCCCCAAAGCTGGTAGAAAGTATTCATATTAAAGGGGAGGTTATAAAGCTCGCCTTTGTAGTTAGCAACGGGTGAATTGGTGTAGCGATTAAACTCAACAAATGAGTTGACATAGTCCCAGATGTCCTTATCGTTGGTATGGAAAATATGAGCTCCGTACGTGTGTACGTTGATATTTTCAACACTTTCGCAGTAGGTATTGCCACCAATGTGGTTGCGGCGGTCTACCACTAGGCACTTTTTCCCACGTTTGGTAGCTTCGTGGGAAAAAACACAGCCCCAAAGTCCAGCACCCACTACCAGGTAATCGTATTCTTTCATAAGTTAGTTTTAATTGTATCGGAAGACGTTGGTAAGCGTATTTACTTTTTAACGAATTATATAGCTCCGGTTTACATCACTATTTTTTACTTTGTTCTGAGGGTACCTCTACGTGGATATCAGAAATTAGAATGTACAAGGTTCTGTCAGTTGCACAAATCTAATGAATCAATACGAAAAAAGGCTCCCCTAGGGGAGCCTTTTTGATGCGTATGAATATTCCTTATGGAAGTAATCTCAATTCAACACGACGATTTTTCATCATACCCTCACGAGTTGATCCATCGGCAATCGGCTTGAATGCGCCAAAGTAATCGATGATTACTTTGCTCTGATCTTTCAAACCACCTTCAATCAGAAGGAAGTCTCGCACTGCTTCTACGCGGCGACGTGAGAGAGCCATATTGTAACGATCCGTTGATGTGCGATCAGCATGTCCTGCGAGTTGTAAACGGCATCCCGACTTGTTCATCAGCGAAGCTACATTAGTTAACATTTCGCGATACTCGGGCTTGATGCCATTCTTGTCTGTCTCAAACATAACGTTTGCGAAGATTTCGGTACAAGCTGCTCCCGAAGCAAGGGCATTTTTCACGTACTGATCAAAGTTAATCACACGACCGCTACCATCCACAACGCTACCCGATGGAGAGTTTGGCTCTTTATCGAAGAAGTCAGAAACACCGTCACCGTCGGTGTCAAGCAAAAGTCTTGGATCGATATCTTTTGGGCGATTTGCTTTCGCTACCGAATCCATTTCTTCCAGAGTAAGAATCTTTGGCGGCTTCACGAGTAGCTTAGGATCAGTGTAGCGAAGGTTATAGTACCCTCCCATGTCAGGATTGTAGGTGTACTTACCATCTTGCTTATTTACACGCAGAGGCATTTTACCTAACTTGTAAGTCAACATAACTGATCCATACCCGTACTTGTCAAGTGCGGAGTTCCCTTTACGGGAGGTAGGTAGGTTGCTAATGTTGAACCCATCACCTGGGTCACGTGAATAGTCACCACCGTATGTTGCATCGATAAGATCAGAATTAGTATGAGTTACCCGGAAGTCAAGGCCTAAGTCAAGACGCTTGGACAACTCATAATTGATAGTAACTCCCATCGGTATAGTCCAGTCGTTGGTAGTACCGTCAGTGCTACGAAGCTTACGACCTGATCCAAGTTCATAGGCAGTAGAGTTGTACCATACCTGACCAAAACCTGCGTAACCGTCAATCTTCCAGTGCTTCATTTTGGTAGGACCCAGAAGCAGGCCTTTCAAATTTATTGTACCTGATAGTCCAACGTCGGTATAGTTTCCATTGAAATAGCGGAAGTAATTACGGCGCTTCATGCCTTTCAGATTGCCTACTGATAAGTCAGCCCTTACACCAAACAGGTAAGACAATTGTTTATTCAGTGTTAACCCTCCCTGAAAAGTGCCCCACTCGCTTTGAGTGTCAGATGAGTTACTGGTTACCGGAGAAAAGTCATATTCTCTCAAATCTCCAAAAAACTGAGAGGGGCCAAGATGAACAGCCAATGACCATGTGTTCAACTTATAAGGGCCTTCATAAGATGCCTTCGGATTGTAGTCCGGAGAGTTCGTCTGTTGTTGTGCGCTCAATGGTAGGGCTAGCATTGATCCCATAACAAGCGAACCAATCCATAGGGATACTTTTTTCATACTATACAGGTTAGCGTTATTTGATAAACAAGGATTCTTTTTAAAGTTACAATTTCTATAATTCTTGTTTTTTAGTTGGAAGAGATTAGCACAAAAGTAGGGTAACTAAATGAGTTAACCAACTGTAACTTCCTGCTAAAATTAGCTTAAATGTGTTAAAATCCTAAAAAAAAATTTCAAAAAAGAGCGATTTATAAACTTTTAAAGTCGCTGCATTACTTTTTTCACCATTTCATTTTTCCATGAGTAGAAATTACCTGTTTCTATTTTTTCACGTGCCTGATTGACTAACCAAAGATAAAATGTCAGATTATGTACGCTCGCAATTTGTGCTCCTAACATTTCGTCGGACTTAACCAGATGCCTAAGATACGCTTTTGAGTAAAAACTACTAACATATCCACCAAGATTATTATCGATCGGCGTGAAATCATCCTTCCATTTTTCATTCCGGATATTCATTATCCCTTCCGATGTAAAAAGCATGCCATTGCGCGCATTTCGGGTAGGCATTACGCAATCGAACATATCGACTCCTAGCGCAATTGCCTCCAAAATATTGGCAGGAGTACCAACTCCCATCAAATAGCGGGGCTTATCTTGTGGTAAAATATCGCATACTACCTCCGTAAGCTCATACATGATCTCGGCAGGTTCTCCTACTGATAATCCGCCGATAGCGTTCCCCTCTCGCCCAAACGAGGCAATCGCCTCGGCAGATCGCTGCCTAAGGTCCTTGTAGACACTCCCTTGTACAATTGGGAAAAGAGTTTGCTGATAGCCATACAACCCCTCGGTAGCATCAAACCGCTCACAACAACGCCTCAGCCACCGATGCGTCATTTCCATCGAAGTACGGGCATATTCATACTCGCAAGGATATGGAGTACATTCGTCAAAAGCCATGATGATATCCGCACCAATTACGCGCTGAATATCCATGACGCGCTCAGGTGTAAATGTGTGAAGTGAGCCATCAATGTGAGATTTAAATTCCACACCTGCCTCGTTTATTTTTCTCCCGGTACCTGCCAGAGAGTATACCTGGTAGCCTCCGCTATCGGTTAAAATGGGGCCATTCCAACCATTAAAACGGTGTAGCCCGCCTGCCCCCTGAATAATATCAAGCCCGGGACGCAGGTAAAGGTGATAGGTATTCCCTAAAATAATTTGTGCTTTGACATCCTCTCGCAGTTCTCGTTGATGCACAGCCTTTACGGTTCCAGCTGTTCCTACAGGCATAAAAATCGGAGTTTGGATCGTCCCGTGGTCTGTTTCTATGCGTCCCGTTCTGGCTTTGGTATGTATATCTTTCGATTCTAAGGAAAATTTCATTGCGTGTACTTATATTTAATAGAGCAGCAAAAATACGGCTATGTCCACAAAGATTCCTGACAATGACCGTATATTTGCGGAAAAATAAGGAATTAATAGCTTTCACGCGTGATGGAAATTTTACTGGCTTTTCTTGGGGTGTTCATTCTGATTCAGCTTTACTACTACCTTTTTGTTTTTTTTAGGCTAATCAGCTACGAACACCCCGCACCGATATATGATGATTCTGCGGAAGGAGTTTCTGTTTTAGTCTGTGCCTGGAATGAACTTGATAATTTACGGGAGCTTCTTCCGCTTTTAGACCAACAAGAGTACCCTAACTTCGAGATACTCGTACTTGATGATCGTTCAAAAGATGGCACTGATGATTTTCTCAAAGAGAATACTCACCAATGGCGCAATGTTAGGTTTATCAGGATCGATAGTGAATACGCTCACATTACCCCTAAAAAGTATGCACTGACCATGGGAATGAAGCACGCCAAGTACCCATTAGCACTCATGACTGATGCTGACTGCCGGCCTGCCAGCACTGATTGGATCGCCTCAATGGTTGGTCAGCTGGCTTCTAGCAAAGATATTGTCGTTGGTTTTTCGCCGTACTTTAAGGGAAAGGGGCTCCTCAACTGGTTTATACAGTGGGAGACATTTTATACGGCTGTCCAATATTTGTCTCTGGCACTAAGCGGACGACCGTATATGGGAGTAGGTCGTAATCTAATGTACCGCACCACTCTGTTTTTTGCGCATAGGGGCTTCTATAAACATAAAGAGATTGTAGGAGGAGACGATGACCTCTTTATAAATCAAGCCGCTACCAGAAGGAATACCGCCATTAACCTCGATCCCGAGTCATTTGTATACTCTTTTCCCAAAACTACCTGGGAAGAATGGTTTAAGCAAAAGAAAAGGCACCTATCCGTTGGGAAGTACTACCGGGCCAACCACAAGCTGAGACTTGGCTTACTGTCGGGGTCACATACAGGTATCTGGATGACGGGTATTGTTTCGCTTGTTTGGGGAATAGTAGAATATGACCTACTTCTACTAGAAATTCTGGCGGGAGTGTTTGCCCTCCGTTGGTTGGTTCAGATTATTGTATTCAGTGGTATTAATAAAAGACTCGACAAGACCATTAACGCAGGTAGCTTTATTTTTATGGACCTGGCCCTGTTTGTATACTATGTCTGCATGAGTGGTGTGGTGCTCACCCGAAGAAAGAAAAAAGTCATGTGGAGGTAATTACGCTCTTAATTATGAATTGAATAGTATGGATAAAATACTTCATTACTTTCCCTCTCTTACTGATCGGCAACGCGAACAGTTTGTTCAGCTGGAAGAACTTTATAGTTTCTGGAACGCACAGATCAACGTTATCTCGCGCAAAGATATCGATACGCTCTATGAGCGGCACGTACTCCATTCGTTAGGAATTGCAAAAGTGATACAATTTAAACCGGGCACGACTGTTTTAGATGTTGGTACTGGTGGTGGTTTTCCGGGTATACCGCTGGCTATTCTCTTCCCACAATCCCAATTTCACCTGATTGATAGTATTGGCAAAAAAATCAAGGTTGTCCAGGAGGTAGTAAATGCCCTCCAACTTACCAATGTAGTGGCCGATAAAGCTCGAGCAGAATACGTAGAATCAGCCGCTTATGAGTTTGTGGTAAGCCGTGCCGTTACGCGTTTAGCGCCCTTCGCAGGGTGGGTCCGGCATGGTATTAGTCCTAACTCTTTTCATGATCTCAGGAATGGTATTCTCTACCTAAAAGGAGGAGACCTTGCCGAAGAGATCAAAGAGTACGGTAAGAAGGTGAAGACATTTGATTTATCGGATTATTTTGAAGAAGATTTTTTTGAGACAAAGAAGGTCGTTTACGTACCTTTGCAGAATAAGTAAGGGGTATGTGTTAGGTAATAGCGTTAGCGTTATAGTCCGCACTACATGTTTATATTTTCCAATGTAGTATTTAAAGCAAATTTATGAACGAACGATTCAAAGCCAGTGGGCTCATGAACCCCATGTTTCCAGACGAAATTACATTCGGAGATAAGGGTGTAACATTCAAGGTACGCAAGATGCTCAGCAGCACTGATAATTTTGTGTTTTATAACGATATCTCAGGCGTAGAAATCGAAGCAGGAGTGTTTTTTTCGACCATCCGTATCATCCCAAGGATGCGCCAGGAAATTATTATGAGAAATTTTACGAAGGGAGATGCTCGGAAAGTCAAGGAGTTACTGTTAGAAAAGGTACAGAGCTAATAAAAAATTACGCATTATACTTGCGTTGCTTTTACTAAGCGCTTACATTTGCACCACAATTCGGAATTGATGTCGCAGATGATGTGCATCTCCGAAGCTCCCGCACAGGTGGTGCGATCATATATACTCCCGAATAGCTCAGTCGGTTAGAGCATCTGACTGTTAATCAGAGGGTCGCTGGTTCGAGTCCAGCTTCGGGAGCCTCAAAATCAAGCACTTAGCGTTTATTCGCTAGGTGCTTTTTTATTTATAATAGGCCTTCCAATATTTTTAGTAACTTTTTTACAAAAAAATGTACCATGTTTACTTTTTTTGTATATTAGTCACCGAATTAGACTAAACGCATTTGAACTACTTTACTTTCGGTAAAATATAGTAAGTCAAGGTATTATCGCGCTGGTGAATTCCAACACATTTTCTAATTTTTATATTGTATGATGCCTGCCTTGCTATATTCCTGCTAGATATAGTAAGGCCAATGAGTACTATTAACTAAATCCTATACACTGACTA
>JBDNFP010000310.1:0-2072 GCA_041689775.1 Spirosomataceae bacterium
TCGCAGGACGATATGTTTTTCTAAAAACGAGCAAATTCATGACAATGTCATTGGTATGTACATCAACAAACACTATTTCAAAACAGGAACATATGGCGACTCCGTCGCTGAATGATCAACCCTTTATAGACACTACCAAATTAAGAATACTGGTGCTTAAAAAAAGCGATAAAATACTTTGCCATGCGACAGTCGACATCATTTTATGAAGAAAAATTTCAGGGAAGATTTGAACCCGCTTTGGTGGAAGAACTTGCCGAAAAGGGGCATTATTCCCAGTTAAAAGAAGGGGAGGTTCTCATGAGTCCGGGAGGGTATATCCGGTCCGTGCCCATTATTCTGAGTGGTACTATCAAAATACTCCGGATGGATGAAGACGGCCGCGAGATATTGATGTACTACCTAGGTAGCGGGGAGTCGTGTGCGATGTCGCTGACTTGCTGCCTGAACGCCAAGCGTAGCGAAGTAAGCGCTATTGCGGAAGAAAAAACGGAAATGATACTATTGCCGGTACAGAATATGGAGGAGTGGATTACTAAATACCCTACTTGGCGCTCGTTTGTATTTCAGACCTACCAACGCCGCTTTGATGATCTGCTTGCCACGATTGACGGAGTAGCCTTTCAGAAAATGGACGAACGTCTCTGGAACTACCTGCAACGGAAAGCTCAGCTGACGGCCTCGAAGGTAGTAGGTACCACCCACGAAGAAATCGCCCTTGAATTAGGTACTTCACGGGAAGTAGTATCGCGGTTATTGAAACAATTAGAGAAAATCGGACGCGTGCATCTTTCCCGCAACCGGGTAGAAATGGTAGACTATCTATGAATAACAAATGTGTTTTCCTGGATCGTGACGGTGTCTTGAATGCGGATGAGAAGTACTATACTTACCTTCTGGAAGACGTCGTGATTCTGGATGGAGTAGTTGAGGCGCTACAAAATCTCAAAGCAGCGGGGTACTTACTGATCGTAATTACCAATCAGGCCGGCATTGCGAAGGGAGAGTACGCTCCGGAAAACGTCAGGGCTATTCACGAACTGATGCAGAAAGTAAGCGGCGGCCTGCTCGATGATCTGTATTTTTCGCCGCATCACGCTGAGCATTCGTCCCGCTCCTTGCGCCGCAAACCTGACTCGCTGATGATTGAAAAAGCCATGGCGAAGCACGGCATTGATCCTGAACAGTCATGGATGGTGGGCGACCGCCTCAGCGATGTACAAGCCGGACGTAAAGCGGGCGTCAGAACGGTACTGCTAGGTACCAAGGCAGAAAAGGACTCCGGTGATTATTGGGCCACCAACCTATTGAAAGCCTCAAAAATCATCCTTTGCGAAGAAAAGTAGTTTAGCGTTCTGCTGCGACTACATTTTCTTCGGGAATAGCGGTGTCAGGTACCGAGGCGGTTTTTTTGTCAAAAGAAAAGTAGAGGTATATACTAAGTAGCAGGATCGCTATTTCAAACGCCAGTAATCCACCCACGATCCCGAAGGTATCAGCTAGGTAGCCAATCCCAATGGCCGGAATACCAAACCCGATGTAGCCCGAAAACATAAAACCCGCCACGGCCCGAGCCCGCTGAGCACCACCCAAATGAGACATAATGGCGAGCCCTCCTTGAAAGCTAAATCCGTAAGCGGCCGAGCCAATGACGGCCGAGCCCAGTAAAATTACAATCATATTGGTCAGGTAGCTTCCCAGCACGACCAGCCCCATGCCCAAGGGCATCAGCATAAACCCTATCCGCATAGAGGTAGACGGGTGAATATTTTTCCGAATCCAGGGCTGCATAAATCCCCCGGTCCAGTTGACTAAGACCAGACAAAATCCTGCGTAGGCCGTATACCCAAAGGTGGCCAATTGGCTGGGTAGAATTGTAATGACAATGCCGCCGGAAGCCCAGCAAATAGCGATGGCCAGATTGATGGGTAGTGAACCCTTCGGAAAGTAGGGCAAGCGCAGGATCTTTCCCCCGATGGGTTTGATAGCCGGTAGCCAAAACGAGGCGATCAGGCCCAAGGCGGTAAGAGTAATCACAAAGTAATTGGTAACGGGCCGAAAGGTAAAATAGA
>JBDNFP010000311.1:0-2218 GCA_041689775.1 Spirosomataceae bacterium
AAATCTAATAATTCCTCCCAAATACTACGTGCTTTTAGTTGTGTAAAATGGTAAAAAACAGTTTGCCATGGTGGATATTTACTCTCTAAATTACGCCATTGACTGCCAGTATTATTGATCCAGAAGATACCATTAAGGATACTTCTCAGACTGTGTTTGCGTTTCCTTTTCGGGGCCGCCCGTGCGGTCGTCAAGGATTTTTTCAATAACTTCCCATTGAGAATCAGAGAATTCAGAGAAATTTGTTTTCATTACCTTGGGTTTTTGTCGATTACAAGGTAACTGATTCTTACTTTAATGCAAAGTCTTCAAATTCCAAAACATACTCTAAACAGGAAAGATAAATGAGCATTTCACTGAGTCAAACATAAGCAGCGATTACATCAGTCAAAAAGAAATCGGTTAGACTGGGGACTCGTATGAACATATCCGTGGTAGATCTCGGGGCCAATCTGCTTCTATACTTGGCGCTATCGGGGTAACTGACAGAAGCTCCGAAAACGACCATGCCGTTGCCGAAGCAAGTGCAAGAAAAGTAAAAATAATAATCACTATAAATCCATTTTTTATGTGTCAGAATCACGGAGTAGCTTACATTAAGCCTGGAGTAGTGGAGGTAAGAGAAATAGAGTACCCTAAACTGGCCATAGGCAATCGAAAATGCGAACATGGAGTGATCCTGAAGATCGTTTCCACTAATATTTGCGGCAGCGATCAGCACATGGTAAGGGGAAGAACTACAGCACCCGAGGGGCTAATACTGGGGCATGAGATCACCGGCCTAGTAATCGAAGCAGGCCGCGATGTCGAGTTCATCAAGGAGGGCGATTTGGTATCCGTACCCTTCAACATTGCGTGTGGCCGATGCCGGAACTGCAAAGTAGGGCAAACGGGCATTTGCCTGAACGTAAACCCCGCTCGGCCCGGTGCGGCCTACGGCTACGTTGACATGGGTGGCTGGGTAGGCGGGCAAGCGGAGTACGTCATGGTACCCTACGCCGATTTCAACTTGCTGAAATTCCCTGATAGTGATCAGGCTATGGCGAAAATTAAGGATCTGACTCTACTATCTGATATTTTTCCGACCGGTTTTCATGGCGCGGTGACAGCAGGTGTAGGACCGGGAAGTATCGTATACGTTGCAGGAGCGGGGCCTGTAGGGCTGGCCTGTGCGGCATCATGCCACTTGTTGGGCGCAGCCCTGGTAATTGTGGGCGATTTAATCGACGAGCGTCTGGAACAGGCCAGGAGCTTCGGTTGTGAAACGATCGACCTCAAAAAGGAAGCTACCCTTGCCGAGCAGATAGAGCAAATTGTCGGCGTGCCCGAAGTGGACTGTGCCGTCGATTGCGTAGGCTTTGAAGCCAAAGGACACGGGGCCGACAGCGATGTAGAGCAACCCGCTACCGTGTTGAACTCCATCATGGAAGTTACCCGTGCGGGCGGGCAGTTGGGCATTCCTGGATTATACGTAACCGGAGATCCCGGGGGGGTAGACGAAGCGGCCAAGAAGGGAAGCCTCAGTATTCGCATAGGGCTGGGTTGGGCTAAATCGCACTCAATTCATACCGGCCAATGCCCGGTCATGAAGTACCATCGGCAGTTGATGAATGCTATTTTGTACGATAAAATTAAAATAGCCGATGCCGTCAATGTTGAAGTGATCAGCTTACAGGATTCGGTAAAAGGATATAATGATTTTGACAAAGGTGCGGCCAAGAAATTCGTGATCGATCCGCACGGAATGATTCCAAACTAAATATCAGACCCAAATCGCGAAGTTTGAATTTATAAAAAAAATGTGCGTAAAAGATTTGTCTTTTACGCACATTTTTTTACAAAGCTAGCTCTTGTGAGTACTGGGTGTATTTCAGTTTTGTCAAGCAGCATTCTTACACACTTGAATGACCGTCTTCCATTGATTACTAAGGTTACATGCTCTAAGGTTAAGGACATTTTGAGCATTTTTTATTGTCCACCTTTGTCCTGAGAGTTTACGCCTTTGTTGCACGACTGTCCTTTGAGCGGCCTCTATGGGCCCTGAGCCAATGAGCTATCCTTGCGAGCGATAGTATTTAGGTACTTATTTAGGTACTTATTTTGCTAGTTGAAATTCATGGTAGAGACAAACGACATCGGGATCTTAAAAGCGTTGGTGCACAGCTTGGTGGCTGAGGTGGAGCGGCTCAAAGCCCGTGTCCAGGAGTTAGAAGCCCAA
>JBDNFP010000312.1:0-4354 GCA_041689775.1 Spirosomataceae bacterium
CATAGCCTTGGGCATGGTAATTCGGGCCGTGGCGATCATCCGTAGCATTTCCCAGACCGATACTCTTTTTTGATTTTCGAGCGGAGTGCCTTCAACTGCTACCAATGCATTTACAGGCACCGACTCGGGGTATTCGGGCAGGGTAGATAACGTATACAGCATCGCGATGCGGTCTTCATCAGTCTCTCCCATACCAATAATGCCACCCGAGCATACCGACACCCCCGCTTTACGTACGTGTTCAAGGGTATCAAGTCGGTCGGTATAGGTACGGGTAGTAATCACGTCATCGTAGAACTCCTCACTGGTATCCAAGTTGTGGTTGTAAGCATATAGTCCGGCATCTTTCAGCTTTTCTGCCTGCGTGGGCGTCAGCATGCCTAAGGTACAGCACACTTCCAGTCCTAGGGAGTTTACACCTTTCACCATCTCCAATACCTTATCAAAATCACGGTTATCGCGTACTTCTCGCCAGGCCGCTCCCATACAAAAACGCGTGCTTCCCGCCTCTTTGGCCTGGCTGGCGCTTGCCAATACTTCCTTTACTTCCATGAGCTTATGAGCGGTCACAGAAGTACTATACCGGGCTGCCTGTGGGCAATAGGCGCAATCTTCTGGGCAACCACCCGTCTTCACAGAAAGCAGAGTACAAACCTGTACCTCCTGCGGATCGTGATGGGTGCGGTGCACGCTGGCAGCGCGATAGATCAGATCTAAAAGGGGCGTATGGTAAATCTCCGAAATTTCTTTTTGGGTCCAGTTGTTGCGAAGCATATCTCTTTTTTGGGTTACTAGTTTATTAAAATAAATGGCAATGTCTTATATAG
The DNA here is from genome assembly GCA_041689775.1 of Spirosomataceae bacterium. Taxonomy (GTDB): domain Bacteria; phylum Bacteroidota; class Bacteroidia; order Cytophagales; family Spirosomataceae; genus JBDNFP01. The sequence goes on from JBDNFP010000312.1 coordinate 828, forward strand.
GTTGATTTTGTTGTATTGGGGCAAAAACCATTATGGAACATACCCAGCTGATCATTTACCCTCATTGCGATAGCTCCGACACGGTTAAGAACGGCCACCGTTCCAACGCAGACCAGCGTTGGCGCTGCAATCGCGAGAGCTGCCAGAAAAGCTTTCAACTTACCTACCGCTACAACGCCAACAATATAGGCATGGATGAGCAGATAGAAAAGCACACGCTTAACAGTAGCGGCGTGCGCGACACCGCGGCTTCGGCCGTCCGACCGCATCCTGTCGATCGACAAGAACACGGTGATCAACCATCTAAAAAAACGCCGCTCCAAGTCAATCCGTACCTGATCGACCAGGTCGAGGCAGGCAAACTGGCTGAACTGGAGGTCTTCGTCGGCTACGGCTGCCAGATCGACGAGTTTTGGTCTTACGTGGGCAGCAAAGCTAACCAGCGCTGGACTTGACGGTCCGCCACTGCGGTACGCCATTGAACGCGTAGGTGGGCGGGTGGTGGCCTACCACAACGGTAGGCGCACCGACCAGAGCTACGCCGAGTTGATCAGCAAGATGGCCGATCTGCCCATCCGGCGCATATACACCGACGAGTGGGGAGCCTACGCCCGGCTGACGCCGCAGCACAGTGAACACGTAGTGGGCAAGGATAAGACCTGGAAGATCGAACGTAAGAATTTGAACTTCCGCACACACATCAAGCGGCTGAGTAGAAGAACGATATGTTTCTCCAAAAACGAGCAGATTCACGACAATGTGATTGGTATGTACATCAACAGACATTATTTCAAAACAGGACAGTATGGCGACTCCGTCCCTGCCTGATCAACCCTTTCTAGACACTACCTAACAAATGTACAGATTCCAATTTTAAATTGATATTAAATCAGACAACACGAATGAACTGAATCCATAGTCTATCTAATCCACACCGAACTTTTCCGTTAGCAGAATGATTTACTAATCAACCACCAATAAACATTCTGTGAAACAACCTCTTTCGTCAAATTCCACCACCACGCAGTCGCTCAAAAAGCGTTTCTCGGCCCTACAAAACCTCCCGCCTTTTTTTCGTTTGGTGTGGGATACCAACAAACCCCTGACCATCGGCAATGTCGTTTTTCGTCTTTTGAAAGCGGGTATTCCGGTCGTAATGCTCTACATTGGGAAGGAGATTATTGACGAAGTGATCCGGCTGCTGGCCGAAGGAGGGGCACAGCGCTACCTTTGGACTATGGTGGGCGCCGAGCTTGCTTTAACCGTGTTTTCGGACCTGTTAAATCGCCTTATCAATTTATGTGATAGCTTACTGGGGGACCTCGTGGCTAACAAGACTTCCGTGGATCTGGTGCACCACGCCGCTCAACTGGACCTCTACCAATTTGAGAATCCGGTTTTTTACGACAAGCTCGAACGCGCCCGGCGACAAACCACCAGCCGTACGGTACTGCTATCGCAAGTACTCTCGCAATTACAAGATATTCTTTCCCTCCTACTACTTGGAGTCGGACTTGTTGCTTTTAATCCCTGGCTGATTTTGATCCTGATCATCGCCGTCATCCCTTCGTTTTTGGGTGAAACTCACTTCAACGAGCGCAGCTATTCGCTTACCCGCAGCTGGACCCCCGAACGCCGCGAATTGGACTACCTACGCTACATCGGTGCCAGCGCCGAAACCGCCAAGGAAGTAAAGGTATTCGGGCTGGAAAAGTATTTAACTCAGCGCTTTAAAGCCCTCTCCGACCAGTACTACAAGGAAAACCGGAAAATAGTACTGGGTAGAGCATTCTGGGGCTACTTACTAGCGGTACTGGGCACGATCGCCTACTACGGGGCCTACGTATTTGTGCTTTTCCAAACCCTAGTTGGCCTCATCACGGTAGGTACCATGACTTTCCTATCCGGATCGTTTCAGCGGATGCACGGAATGCTCCAAGGTATCATGAGCCGGTTTTCGAGCATCGCCGAAAATGCACTCTACTTACAGGATCTGTTTGACTTTTTTGCCATCGAACCCACCATTCGGGCCAATCCGGGCGGGAAGTATATACCTAAACCAATTCAGCAGGGATTTACCTTTGAGAACGTAAGTTTCAAGTACCCCGACAATGAATTCTGGGCTATCCGCAATCTGAGCTTTACCTTAAACCCCGACGAAAAGCTGGCACTCGTTGGAGAAAACGGGGCCGGAAAAACTACCCTTATCAAATTACTAGCCCGGCTCTACCTTCCCACCGAAGGCCGCATCCTGCTCGACGGCATACCTTTGGAAGAATACAGTCTGGTCGAGCTGCGGGCCAACATCGGCATCATCTTTCAAGATTATATCCGCTACGAAATGACGGTATCCGAGAATATTGCCGTGGGCGACATCGAGCGACGGGAGGATGAAGCCCTCATCGCCGAATCAGCGGAGAAAAGTCTGGCGAGTGAGGTAGTGGCAAAACTACCCGCCCGTTTTCAGCAGGTACTGGGTAAACGTTTCAAAGACGGGCAGGAACTTTCGGGCGGACAATGGCAAAAGGTAGCCTTGGCCCGTGCCTACATGCGCGACGCTCAACTCGTGGTACTCGACGAGCCTACCTCGGCGCTTGATGCCCGCGCCGAGCACGAAGTTTTTCAACGGTTTAGCCGTTTGATTGAAGGGAAAATGGCGGTGCTTATCTCCCACCGCTTCTCCACCGTCCGCATGGCCGATCGCATACTATTTCTGGAAAATGGCCGGCTATTGGAATACGGATCTCACGACGAACTAGTAGTGTTAGGAGGTAAATACGCGGAGTTATTTAAGTTACAGGCGCAAGGGTATGTTTAATACTCGCCCGTCTTTGACGTATAGTGCTTAAAGTATCGTTATATTTGGCGCACCAGTAATCCTCAAACCGTTATCCTCATGACCAAAAAAATCCTTCTCACCCTTGGAGCCGTTCTCCTCGTCATTCAGCTTATTCGTCCGGTACAAAACCTTTCTGACGACCGCACTCACGATATTTCTACCAAATACGTTGTTCCCGAAGATGTGAATCATATACTGGAACTAGCCTGTAACGACTGCCACACCAATAAGACAAGATACCCCTGGTATTCAACTATTCAGCCGGTAGCGTGGCGGCTTGATGATCACGTGGTCGACGGAAAACGGCACCTCAACCTCTCGACATTTACTCAGCTGCCCATTGCGGTTCAAAATCATAAACTGGAAGAAGTAGTCGAAATGGTGGAAAAAAAAGAAATGCCCCTGGATGAGTACACCTATTTTGGACTCCATGCCGAGGCCAACCTAACCGACGACCAACGCCAAAAAATTATCATCTGGGCCAAAGCACAAATGGATACCTTGAAAGCAAACTACCCCGCTGATAGTCTGGTGATGAAGCCACGTAAATCGTAAGGTAAAACAGCCTAGATGCGTAGATATAAGTTCTAACGCAGAATTAGTTTGTACTATTAATTTATCTAATATTCTGTCTATCAAATACTTAAAAAGTATAACAGATACAAACTAATAGCTGTTAGCTACTTAG
>JBDNFP010000313.1:0-36826 GCA_041689775.1 Spirosomataceae bacterium
ATTGGAAAATGAATGGTTTGCCGAGATTGCAAAAGCAAGCGGAACTACCTATACCCCCGGTAACCCAGCCACCAAAGGACAAGGTGGTATGTACGGTGGATATTTATTTGATGAAAACGGGACCGAAATTGAACAATTAATTGAAAAAGGAGCCTTCGGTGCGGCGGCCTATAATCACGCAGTGAAGCTAGCAAACGGCCCTTTAACTCCCGCCACGGCTGATCAGCTCATGGCTATCCTAGGAATGAACCCCACTTTTCCCAGTAGCAACGCCTCTAAACACCCAAAGCCTGACCGGGCAATGGCAGTGTATGCCGCTCGTCGCGATAAGAACGACGGGAATGGCTACTATTCTCAGCTGAAATTTAACTTTATCAAATTGCAGGCAGCACTCAATGGAGGTACTAACTATACCACCGACCGGGACGAAGCCCTGACCGCCATTTTTACCACCTGGGAAAAAGTCAACGCTGCCACCGTAATCAATTACTGCCACGCGGTGATTTCAACCATGAGTAATACCAGTACTACGGACGCCCAGAAAGCTTCTGCGCTTCACGCCCACGGAGAAAATGTAGCTTTTCTGCACGGCTGGCGCACGATTTCTAGTAAGAAGATCACCGATGCACAGACTGATGAACTACTCGCATTACTCAATTCTGCACCGAACACTACGCCAACCCCCTATTTATTCGTAACTGACTCCGTCAATCAGCTACCTAAGCTCCAACAGATAATCAGTAAATTACAGGCTATTTACGGATTCTCGTCGGCTGAAATTGAAGACTTTAAAAAGAACTGGATAACCGAACAAAACCGTTAATTATGCTTTATACTATCAACAGTATCGTTAAGAGATGCAGTATTCTTCTGGTATTGATAGCCCCGCTTTCGGCCTGCCAAAATGGGGCAGATGATGACCCAAAAACCAGCGCCTTCGACCGCAAGGAAATGCTCAGCTATTACGCAAATTCTATCATCAAGCCCCGCTATTTAAATTTACAGCTCGCGGTAGAACAGTTGCAGGTAGTAACCCGGAATTTTGCCAATCAACCTACAATGCAAAATCTAGAAGTGGCTAAAAGTACCTGGCTCGATACTTACCTGACGTGGCAGTATGCAAATAGCTTTAACTTTGGCCCAGCTGGTGAACAGGGTATTAATAAAGGATTGATCGAAGAAATAGGTACCTATCCTACTTCAGCCGTAAAAATTGAAACTACCATCAAAAGTGGGCAGTTCAACTTCAATAACTTCGATCGGGACGCCCGTGGCTTCCTGGCAGTGGAGTATTTACTATATTCGGCTAGTCCGGCCGAAACGATCAGTCTGTTTACTGACCAAAAACGGAAAGATTTTCTCCTGGCTGCCGTAGAAAACATTAAGACCCGGGTAGATAAAGTGGCGGTGGAATGGAATGCTTACGCTAATGAATTTATTGCGAACGATGGCACCGACGTTGGTAGCTCTACCTCCGCCCTTTATAATGAGTTCGTCAGAAACTACGAAGGACTCAAAAATTTCAAGGTCGGTTTACCACTCGGAAAACGTCCGGGACAAACCAAAGCCGAACCTACCAAAGTAGAAACCTACTATTCCGGGCAATCGTTGGCCTGTATCAAAGCCAATTATATAGCTTTGGAGGATTTTTACTACGGAAAATCAGCCGATGGGAACAGGGGAATAAGCTTTAAGACCTACTTAGAAAACGTAGAAGGAGGTAAGGCGCTCGTGGCGAGCACGGAGGCACAACTCGCATCGATCCGAACGGCATTAAATGCTATCCCCAGTACTGTACCGTTTTCGCAAATAATTATAAATAACGCTGCTACGGTAGATGCCCTGCACACAGAATTGCAGAAAAATACCCGTTTTTTTAAAAGTGATATGTCTTCCATCTTAGGTATCGCCATCACGTTTGCTAGTGGCGACGGTGACTAACTCCATATTTTTACTCTTTTAACTTTTCTCTCCCATTCGGTCAGTAAATTGATCGAATGGGAGGGGTATCTTGACACTATGAAAACGAAAATACTACTACTTATTCCCTTTTTTATCGGTATCCACGCTTGCCAAACCGACGTGGATCCAGCCAATAATGAAGTAGCTGCCCTCACAACCTATGCAGAAATTGTCGCGGCTACTTATCAGGATACCTATCAATCGGCTATCACGTTAAAAGAAGCTATCCAAGCGTTTACCACAAACCCAACGGAGAAGGGGTTTGAAACCTGTAAGCTTGCTTGGAAGGCGTCGCGGATTCCCTACGGGCAATCAGAAGCCTTTCGATTTTATGGCGGACCGATTGATGATGAAAACGGCCCGGAAGGTTTGATTAATGGCTGGCCTTTGGATGAAAGCTATATTGACTACGTTGCAGGAAATCCCGAGGCGGGTATAATTAATAATCCTGCCTCCTACCCCCTCATTACCAAAGAGCTTCTCATATCGCTCAATGAAAGCGGTTCGGAAACCAACATCAGCACGGGCTATCATGCCATTGAATTTTTGTTGTGGGGACAGGATTTTAACCCTAACGGTCCCGGCCAGCGCAAGTTTACTGATTATACTACCGCCCGGTTTGCTCCGCGTCGGTCAAGCTATTTGCTAGCTACCGCCGATTTATTAGTTGAAAACCTAAGTTTTGTCACTAGTCAATGGACCGCTAAGGGTGATTACCGGCAACAATTCATCAGCAGCACTAATACCGCTCAGAAAATAACAGATGTATTTACAGGAATAGGCATTTTAGCCAAAGGTGAGCTGGCTGGTGAGCGAATGACGGTTGCTCTTGCAAATCAGGATCAGGAAGATGAGCAATCTTGCTTTTCTGATAATACCCACATCGATATTATCATGAATTTTATGGGAATCAAGAACGTATATCTCGGTACGTATACAAGCACCGGTGGTCAGATCATCACTGGGTATAGCCTGTCAGAATTAGTAAAGAGTAAAGACCAAGTCAAAGACCAAGCAGTTTTGAATGCTCTGCTATCCACCGAATCAAAAGTAAACGCTATCCTTCCTCCTTTTGATCAGTTAATCGCTATGGGCGATCCGGATCAGGTCATCACGAAGGCTATCGATGCCTTACGTCAATTGAGCGATCGTTTTGCAGATGCAGCCTTTTTGTGGCGCAAAAACGGACAATAAAACCATGAAGCTTACTAAAATCACCTCCTCAGCCTTGATTGGTCTTTTTGTTTTTCTAATTAGTTGTCAGGAAAATACAGAAATGGTAACTGAACTTATTGACCCTGACGAAAAACTTTCAGCCGGATCACTGACAAGTTTTGATTTCTCAGAAAATGCATTTGGTGAACCAATCCCCGGTTTGAGCACTAGGGAGAACAATGCCTTTGTCATTGGAAACTCATTTTTCAGAAATAACTGGACAACTGCTCCGGCCTCAGCCACGGCTCGTGATGGTTTGGGCCCAATATTTAACGCCACCTCTTGCGGCGGGTGCCACGCTAAGGACGGACGGGCACAACCGCCTCTTGAAGCCAATGGACCGCTCGATGGATTACTATTTCGACTTAGTATTCCAGGAAGTGGGTTCCACGGTGAACCACTGGTAGAGTCAAACTATGGTGAGCAATTAAATGACAGGGCTATTCCGGGAGCAAAGCCCGAGGGACATGTAAAAATAAGCTATACTGAGCTTGATGGAACCTACGCTGACGGTATTAAGTATAGCCTGCAAAAACCAAACTACGAATTTTTAGGACACAATTTGGGCCCACTCGATTCGAAGGTTCTGGTCTCTCCGCGCATTGCTCAACAAATACCTGGCCTCGGTCTGCTAGAAAATATCCCCGAAGCCGCTATCCTTGTTTTGGCCGATGAAAACGATCTGGACCAGGATGGCATCTCAGGACGCCCGAACTATGTTTGGAATAGGGAACTACAAAAAACGACTCTCGGCAGATTCGGATGGAAAGCCAACCAACCCTCTCTTTTACAACAAACCGCCGCCGCATTTCTGGGAGATATCGGTATTACAAGTTCTATGTTCCCCACCGAGAATCTGATTGGAGCTAGTCTTCAATTCAAAAACCTACCGAACGGAGGAAACCCGGAAATTTCGGATCAGAACCTAGCCAATGTAGTGAGCTATGTGCAAACTTTGAGCGTGCCTGCACGGCGAAATTATACGAATCAAAAAGTACTTCGAGGCAAACAAATTTTCATCCAACTCAATTGCTCGGGTTGTCATACACCCTCCTTCCGAACAAGCAATGCTAGTTCTATTATAGCTCTCAATAATCAAAAGATTTTCCCCTACACCGATTTGTTAATTCACGATATGGGGCCTAAACTGGCCGATAATCGGCCGGATTTTCAGGCTACCGGGACTGAATGGCGGACACCACCCTTATGGGGTATCGGTATGATTAAAACCGTGAACCGTCATACGTCACTTTTGCACGATGGTAGAGCCCGAAACATGGAGGAGGCAATACTCTGGCACGGAGGTGAAGCACAAAAAAGTACGGATGATTTTAAACAGCTAAAGCTTACCGACCGGATGGCTTTATTAAGCTTCCTAGAAGACCTCTAACTAATGTTAACAATGTGTATGTTTCAATCCCCAAAAGGATTAGGACGTATTTGGAATTTAACAACCACTTTCACCTAATAAAATGAACTCCCATATGTTTGCCTGTACTTGTGCCTACAATCAACCGTGTTTTAATAAAGGACAAGTCGCCTTTACTCGATATTGTTCTTATTAGTGGCTTTAATTTCTTATTTATGAAGATGTCGGCTCAACCCGCCTTTCTTTTATTGTCTACCTCATACCGATCGGATTTCAGAGACGCAATCACAAAATAGATTAATGGCGCCAAAGTAATGATAAAAACCAGCGGGAAAAACCACCATTTTAAAGCATCGCTACTACCCGAAGCGATTTCAAACGTCATAAACTGGATATACCCAAAAACGATGACTAACCCAAACTTCAAGTACCTGATCATCCGAGTAGCGACTGTATATTGTCGGCGGGCGTTGTCGGAAGTTATATCAGTAAGATAATTAAAAATGTGTGGAAAGCGGTTCAGGTAGGTAAGGCCCACATACATTCCAAATGATAATAGAGGCAACAAGAATAGCGACATTTTACTGCCGTAGGAGTCTACCTTGCCAGCCAAATTGTAGTGCGTTGGTACGGTAGCCGGAAGGTTGTGGTACCTCATAAGCATAATTAGCCAGGATAGGCCAATTACAAGCCAACCAGCTATCTCAATCGTCTTATCTGCGGTAGATAGTTCAATGGGTATGCGGGGTCTCTCTTCCATTTTTCTTTGATTTTAAGTCAATTTTTACCTCAGGTAATTGTGCTAGTTCGACAGTGGCCGATGCCAGCACTACCTTGCCATTCGTCGATCGAATCTCCGAGCCTATTGTTTCATTCAATAGATGTTTGGTGGCCCTCCTTTTCTTATGGTCAACAATATACCTCAGGTTAAACTGAATCCAGTTATCCGTCAAAGTTATGGCAAACGTCGGGTCCACAACGGCATCTTCGATATAGTATTTATTTACCACGTTTTCCCACCTATCGCGAGACTTAGCGGTATACTCGGCTAAATGTTCTGTGGCCACTTTGATCACGATTTCTTTTGCCAGCTCCACATCAGAGCGGTACCGGATCAGCAGATTAAACTCGTCCCAGATAAAGGGAAAATCTTGCGAGTAGTTATAGACCGGGCCTTTAAACACAAAGGCATTACTTATTTTGACGATCCGGCCGCTGTAATTATCACTACTAACCCATTCTCCGATTTCCATCATGGTAACATAAAGGGTATATACATCAATGACGTCCCCCTTGATTCCGTTCATTTCGATGCGGTCACCCGGATGATATACTTTCATAATAAAAATAAAGATCGAACCAGCAACCCTCAATATGATTTCCTGCAAGGTAAACGTCAAACCGGCTCAAAGTAAGCCGAGAATCAGGATAAGGTCTTTAACGGTACCGGTAAAATACGAGATTGTCAAAGCCGACAGTAAAAGATACCCCGTAATCTCAATCCCTTTCTGAGATTTGTGGCATGTTTGTGTATCAGGAATTCTTTTGCGTAAGAGATTTCGTAAAAACTGTACCAATAATAAAAAGTACCCACGCAGCATACTTGGTTGGGCCCGTGAAATTAGGATGATTTAGCACCCAATCTTCGACTGATTCAATGGGTTCCATTGTCAGGTAGCACAATTTAGTTACGGCATATCTTTAACAATATAACTAAAACCAGAATAAATCCATCTATTGCTATACGTATATAAAATTGCGACAAGTTTTGGAGTAGTTAGTTGCCAGGAATATTTACGGCTACTATCTACTTAATTGCAATTGAGATACCCGTCTAACACAAAACCATAGTCGATCTACACAGTAAGCAGGAAGGTAAGATCAACGGTAATATTCTCATTCAAATGGGGTACCAATAAATACCACAACAGAAAATCTAGTAAATCATCCGATTGTTCCGATCTTGAATAGATACCCGGTTGAACTTTGAATCCCTCTGACATAATGCCGTACGATAATCTCATTCCCCTGATCGAGTAGTACAAGTTCTAACAAGGGGTTATTTCGCCATTTGAGATCGTAGGTATAACCCTTTGTGGTTATCGACATGGCCTTGCTGTACCATTTTTTCTGCACTAACTCCGTGATCTTAATCCCCTTGCTATTCAGCAATTCAAAGTTAGTTTTCCAAATGCTTTTTTGGATAGTGGCAAACACTTTGTTTCCCAAGATAATATAGGCCTTATTCTCTTTTTGACCGGGATTAAGCTCTGTTTTTCCGACTTCCCGACCATTCTTGTGGTAGGTATAGTTACTCTTTCCATGTTGCTTCCATGTCCTTTTCCATCTGCTTCGTTTTTAAAGTTCTTAACTCTTCGCTTTTTTTCAGTGAGCGAATCTAGGAACCTCAGAAATATCTTACACTTAATTATGATTAACCCATTGTAAACGAGGACTAAATCTCAAAAAATAGCGTGGAGACCGGGCCATTACCAAAACAAGTTGGACACAGAGCAAATAACCAATCCTTAAAATAGTACTATGCAAGTTATCAATAGGATCATTGAAGGAGTTTTTCGTTTACCGGTAAATTACAATTGTACCTGTAAAGCTCTGGTAGTTAAAAACTACTAACTTTACCCTCCTAAATGATGCAAAAAACGAGCTATACATATCATTTCAAGTGGATTACTCCACCCTGAACAGATTCTCTATTCCCCTATTTTCATGATTTCTACCACGGAATAATGCATTCCGTTCGTTTTATAAAGTTCAATTACATTTAATGAAAAAATACTTTAATCTGTTTGACCTCACTCAGAAGGTCAACTACAAAACCGAAATACTTTCGGGCCTTACCGTAGCACTGGCCTTAGTACCCGAAGCGGTTGCTTTTGCCCTTATTGCCGGACTTTCCCCACTCACTGGTCTGTACGCTGCCTTTGTTATGGGACTTATTACCTCCGTCTTTGGGGGCCGCCCGGGCATGATTTCCGGAGCTACCGGCGCAGTGGCCGTTGTTATTGTGGCGCTGGCCAAGTCACACGGAGTAGAGTTTGTATTTGCCACCGTGGTACTGGCGGGTATCATACAGGTATTGGCCGGAGTACTTCGCTTAGGAAAATTGATGCGTTTGGTACCCCATCCGGTTATTTTCGGCTTTGTCAACGGCCTCGCTATTATCATATTCATGTCCCAGCTTGATCAATTCAAAGATCCATCCGGCGCCTGGCTGACTGGTAATTCTCTGTACATACTGTTGGGGCTCGTACTCGTCACGATGTTGATTATTTGGGGCCTACCCAAACTCACCAAAGTAATTCCGGCTTCCTTAACTGCCATTCTGATCGTTTTCGGCATCGTTACTTTCTTTGGTATCGACACCAAAACTGTGGGTGATATCGCTTCCATTCAGGGTGGATTTCCTCCGTTCCATATTCCACAAATTCCGTTTACGATCGAGACCCTGACGATCATTTTTCCGTATGCGGCCATTATTGCCGGGGTAGGTTTAACTGAGAGTCTGCTCACCTTGAACATTATCGACGAGATAACCGAAACGCGTGGCCGTGGCAATAAAGAAGCCGTAGCCCAGGGTGCGGCCAATATCCTTTCGGGAGTATTTTCGGGAATGGGTGGTTGCGCCATGATCGGACAAAGTTTGATCAATATATCATCGGGTGCCCGTGCTCGTTTATCCGGGATTGTAGCTTCGGTTATGCTGCTGGTTTTTATCATGTTTGGCTCCGGTCTTATTGAGCGGCTACCCATGGCGGCTCTGACTGGTTTGATGATCATGGTGTCGATTGGCACCTTCGAATGGGCCAGCTTACGCACCTTTACCAAAATGCCTAAGTCGGATGTGTTCGTGATGATACTCGTAACATTGGTAACAGCGCTCTTACACAACTTGGCCTTAGCGGTAATCGTCGGGGTAATCATTGCGGCCCTGGTATTTGCCTGGGACAACGCCAAGCGAATTCGCGCCAGAAAGCACGTTGATGAAAATGGCATCAAACATTATGAAATTTATGGACCCTTATTTTTTGGCTCCGTCTCCGCTTTCAACGAGAAGTTTGACGTATTAAACGACCCCGAAGAAGTAATTATTGACTTTGAAGAAAGTAGGGTAGTTGATATGTCAGCGATAGAAGCGCTCAATAAAATTACGGAGCGTTACCAGAAGGTAGGGAAGAAAGTTCATCTGAAACACCTCAGCCCCGATTGCCGCAAACTACTCTCAAACGCGGACAAGCTCATTGATGTCAATGTATTAGAAGACCCTCATTACAAGGTAGCGGTTGATATAGTTTAGTAAAAAGGGGCGACTTAATCGTCCCTTTTTTATTGCCTTTTCGCTTCCCTAGCTACTAATCTCGATGTTATACTTCCCGAGTAGTCCGGCTACGCCGTTGAGGGAAAACTTAGCCTTTTTAAGTCGGTTATTTTCGGGATCGATAGCGTAGTTGTACGAAGTTCGGAAGTCGGCTTTTTCCAAATTAGTTCGGTCAAAAATAGCTCCCGTTAAATCGCAGTTAATAAATTGCGATTGACTCAAATCAGCCTCCGCAAAATCTACCTCTTGCAGGCTACAATCGAGGAATCTGGTTTTCTTGATGGTGAGTCTATAAAAAGAGGATAGATTTAACTGGCATCCCTCAAAAAGGAACCCCAGTAAGAATGGGTTACAACTATCAAAATGCAAGCCAACCAGCTTACAGGCCTTGAAACGCACCTCTTTAAACGCAGTATTGGCTACCTTAGCCATACTCAGATTACACTCCTTGAATTGGCATTCTACAAAGCTAGTACCCGACAAATCAGAACCAGAGAAGTCACAGTTTAAAAAAGTACACTGTTCGTACTCGCCACGTGGTAGCTTCTCAACCAAATAATTGATACCATTGAATTCTTTGTCCTCTACAAATACGTTTGACATGGTTGCTAACTACTATTCCGTTTAAATTTGAAAGGTTACTATTGGCTTTTAAAACTACTAAAATACCCTGAATCAAAATAAGTACGGAGGAACAGTAACACTCCTAATGCGACTTCAAGCCTTTACCCCCCCACCAGAAATAAAAGCTTCCCACCCAACTTTTTACCTAATTTTATACTTGTTAATGTATCCATTATTCAGCGATAACCCTTGAATACGTTTCTCGACCGACAGATCTCTATACTCCCACTGATCACGTTCCGTATTGTTTTTGGCCTCATGATGGTCATCAGTACCATGCGTTTTCTACTATTGGGCTGGATTGATGACCACTACTTAAATGCCAAAGTAGCATTCCACTATTATGGATTTTCCTGGGTGCAAGCCCTACCAGAATTTTGGATGTATAGTATCCATGGTCTCATGCTACTGGCCGCCATCGGAATAACGCTCGGGGCTTTTTATCGCCTCGCAACGGTCATGTTTTTCCTGACCTTCACTTACGTACAACTCATTGACCTCACTTACTATCTAAACCATTACTACTTCGTAAGCCTAATCGCACTTTTGATGATGTGGTTACCGGCCAATGCCTCCCACTCGATGGATGTTCGGCGTAGGCCTAAATTATACCGAACCATGGTACCCGCCTGGACGATCGATAGTATCAAGTTTCAGATCGCCCTGGTGTACATTTTTGCCGGGTTAGCCAAGCTTAATTATGACTGGCTTATTCTGGCCCTTCCCCTGAAAATATGGCTACCGGCCGCTGATAAAATTCCTGTGTTAGGCCCCGTTTTTAAGCAACCTATCACCGCCCACCTATTCAGCTGGTTTGGGATGCTGTACGATACCTTTATTATTTTCTTCCTGATGTGGCCGCCTACCCGCGTACTTGCCTACCTGGCCGTACTTGTCTTTCATACCGTCGTAGGTATTTTGTTCCAAATCGGCGTGTTTCCGCTCGTTATGATTGGCGTGACGCTTATTTTCTTTTCAAACGACTGGCACCGGCGACTATTAAAATGGTTTGAAATACTGCCGATCAGCAAATCATCATCTCCCCCTCAGAATTATTCCTCCTCGGGTTTTACCCGATTAGTACTGTATACCTATGTAGCATTCCAGATCACATTCCCCTGGCGGTATGTTCTCTACGACGGCAACCTGTTCTGGAATGAGGAAGGTTATCGGTTTAGCTGGCGCGTTATGTTGATGGAAAAGGCCGGGACGGCCACTTTTTATGTTAAAGATAGCAAATCGGGCCGGGAAGGTATTGTAGATAATACAGAGTTTCTTCAATCGCATCAGGAGAAGCAAATGGCTATGCAACCGGATATAATTCTTCAATACGCTCAATTTTTGAAGGAATACTACCAAAAGCAGGGAATGAGCGATCCACAGATACGGGCAGAAGTATATGTAACGCTCAATGCCCGGCCAAGCCGCCTGTTAATAAATCCGCAACTTGACCTAACCACTGTAGAAGATGGTTGGCAAAAAAAGGACTGGGTGCTGGATTACGAAGAATAGGGTACTGAGGTTCATTCCAATGAGCAACATCATTTCAAATAAACTCCCTTCGTACAAGGGTTTCCAACCATTTTTTACAATCTTTGTACTTTATTTAGACTAATTCTAATCTAGTGCAAGTTAATAATCAATTTCAAGAAAGCTCTCTTCCATCAAGATCGAACGGAGATAGAATAAAATTGGCGGAAAAGAACCAAAAAAATACGGGGTGGAAAATGATCCGTCTCGCGCTATTTTTCGGTTTCACCTTATTCAGTATCTCCTTTACCTTTTCACAAAAATTTACGCTCAGCGGAAAGGTACTGGATACTCAAAACCGTCCGATTGCCGAAGCTATCGTCACGATTGAGAATACGGAGTTTTTGACCACCACCAGCAAGAACGGGCAATTTGTCCTGAAAAATATTAAATCGGGCAGCTATTCCTTGCTAGCTTTTTCAACTGGTAAAGAGGTAATTAAAAAGTCCGTTGAAATTAGCGCTGACATCAACGATTTGATTTTTGAGCTACCTGAACTTTCTAAGGAGCTTGATGAAGTACGCGTGCAAGCCGATCGGGAACGCACCTTCGGTATACGTACCCTCCGCGCCGTAGAAGGAATGGGGATTTATGAAGGTAAAAAATCTGAGGTAATTATCCTGAAAGATATCACCGCTAACCTTGCCACCAACAACCCCCGACAGGTTTACGCGCGCATTGCAGGCCTGAACATCTGGGAGTCAGATGGTGTAGGCTTACAACTTGGTATCGGTGGCCGGGGATTGAGCCCTAACCGAACGTCCAACTTCAATACCCGGCAAAACGGCTATGATATATCCGCCGACGCCCTTGGCTACCCGGAAAGCTACTACACCCCACCCGCAGAGGCCCTCGAACGCATTGAAATAGTGCGCGGTGCGGCTTCCCTACAATACGGTACGCAGTTTGGCGGAATGCTCAATTTTAAATTTAAAAAGGGACCCCGCGATAGGAAACTGGAATTAACCAGCCGGCAAACCGTTGGTTCCTGGGGCTTTTTTGGTTCGTTCAACAGTGTTGGTGGCACGGTGGGGAAAGTAAACTACTACACCTTTTATCAGCGTAAGCAGGGAAATGGTTGGAGACCCAACTCCCAATTTACCGCCAACACGGCTTTTGCTTCGGTGACCATTGCTGCCAACGATAAACTTTCCTTTACCACGGAGTATACCTACATGGACTATCTGGCAAAACAAGCCGGAGGACTTACCGACGCCGCCTTTGCCCAAGACCCTAGACAGTCGCTACGGGGTCGTAACTGGTTCGGAATCGGCTGGAATTTACTTTCTGTTTCGGCCGACTACCGTTTTACTGCCCGCACTCAGCTGAACATCCGGACCTTCGGTTTACTAGCCGACCGGCAATCACTCGGAAACCTTGAACGCATTAACGTAGCCGACTTAGGTGGAAATCGTACCCTCATTGACGGTCAATTTAAAAACATAGGGACGGAGGTGCGGCTACTCCACCGCTATCGGATGGGCTCCCAAAATCAGGTATTCCTAGCGGGAATACGCTATTACCGTGGTACTTCCACCGCCCGGCAAGGTGATGGAAACAGTGGGGTAGACGCTGATTTTCGATTCCTGAATCCGGGTAACCTGGAAAACTCTGACTATACGTTTCCCAATAAAAATGAATCCGCCTTTATCGAGAATATTTTCTACCTCAATGATCGGTTTAGTATTACCCCCGGCGTCCGGCTTGAAAATATCAGAACCGCCGCTGAGGGCTACTACAAGCAACGGGTGATTGATTTCTCGGGGAATGTCATCGTGGATAATAGACTGGATGATACGCAGCAACGCAATCGTTCTTTCTTAATTGGCGGTCTCGGTATTAGCTATAAAAAATCTAATCAACTGGAAGTATACGGCAATATTTCCCAAAACTACCGGGCCATTAATTTCACGGATTTGCGGGTGGTCAATCCAAATTTTTCGGTGGACCCTAACCTGAGGGACGAGAAGGGCTATACGGCTGACCTTGGACTTCGGGGTAATGCCGCCGGGCGCTTTATTTTTGACGTAACTGCATTCATCGTACGTTACAACGGTAGAATCGGTCAGCTCTTGAAAGCAGATCAGCCACCCCTTTTCCTGGATTACCGACTCCGTACCAACGTGGCAGACGCCCTTAACGTAGGAATTGAGGCTTTTGGTGAGGTAAACATCCTACCTAAATCCAGTAAAGCCCAGTTAAATTGGTTTGTGAACGGGGCCATAATTGATGCCCGCTACATTAATACCGACGATAATACGATCAAGAATAAGCAAGTTGAAATGGTACCACCCATCATGTTTAGAACCGGGCTAAACTACCGTAAAGCGGCCTTCAATACCTCCTTACAATTTTCTCACACGGCCGAACACTTTTCGGACGCCACCAACGCCCGCCGCACTTCCACCGCCGTGGAAGGGGTGATACCCTCCTATCAGGTGGTCGACTACTCTGCTTCTTACGGTTGGAAATTCTTCACAACCGAGCTAAGTATCAATAACCTGCTCAACCAAAAGTATTTTACCCGTCGCGCCGAAGCATACCCTGGTCCTGGGATCATTCCCTCCGACGGTCGTGGTTTTTACCTAACGGTTCAGGCAAAGTTTTAGGCTATTTGATAGGAAGACGGCGGGCAACCGGAAAGCCCATCGTAAAGTCCTGAATTGCCAGACTCATCAATAGTGTGGAGTCATCACAGGAGGGGAAATAGTGTGGATCTGCGTACCATTTTGATGCCTTCACTAGTTGTCCCTTCCCCTTAGCGCTTGGCTCGGTGATGAGGATCGACTCCCGTTTCTGTTGACCAATACGAAGTGGGAATAAAGATGTACCAACAGGAAATTTTAGTCCTATTTTGGACAGGTTAATGGAAAAGAAGGGCTTATCGTCCCGACTGACTTTCCAATGCTCTTCCTTTTCGTTGGTTTTTTCAATGTCGAAATCAGCTACTTCTTTGGGAATTCCCCAGTTTTCAACGCCATTCCACTGACTATCCATGCTGGAAACATAAATTTTGGAAATTGAAAATACATAGTGTCCGGAAAACTTGAATATCCCGGGTATGTAAAGTAGTTCACGGTAAGGCCCAACCGGCGATTCCTGGTAATCCACCAACATCACGGCTCCAATGCCAGCTTTTAAATTAACCTGTTGGTAAGGACTCATGAAGGTATTCTTAGTAAGGAATTCTCTCGAATTTTTGAATAAGAAAACGTAGCCGTTTCCAGTAAGCTCCCAGGGGGCTGGTGCTATCATCGAGGGAATCGAGAAGTAGGGGTCAATGTTTTTCATTGTGATAAAATTATTCCTGGTAACAAATATCTTATTTTTTATCAAAAAATTTATATAAATTGTGTTATATAACCTAAACCTTTCTACGTGGAAACTTCAACCCCGGTCCTATCCAAAGAAACCTCACTCGTTGAATACTTCTATCAATCAGAAGCAAGGCAAGGCACAACACTCTTTCTTCGTCAGCCTTTCGGCGACACCTACTATGACCTGAGCTGGTACGAAGCTGGCCAACAGGCAAGGAGAATTGCTGCGTATCTAAAATCTTTGAACCTACCTCCCCAAAGTCCCGTTGGGCTGGTATCAAAAAATTGCGCCGAATGGATCATCACAGATATCGCCATCATGATTTCCGGGCACATTTCGGTACCTTTTTACCCGACGCTCACTGCACCCCAAATCAATCAGGTACTAACCCATAGTGGCTGCAAAGTACTTTTTGTGGGAAAACTGGACGACTGGAAAGCTATGGAGCCGGGAATTCCAGCCGGGCTTTTGCAAATTTCCTTCCCAACCTATAATCCCGACGAGGAGCATGTACAATGGGCGGATATTTTACGGGATTTTGACCCCGTAGAAGAAAGCCCTACCCCCGACCTGGACGATCTTTTCAGTATTGTGTACACATCAGGCACTACGGGTAACCCAAAAGGGGTTATGATCTCACATCGTAGCACCGCAAGCGCAACCTACGAGGCGTGTCAAGAACTTCTTTTAAAGGAACCTGATACCCGATTTTTCTCTTACCTACCGCTTTGCCACATCGCCGAACGCAATGTCGTAGAAGCAACCTGCCTGATTACCGGAGGTACCATTTACTTCGCGGAGTCGTTGGATACCTTCGCGGAGAATCTCGCCAAAGCCCGACCTACTCACTTTTTGGCAGTACCCCGTATCTGGACGAAGTTTCAACTCGGCATTCTTTCGAAAATGTCCCAAGAGCGCCTAGACCTGCTACTAAAAATCCCTTTGATCAATAGTCTTATCAAGACTAGCATTCGAAAAAAACTAGGTCTGAACGATGCCGAACTAATTTTAACCGGGGCTGCCCCCATGCCTCCTTCATTAATCAGATGGTTTGCCCGACTTGGCATTATTATTCAGGAAGCCTACGGAATGACCGAAAATCTGGGCGCTGTAAGTATGATGCCCAAGGGTCAGATCAAAGGAGGTACGGTAGGGAAACTTTATCCTGGAATGGAAGTAAAGATTGACCGAGAAACGGGCGAAATCCTGACCCGATCGGCGTCAAACATGGTAGGGTACTACCACGAACCAGAGCTAACCGCACAGACGTTAAGCAACGGTTGGCTGCATACCGGTGATGTCGGGGAACTAGATGAGGACGGTTTTTTAAAAATAACGGGAAGAATAAAGGAAATCTATAAAACTAGTAAAGGCGAATATATCGTACCTAGTATAATCGAGAGCGGCTTCTCCGAAAACAACATGATCGAGCAGATTTGCATCGCGGGTCAGAGCCTCCCGCAGCCTATTGCACTCATTGTGCTATCCGAGTTAGGGCGTAAAGCACAGCCTCACCTGGTATCCCAAAGCCTTCATTCTACTCTCTCAATGATAAACTTAACTTTAAAGAATTTCGAAAAAATCAGGAAGGTAGTCATCGTAAAAGAAGATTGGTCAGTTGAGAACAACATGCTCACCCCTACTCTCAAAATCAAACGCACTATCGTTGAAAACAACTACGCGCCAATGTTGGAACTTTGGTACGATCATGAAGAAATTATCGTGTGGGAATGATCAGTAGCGGCTACCCCTCCATCGTAATTTTAGACCGAAGACATACCCCGCCCACCGGTGGATTAAATTTTGACACCGTGACGTGCACCTTTTCTACGTCGGGGTACTTACTTCTAATTTTTTCAATGAGTATATAGCCAATGTGTTCTAATAAGCGAGTCGATACTTTCATGGTCTCGGCCGCTATTTTGTAGAGATCCTCGTAGTTGATGGTACCACTCAAACGGTCATTAACCGCCGCATTTTCAAAATCAGTGTGAATAGTGATATCCAAAGAGTATTTATTTCCCATTTTTTGCTCTTCGTCATAATAGCCGTGGTAAGCAAAAAATTCCATTCCTTCGAGTGTGATTGTTCCCAAAATATAAAAAAGAAAAGTGCGGAAAAGCCCTTAAAAGAGGGTGTCTGCACTGTATAATAAAATAAGAACAGCATTAGTTGATCTGATCGAAGAAGGATCCTTTTTCGATAGTTTCTTCCTTTACTGATGTTACGGTTTCCTTCGATTTTCTGATTTTCTCCTCTTCAAGAGCAGCGGCCCTCCTAACCTTCATTTTTTCAACCTCGGCCAGTGCCTCGGAGGCCGCATCAACTACTTCACCTTTTCCGTCACTTTTTTTTTCAGCTACCTTGGGCTCAGTTTGGGTAGTATCTCGGGATTTGACAGATGGTACCGCTTCTTCCGTTTTCTCCACCTTTAATGGCTTAATATTAGCCTTTACTTCTGATATTTCCACCTTCAAATCATCTGGCTTTGCATTACTGGCAGCCTCCAAAACCTGCTTGTGAACCTCTTCAACCTTTTGGGAGAACGAAGAGTCTTTGCTGAATTTCTTCTCAAACCGCTCAACTGTTTCGTTGGTGTTGTTAACTAACGCTTTAAGTTGTACAATCAGATTGTCCCGGTATTTCTCCATGGACTTAAAGTCACGCTCCTGATTCTTTAGCTCATCGAGTATACCTTCTTTCACGTATTTCGATTGATTTTCAGCATCCTGCATCAACATACTGGCTTTTCGCTTGGCATCATTTACGATTTCATCAGACTTCTGCCGGGATTCAGCCAGGTATTTCTCAGCGGCTTTATTAGCTTGATCCGTAATCTGACCACTGGTTTCTTCGGCTGTTTTGAGCGTCCGAAAAAGTGTCATTTCTACGTCTTTAAGCTTATTTAGTTCTTTTTCAGACATTTCAAGCTGCATTTTCAGCATCTTATTTTCGTTCATTACCCGCTCCCACTCCTGAGATAAGGAGTTCAGGAAAGCATTAACTTCTTCAACATTATAACCTCTGAAACCTTTTTCAAAGGTATGCTGCCGTATATCTATGGGTGAAATTTTCATTAGGATTGCTGCTTTGGTGTATTATACTATCCAATTTGGTAAGTACTGACTTAAAATGCAAATTTCATAAATATATCTTACATAATAGTTCACCAACGGTACTTCAATTCATTAATAGTAACCGAATACCAATTCATTCCTTACATTCCCAAACAGATATCATTCGGTCGTCACTGGCTGAAACGAGTAAGTCATTGGTTCCCATCCATAAAAGTTTGTTGATCGAAGTAGCGTGCCCGGCATGACGAGCACGATCAACTACCCTCACCAGGCGGAAGGAAGTTGCATCCCAAAGCTTTACTGATTTATCCATACTTGCCGTAGCAAGGTAGGCGCCATCCTTGCGGAATACAATATCATTGATGGCAAACATATGGGCTGGTATATCTTGGATCAATTCATACCCATTCTGAACATCCCATACCTTCAAATGGGCATCACGGCCACCGGTGATCAGAAATTGGTCATCCGGAGAGTACTGAACCGTAAAAACCGAGTTGTCGTGGGCCTTTAAACGATGTTTTAAAGCATGGGTATCAAGGTCAAAAATACTCACGGACCAATCACTAAAACCAGCTGCTATTTCGAGCGTTTTTTCATTGATTGATAAGCTTCGTACGCTTTTCTCAGAAACTTTCAAATACTTCTGAATAGCAAAAGAAGGAATATCGATTACCACGATTACGCCGTCACCTAATGCGATGAACGCTTTATCACCCCGTATTTTAATATCAAAAATAGCCGAAGAACTAATCTTCATGGAGGACACCACCTTTTTTTCAACCGGGTCTACTACTTGTATTCCTTCATAGTTTTGTCCTATCCACAATAAACCAGTGGCAGGATCAAAGGCCATGGCATATACCGAAGACTCAACTCGGGCTACTAACTCGCCCAAATCGGGCTTTGACACATCCCACTTGACGATGAGGCCGTCACCTCCAGCAGAATAAAAGTGCTGATTGTTAAAATCCGAAATTAAACTGTATATACAGTCGCGATGACCCGAAAAAGTATCTATTTTGCGAACATTCATGCAGAAGTCTTTTGGTGGTACCTCTCTTTGGAATAGCTACTTCCGGGAGGCTTTTGCCTATTATTGAAATAAAACACAAAACCAATGCCCCTCGTTCACTCCAAAAACATTACTGATGGCTGCCATTTAATGATTTGGAAACTTACCGAAAGTCTCGAAGAACTTGAAGCGGCGCTTCCCTCTTTTGTGAATAAAGAAGAACTACTGACTACCTCACACCCCCAGAAAAAAAGGGAATGGATGGGTGGACGTATTCTACTAAATAAATTGGTAGCCTATACTGGGCAAACCTTCCAGGGCCTGCGTAAAGATGAGCATGGTAAACCTTTTCTAAAAAATAGCTCCCAGTATATATCTCTGACCCATACTATTGATTATGTCGCGGCGGTAATCCATCCCACCCGTCAGGTAGGTATTGACATGGAGAAAGAGCATGAAAAATTACTTCGCACTGCACGCAAGTATATGACCGACAACGAAATAAATCAGGCCAAGGAGGATATTACCACCTATTGTATTTACTGGTGTGCCAAAGAAGCTATGTATAAACTCAACGGAAGAAAAAAGGTGAGCTTTAAAGACGATATTTCGATCAGAGACATACACGCAGCGGCAACCGAAGGGGTGGGGCTGCTACACGACGAGGGTAACTTCATAAAAGCCAGCATTCATATTCGATGGGTGGAGGACTATTGCCTGGTGGTTGCTGTATAAAATAACGCATTAACCCGGGTTATCATCCTCCAATAACGTGCTCAGAATACTCTCAATTTCCCTGATTTTTTCTGGTTCTCCAGATTTTTCAAAGGATAGAATCAGCTTTCGAAGTACCCGCTGAATAATTTCCAGGTTGGAGCAAGGCTGAAAAAACGAATCCTTGGCTTCCAGATTCAGCTGAGTGATATAATGGTCGATATCAGTCTTAGAAAAAATGACACCACGATTAAAAACATTGATATAAAACTGCACCTTCCCCTGTTTATAGGTAAGTACGAATAGATTAGGCAGGTTTATCCCGTACACCGGCATGTTTAGCTTCCGGGCAATCAGCATGTAGATCATACACAGTGTAATGGGATTACCCTTTCTGTTTTCCATGACAACATTGATCATCGAATTAGAAGCCGAATGAAAGCTCTTGGTATTCGCCCCGAAATTCATAGGACCGTAGAATTCTCCGTTCAGTATCTTAATCTGATCCACCGGATTCAGCTCGTCTTTAAATTGCAACCAAACGTTGTAGTAGAGTTGTTCAATCTCTCTTTGCAGCTTTGCGAGCACAAGGTCTGGATACTGGAACGTGGCAATAATCCACATTCCTTCCAGCAGATCCAAGGCTCCCCCATTTTTCCAGTCGATAAGCCGATCAGTCATTATTTTCAATTGAAGATCATGGATTAGCTCTTCAATTCTTCTTTGGGTGATCGGGCTAAAACTTTCTTCCCATTCTGACTCCAAAAATGGAATAATATTACTCCCCAAAGACCGTATTTTACTCTCCACATGGCTTGCGACTTCTACATCTTCATCATCCAATAGCGACACGAGCGCTTTAATTTCCCTTTCTTCCATACCTGTTTTCGTTTTCTGATTGCAGTAAGAGCACTAAATAAAAACATTTTTTTTATGGCAGTCAAATTTTCTATTTTTACTGGCAGTAAAATTGCGCGATAATTGGGAAACAAGCTCCATTAAATTAGTTATTTTGTATTTTCTTTAAATACTCGCTTGTTTTGCTTTCTCAACATAAAGAAAATTCAACTTCAACTCTTCCCACTTATTCATGAAAATTTTAGTTACCGGAGGCACGGGGTTTATTGGTTCGCACACCGTAGTCGAGTTGCAATCTGCTGGTTTTGAGCCAATAATAGTAGATAATTTGTATAATTCTGACCGTAAGGTACTCGACGGATTAAAGGCCATAACGGGAAAAGATATTCCTTTCTACGAAATTGATAGCAACGACGAGCAAGCCGTAAGGGCACTCTTCCAGAAGGAAAAGTTTGACGGTGTTATCCATTTTGCTGCCTACAAAGCCGTAGGTGAATCGGTAGAACAACCCCTCAAATACTATGAAAACAACCTGGGGTCTTTGCTGGTGTTACTAAAAGTGATGAAAGAATTTAACGTTCATCACTTCGTTTTTTCTTCTTCTTGTACGGTATATGGACAGCCTGACTCCCCCCCGGTAACCGAGGATACCCCCCGAAAACCAGCCACATCACCTTATGGAAACACCAAAGCTATCTGTGAGGACATTATTCGTGACTACGTTTTTTCTAAACCGAAATTAAAAGCCATCTCCTTGCGGTACTTCAATCCGGTGGGTGCACACCCCTCGGCTGAAATCGGTGAGCTACCCTCCGGAATACCCAGTAATCTGGTGCCTTTTTTAACCCAGACAGCTGCTGGTTTGCGAGGTACGCTGATGATATTTGGGGATGACTATGACACTCCCGACGGCACCTGTATCCGCGATTTTATCCACGTGGTTGACTTAGCAAAAGCACACGTAAAAGCTATTGAACTACTAAACGAAAAAGAGGACGATAATTTTTACGATGTTTTCAATGTCGGAACCGGACGAGGAAATACTGTATTGGAACTAATCAAAACGTTTGAAGAAGTGACGGGCGTGAAGCTTAACTACAAGCTCGCCCCTCGCCGCCCGGGAGATATCGAGAAAATTTGGGCGCAGTCAGATAAAGTTAATAACGTAATGAAATGGACTGCCGAAAAGACATTAGCCGACTCGCTGATCGACGCCTGGCGGTGGCAACAAAAAGTAACCCAGAAATAAACTTAGAAATACTTTCATGAAAAAAATACTAATCACGGGTGGTGCCGGGTTCATCGGTTCTCATGTAGTGAGAAGGTTTGTCAATCAATATCCCGACTACCACATCTACAACTTAGATGCATTAACCTACGCGGGAAACCTTGAAAACCTGCTGGATGTCGAAAACGCTGCCAATTATACGTTTGTGAAAGGTAACATTAATGATGCAGCTTTTCTGGACACTCTGCTTTCAGAAAATCACTTTTTCGGAGTCATTCACCTCGCGGCAGAGTCTCACGTCGACCGTTCTATCAGTGATCCGCTGGCCTTTGTATTGACTAACGTAATCGGAACCGTGAATCTTCTTAATTCTGCCCGGAAGGCATGGAAGGACGACCTCGCTGATCATCTGTTTTATCACGTATCAACCGATGAGGTCTACGGTGAGCTTCATGATCCTAATGAGTTTTTCCTGGAAACTACGAAGTATGATCCAAGATCTCCATACTCGGCTTCCAAAGCCTCTTCTGATCACTTTGTGAGGGCTTATCACAATACCTACAAGCTACCGGTTGTTATTTCAAACTGCTCTAATAACTACGGTCCAAACCACTTTCCAGAGAAGCTCATTCCTTTGATGATTCATAACATCATTCAGAAGAAACCGCTACCCGTTTACGGAAAAGGGGAGAATATTCGGGATTGGCTATTTGTAGAAGATCACGCCCGGGCCATTGATGTTATTTTTCATAAGGGTACCCTCGGAGAAACTTATAACATCGGAGGACATAACGAATGGAAAAATCTTGATTTGGTATTTCTACTTTGTCGCATTATGGACAAAAAATTGGGTCGTGCAGAGGGAAGCACCGAATCAACGATCACCTACGTTACCGATCGGGCTGGCCATGATCTTCGCTATGCCATTGATGCCACCAAACTCAAAACCGAATTGGGTTGGGAGCCTTCGCTTCAATTTGAGGAAGGTTTGGAGAAAACAGTTGATTGGTATCTCACTAATGAAGAGTGGCTGGCTAATGTTACATCCGGCAACTACAAGAAGTACTACGATGAAATGTACGAAGGACGATAGTTAACATTAAAATAAAACATGAAAGGTATCATATTAGCCGGAGGTTCCGGTACGAGGCTTCACCCGTTGACATTGGCAGTTAGCAAGCAGCTTATGCCAGTGTACGACAAGCCAATGATTTATTATCCACTTTCCATCCTGATGCTTTCGGGTATCAAGGAAATTCTTATTATTTCTACCCCACATGACCTTCCTCATTTTGAGAAACTACTCGGTGACGGTAGTCGGTTAGGATGCTCGTTCCGGTACGCCGTACAGCCTAGTCCGGATGGGCTTGCCCAAGCATTTATCATTGGAGAAGAGTTTATCGGCGACGACAAAGTCGCTTTAATCCTTGGAGATAATATCTTTTACGGTTCAGGTTTGTCGAAACTTCTTCAAGCAAACAACAATCCTGAAGGTGGGGTTATTTACGCCTACCAGGTGCAAGATCCTGAACGCTACGGCGTTGTTGAGTTTGATAAAGACTTTAAGGTAGTATCAATTGAGGAGAAGCCAGCAACGCACAAGTCTAATTATGCCGTTCCTGGGCTTTACTTCTATGACAACGATGTGGTTAAAATCGCTAAGAATATAGAACCTTCTCCCCGTGGCGAACTGGAAATAACGGATATCAATCGTAAATATCTCGAACTAGGCAAGCTGAAGGTAGGCGTTCTTGACCGGGGTACTGCCTGGTTAGATACTGGCACCTTCCAGTCGTTGATGCAAGCTGGACAGTTTGTGCAAGTTATCGAAGAGCGTCAAGGTCTGAAAATAGGGTGTATTGAGGAAGTAGCCTACCGGATGGACTTCATCGATGCTGAACAACTTTTGGCAGTAGCTCAGCCTCTTATGAAAAGCGGATACGGAAAATACCTCGAAAGTTTAATCCACTAACCCGACAAGAATCAACCAGAGTTTTTACGCAAGTTTTCGGGAAAGATGTCGTTTCTTCTATCTATATTTGGGAGAGATGACATCTTTCTATTTCTAATTGCACTTCGATTAAATGGATTTTCTACCAAGAGATATAGAAGCATACTCCGAAGCTCACAGTGAACGGGAAAGCGATCTGTTAAAATATATCGATCGTGAAACGCATGCCAAAATCATGAGACCCAGAATGCTTTCCGGGCATATGCAGGGGCGATTATTAGCCATGTATTCCAGATTGATCCGGCCAAAGCGTATTCTGGAAATTGGTACCTATACCGGTTATTCTGCCATTTGTTTGTGCGAAGGTCTCGCGGAAGAGGGTAAACTTATAACAATTGACATCAACGAAGAATTAGAAAGCTTCGTCAGGAATGTTTTTAGTCAATCGGACTATGTCAGCCAGATTGACTACCGCATTGGCAAAGCATTAGACATTCTCCCGGGCATAACCGAAACATTCGATATGGTGTTCATTGATGCAGATAAGGTCAACTACCATTTGTATTATGATATGGTCATTGATCAGGTCAGACCGGGTGGCCTCATCATGGCAGATAACGTGTTGTGGAGTGGAAAAGTAGTACAGGAGTTTCCTGCCAAACCCGACAAGGACACCAAGGCACTGTTGGAGTTTAACCAGAAAGTAGTTAAAGATAAAAGAGTACACAGTCTCCTCCTGCCTATACGTGACGGAATTATGATCGCACA
Organism: Spirosomataceae bacterium; assembly: GCA_041689775.1. Classification (GTDB taxonomy): domain Bacteria; phylum Bacteroidota; class Bacteroidia; order Cytophagales; family Spirosomataceae; genus JBDNFP01. The sequence continues at coordinate 23,966 of JBDNFP010000313.1, forward strand.
AAAGAAATAAACAAATTGTACTAGTCGGGAGGATTCTCCACCATACCATACGCTTGTTACTCTAACCCAATTAAAAAAGAAGAATACCATGTTTAAAAGGATATCTCCACCTCTGCTAAAAGTCATATCTTGTGGTTTGCTTTTGGCATTCAACAGTATGGCTATTTCTGCCCAGGAAATACCTGTTATTCCATCAAGTCTACTTTTTGGGGGCATCAATGTCAAGTTAGAAAATAGTGCCCGCCGAATTATCGAGGACGACGTGCGGAGTTTGATGGCAAATCGTAGGTACTGGGAAGATAAAATGGACAGAGCTATTCTTTATTTCCCCATTCTGGAAGGAGTACTCATCGAAGAAGAAGTACCCATCGATTTTAAGTATCTCGCCGTACAGGAGAGTTCATTGTCCCCCGATGCCGTGTCTTCCTCTAACGCCGTAGGTTACTGGCAATTTAAGGCAGAAACAGCGCAGGAGTTGGGACTTCGGGTTGATAATCAGATCGACGAGCGTAAAAATATTACATCATCAACCATCGCGGCTGCTCGCTATTTAAAACGTAGTAATCAGCAGTTTAACAACTGGGTCTCTTCTCTTTACTCTTATTACCAAGGAATGGGGGGAGTCAGTAAGCTAGTACCCACCGACTGGGCATATGCCAGAGAGATTACACTCAATGGCAAAACCGATCGCTACGTACTCCGTTTTTTTGCGCATAAAATAGCCCTCGAAGCAGGAATGGAACGCTACCGCACTGCTAATACCATTGTTTTGCTTGAATATCCTAATGGAAAAAGTAAAACCATAGACTATGTAGCCCAAGAGCTTAACCTTGATCCTATAGAAGTACGAAAGTATAATGTCTGGCTCAACTCTGACCAGGTTCCTACGGATCGTGATTACCTTCTGACCCTTCCGGTTGGCTCCGCTCAGATAAATTCTGTGCGGGAGAAGTTAATGTTTTCCCTGCAGGAGCCGGCCCGGGATTATGCCGAAGAAGATATAGGGTTTCCGGTACTTCGGAAGGCAAGTGTACAATTAAAGGGTCGCAATGACCCCATATTTTACGAGATCAACAGCCTACCCGGTATAATGGCACGACCGGGTGATAAATCGTCTGATTTGGCAAAGGCGGCTAAAATAAGTACTTCGGCGTTTCTAAAATATAACGACCTCGAAGGTCGAGACCCACTGATCCCAGGGGATGTTTATTACTTGGCGAAGAAAAACAAAAAGGCCATGGTCCCTTTTCACACCGTTCGGGAGCAGGAAACTATTCGCAATATTTCTCAGATTTACGGAATACGTACCAAAGACCTGATAAAATACAACAGGTTGTCAAGCCGTAACCTCCGCTTACAAACCGGACGAGTGATGTGGTTGATGAAGAAAAGACCTTCTAAGCAACCTGTTGAAATAATTGAGTCTAAGCAATCGGATGTTCGCTATTCCGAACCACAACTTACTGATCGGCCGGGAGATATTCCGCAAACCCCTTCTGATAGAAAGAAATATACTCCTGTATTGGCTGACAAGCAGCCTGATACTCCGACGAGAGGTACTTATCAATCCTCTACACCCACACCAGCATCCAACCAAGGTTCCGATCGTGTCTCGGGAGGTACCAGTGACCGGGTGGTCATTATTTCCCAGAACAACCCATCCTCAACTTCTGAATTTGATTCGGAGCCTCAACGTACTGTTTCTCAGCGTACAGCGCCATCCAGAACGTCTTCATCGCCTTCAACAGCTACCAGGCAACCAGTGGAAACCACACAACCTACCACCACTAAATTAGCGGCACAGTATCATACCGTAGAAAGTGGTCAGACATTTTACAGTATTTCTCAGCAATATAGTATTGCCATAAAGTCTCTGTTGGAATGGAATGATCTAACCCTAAATGATAGGCTTGCCATCGGTCAAAAGCTAATCGTAAGCCCTACCAGAACAGGAACAGTGTCAACCTATTCCACCAACCCGGGTGAAATTATTATTCATACCGTAACCTCCGGCGAGAACCTATTCCGTATTTCAAAAAGGTACGGTGTAAGTATGGAAGAGATTCAGCAATTGAATAACATGACAGACACCAATGTATTACTTGGTCAAAAGCTAAGAATACCTAAAAACTAATAGCGATTTATACCCCTTCTCACAACTTAGATATAACATTATGATACTTATTGATAACACATGCATCAGTGACGACATTGGAGACCAGTTTTTTGTCTGTAATCTCAATAAATGTAAAGGGGCATGCTGTGTAGAAGGAGATTCGGGAGCCCCCTTGGAGGATAGTGAGCTCCCAATTCTAAAAAAAATATATCCTCATGTAGAGCCCTATCTTTCCGAAAAAGGAAAAGCTGTAATAGCTAAGGAAGGGGTATATACCAAAGACTGGGAAGGCGACATCGTCACACCTGTTATTGAGGGCAAAGAGTGTGCCTATTCTTTTTATGACGAAAAGAAGACTTTGAAATGTGGTATTGAGGCGGCTTACAACGACGGGAAGATTGATTTCAAGAAGCCCATATCGTGTCACCTCTACCCTATCCGGGTAACCAAGTATGACCAGTACCACGCTATCAATTATGATCGGTGGGATATTTGTAGTCCAGCGTGCTCTTTTGGTGAAGAATTGGGAGTACCTCTGTATAAGTTTTTAAAAGAACCGCTGATTCGTGCCTATGGCGAGGATTGGTACACTCAACTTGTCAAGGAAGTCGAAGAAAGAATCGCCTCTTCAGATGCAAAAAAATGATTTCTTCGAAAATACATACGAAGTAGTAAAGCTTATACCACCGGGTAGGGTAAGTTCTTATGGCGCCATTGCTGCTTATCTTGGCTCTGCCCGTGGAGCCAGGATGGTTGGCTGGGCGATGAATAATTGCCACAGTCGCCCGGACGTGCCAGCACACCGGGTTGTTAACCGTAATGGTGTTTTGACCGGTAAGTTATTTTTTGGTAGTCCATCCCGAATGCAGGAATTACTGGAAATGGAAGGTATACCGGTTAAGGATGACCAGATAGTCAATTTTGAAAACTACTTCTGGGACCCGACAATGGAATTACAATAGGTTTCAGGAAACCTATTGTTGCTCCTTCTTAAATTCTTGATCTTCCGTGTACTCTACAAGATAGGCGTACCAAACTCCTCCGGTAACCGAGGCAACTGAAAATAATATAACATCCATACGTTCCATTTAATGATTTTGATGGGTGATATAAAAAATCAAGCCACCAATTTCTTGATGACTTGACGTTAAACGTGTAGAATTATTTTTACAAATTCTATTATTTCTTCTTGCCCAGAGAAAGCAGCCAAAGACCCGCAAACGTGATAAGGCCATTTAGAATAAGTCGCTCAAAACCTATTTTATAACCTCCAAGCCATTCTTCCGAATTTTCGTTGACTATATAGGTCAATATTGGTGCTATAATACACACGATTGGCACGTAACGATCCATTACCGGACGCTTCAAAAACAACCCGAAGCTAAATAGCCCAAGTAATGGTCCGTAGGTATACCCAGCTAAGTCAAATACTGCGGTAATTACTTCCTTGCTGTTAAGCTGCTTGAAAATTAAAATCACGACATAAAACAAGACCGAAAATCCGATGTGCACCCAAAATTTGATGGTAGAACGTTGCGCTTCTGGCTTACCTTCTACATTCATAAAGTCGATGCAAAAGGCAGTTGTAAGGGCGGTCAGGGCTGAGTCGGAGCTCGCATAGGTAGCCGCCGTGATTCCCAGCAAAAACGTGATACCCACCACGACACCCAGGTTATTTAAAGCCAGCATGGGGTAAAAATCATCCGTTTTTTCGGGTAGTGCTATTCCTTTGCTTGACGCATAGAGATAAAGGAGAGCACCCAAAGACAAAAACAGCAAATTAACGATCACTAACACTACCGTAAACCAGAACATATTCTTCTGCGCCTCCCCAATATTCTTACAGGTAAGGTTTTTTTGCATAAGATCTTGGTCGAGGCCTGTCATTACAATAGCGATGAAAGCACCAGCAAAAAACTGCTTGAAAAAGTTTTTGGGGTCATTGGCATCCCAGTAGAAGATTTTGGAATAGTCGCTCGCCTTCACGGTTGATACCATATCCGAAAATCCTTGAATATTCAATTCTCTGGAAACAAGGATGATGGTGAGTATAACAGCCGTGATAAGGAACGTTGTTTGAAGGGTGTCCGTAACGATAATGGTTTTAACTCCTCCTTTGAAGGTATACACCCAGATGAGTAATATCGTGATTGCGACGGCCAGTTCAAAGGGTACTCCCAAGGGTTCAAAGAGCGCAATTTGTAGTACGCCAGCTGCCACATAAAGCCGGACGGCTGATCCAACCGTCCGGGATAAAAGAAAGAAAGCGGAACCTGATTTGTAGGACCAAAAGCCAAAACGATCACCGAGATAGGAGTAAATCGAAATAAGATTGAGACGATAATAAAGTGGCATCAACACGGTGCCAATGACCAGATAGCCTAGTAGATACCCGAGAACTACCTGAAAATAGGAGAACTGAATATTGAGTACAGCCCCGGGTACAGATACAAAAGTAACCCCTGATAAAGAGGTACCAATCATACCAAAAGCCACAAGGTACCAGGGCGATTGACGGTTGGCGGTAAAGAAGGTATTGGTATCTGCTCCGCGAGACGTGTAATACGAAACCACAATGAGCATAGCAAAATATGCAACAAGAATTGTAAGGGCAATATACGGGTTCATACGGTAAAATTGGTAACTTTTTGAAGGTCAATTGGATTGTAAAGTAGGACATTTCCCTTCATATAGTCCTTCTTTTTGATTAATTTTGCTAATCAAACGTAAATTTGACTGTTATGCAAATAGACATAGAAACCGACATTGATGTTTTAGAAGAAACCGTAGAAACGGAAGTGCGTAGGCTAGTCGTGTTCAATGATGATGTAAATACTTTTGACTGGGTAATCGACACATTAGTAGATGTTTGCGAACATACCACTGAACAAGCCGAGCAATGCGCCCTGATTATTCACCACAAAGGAAAATGTTCGGTAAAAGAAGGAGAATTTGACTCTTTGGTACCCATACGCAATGAAATATGCCGTCGGGGTATTTCTGCCGAAATTTGTTAAATCTGCTCCCACAGTAACTCTATGAATTATCCTTCGCGACTTATTGAAGACGCTGTCAATGAAATAGCCAAACTACCTGGTATAGGAAAAAAAACAGCCCTAAGGCTGGCTCTACATCTTCTCAAACGCGAAGAACAACAAACCCGCTCTCTTTCGGATGCTCTCGTAGCCATGCGCACACTGTCACGGTTTTGTATACGCTGCCACACAATTTCGGATGACGAATTTTGCACCATTTGTAAAAGTCCAAAGAGGGACTCCAACCTACTGTGTGTAGTGGTGGATACCAAGGATGTACTTGCCATCGAAAACACAAGCCAATACACTGGCGTATATCATGTTTTGGGAGGTATTATTTCCCCCCTCGAAGGTATAGGCCCTTCTGATCTGACTATTGATTCGTTGGTGGGTCGCATTGAATTGGAGAGTATTCAGGAGGTTATTCTTGCGCTCAGTCCAACGATGGAAGGAGATACCACAGCCTTTTATTTACAGAAGAAATTGAGACCCACAGGGGTTAAAATAAGCAGCATTGCCCGAGGGATACCCGTTGGCGGTGATCTTGAGTACGCCGATGAAGTAACGCTTGGTCGTAGTATCGTAAGCCGGGTGGCTTACGATTGATTAATTAATTTAAATCCCTAAAACATACAACTTATGAATCGATCAGAGTTTATACGCACCCTAGCCGGCACTACCCTCGCCGTTGCTGCCATGGCGGGACAGTCGGCCTGCCAGGCGTCTTCTAAGGAAACCGGAATGATGGCGCCTTATGGGCAAAAGCCATTAGGATATGATTTTGGAGCGTTAGAGCCTTCAATTGATAAGATGACAATGGAGATTCATTATGGCAAGCATCACGCAGGTTATGTGAGCAAACTTAATGATGCCGTGAAAGGAACCGAATTTGAGGCTATGAGCCTGGAAGACATTCTCAAAAATATCAGTAAAGCTCCGGGCGCAATCCGAAACAACGGGGGTGGACACTGGAATCATACCTTTTTCTGGGAGGCAATGGCTCCCGGTCAGGGAGGTACTCCAACCGGAACGGTGGCAGATGCCATTAATGGTCAGTTTGGTTCGTTCGATCGACTTAAAGAAGCCTTTGGTAAGGAAGCATCTGGGCGATTTGGTTCAGGATGGGCGTGGTTGGTAGTTCAAGATGGCAAACTTGCGGTGGGCTCTACTCCAAACCAGGACAACCCTTTGATGGATATTTCTGAATTCAAGGGTACCCCAATCTTAGGAATTGATGTATGGGAGCATGCTTACTACCTAAAATACCAAAACAAACGTGGCGACTATGTGGGAGCTTTTTGGGATGTAGTCAACTGGGACAAAGCCGCTGAACTCATGAAAACAGTTTAGATAAACTGTGCTCAATAATAAGCAGTAAAAGCCCGGAGCATTTGCCCCGGGCTTTTACTGCTTATTATTGAGCAACTACTATTAATTACAGTAATCGCTGATCGCTTTATAGGATGGGGTATAGCCCAACTCCCCTGCCTTACTGAGGTCAAGGCAGCCGCCGTTTACATCACCAAGGCTATGTTTGATGATTCCACGAACGTAATAAGCCTCTGAGTAATCAGGACGAAGTTTTATAGCATTGCTACAATCGAGGATAGCTGCCATCTGCTCACCAACGGCTGAATGCACCAATCCACGGGAAAAGTACGCTTCGGCATAGATAGGGTTGAGCTCAATCGCACTGTTCATATCCAAAATGGCACCCTTGGCATCTCCGGTTTTATTTTTGCTTAAACCACGAATAAAGTAAGCCTCAGCCCGCTCAGGCGATAAGTCGTTAATTTTAATCCGCTCCTGCACTACACTGCGTAGGTTGTCCAACACATTACGGCTAATTGAGCCAATGTAAACTATCTTCTTAGCATCCGTGGTATAATTATTATTGATTTCGACCGCACGGTTCAGATCCTGAATTGCACCTTTCTGATCGCCTAATTTACCTTTTGCAAAGCCACGACCATAATATGCTTCATAATCAATAGGATTTAGCTGCAAAGCACGATTGTAATCGGATATTGAGCCTTCAAAATCTTCTACTTTTACTTTTGCAAAACCGCGATTACTATACGAGGAAGCATCTTCAGGACTTAACTCAATAGCTTTGGTGTAGTCTGCGATCGCTCCTTTATAATCTCCCAACTTGATTTTTGCCAGTCCACGGCCGGAGAAAGCTCCGGCGCGCTTTGGACTAAGATCTATAACCCGGGTAAAGTCGGCCAATGAGCCTCCAAAATCACCCAAGGTTTGTTTCGTATTACCTCGGGCGTACAATCCCAGTACATCATTTCCATCCAAAGAAATGGCCTGATCCAAATCCAGTAAAGCTCCGCGCTGATTTTCTAACTTGGCGCGGCTAATTCCACGGTTGTAATATGACTTCGAATCGTCAGGATTTAGCTCAATTGCCCTGGTATAGTCTTGGATTGCCGAGCGGTGATCTTCCTGCATGCTTTTACTTACACCCCGGCTTTGGTAGTAAAGTGCTTCTTTAGAGTTAATTTCGATTGCCCGATCGTAATCAAGAATTGCTCCACGATGGTCCTTTAAATTAGCTTTTGCAAGGCCTCGGTTGAAATAACTCGGGGCATGTTCCGGGTTCATAGAGATAACAGCGCTGTATGATTGAAGAGCACCAGCAAAATCATTAGAACGCGCTTTGGCATTTCCTTCTTCAAAAAACTCCGCCGCAGACCGTTGTGCCACAGCCTGACCAAATACTCCCACACAGAAGGCAAGTAGTAACAAAGACGCTAAATTCTTTTTCATGTACATTTAGAGGATTGTATTTTTGTTTGTTAACTAATTACATATGTCCATAAAAGTATTCAAATTCGTTCGTAGGGACAAACCTTAAAGCGTTATTTTGTAGAATAAATTAACATTTTGTGTTTGTTCAGAATATCATTTGCTGTCAATCAAAAAGATTAGTTACTTTCGTTGGGGACATTACAGGTAGTTTCCAAGACTGACATTTAGTCATAAACGCCCAGTTCCAGCACGTAGAAAGTTAACTGATCACACTATCATCCTGTATACTTCGATTGCAATAGAATGGAACTTTGTATTGATATTTAGCATTTATTTAAGGTACATTTCACGAATAATCTTTCTAGCCATCTACCTAATTATATGAAATCGAACCAAAAATATTTATTGATCATACTGGCCAGTATTATTGGAATAGCCGCTGTTTATTTTAGTCTAAACGATGTAGGTACCACTACTTCTGAGCAGGTTGCAACACCAACCGAAAGTACAGACCAATCTTCTGTCTATCTCACCCTCAGCGATATGAAAGGAAATGCGGTAGCCATGGATTCATCTAAACTAGCTTTTATAAATGTTTGGGCTACCTGGTGTGGACCCTGCAACGCAGAAATGCCCAGCATCCAAAAACTATATGACCACTATAGGGAAAACCCGAAAATAGCCTTCTATGTAGTATCCGATGAGAACCCCGCGACGGTAACCAACTTTCTCCAAAAAAAGGATTATAAACTACCGTTCTATCTTTACAGTGGCAACTACCCAGAACCTCTGAATGGAAATGCTATTCCCCGAACTTACCTCCTGCGCAAGGGAGAGGTACTTATCGAACAAGTAGGCGCGATCAATTGGAACGACCCTCAGGTCTTCGAATTGATCGATAAAGAACTTGCCTTATAACCAGGTGCCTTGGGTATGGATATGGTATTAAAAAAGCGATTGGTTGATTTTCAAATATCAACCAATCGCTTTTTTAATAGAGTAATGCACCTTATTTGGTGGGTTCATTACCTTCGCCGAAGTACAAACTGTCAAATACCCAAGTAATTTTGCTTCACTGAGCCTTTCTTCTTATTCATCCACAGGGCAACAGTACTGACTACCAAAGCCGCCACGGGAAATAGCCATAGAACCTTCTTCATGATATGCTTATTATTTTAATACAATCTTTTACAATAATCATGCTACAATACTCTGCAATTTGCGATTATTCCATCAGAGTCTCGTAAAGTAAAAATACGTGATTTAGTAAGTAGTTACTCTTGAATTTCTACTATTAGATTAGTGACAACAGTACAGAGTATCACAATACCCTTCTAATAGTTATAAACCGGCAGGTTATAAAGGCTGACTATCTGGACACCATCTGCTTCTTTAATGAGGCTTGTAAGCTTGTTAAATAGGCCGGAGTGCGAAAAAGGCGACTTCCGTACCAACTAAACAGCTCCCCGTCCACAAGCTTCACTTTTGCGGTTGGAACCAAAGCCTGAATATCAGGCAGGTGTTTTTCATTAAAAGGATAGGGCTCAGTGGAAACTAATAACACATCGGGAGCGGCTGACTTAAAATCAGCCATAGTACACTCTGGGTAACGTGGGGTGTTTGTAAAAACATTTACAAAGCCCGCAGCGGCTAGCATGGAATCAATAAAAGTACCGCCGCCAGCTACCATCCACGGTTTACGCCATATAAGGTAAGCCACCCTCGGTGACTTTTGGAGTAATTGAACTCCCTCAGCAAGGTCAGCAAAACGCTGCTCTATCCGGTTTGCAATCCAGTCCGCGGAGGGTGAATTACCCACCAGCTGGCCCAATTCCCGCATCATCCATAAAGCGTCAGGTAAGGTATTGACATCAGATAGCCAAACCGGAAATTCTCTTTTAAGTAGCTCGATATCTTCCAGTCGATTCTCCTCTTTATTACCAATAATGAGGTCAGGTTGAAGCTCACGAATTAAACCAATGTCCGGATTTTTAGTCCCGCCAACAAGCGTTTTACCTTTGGCCTTTATTGCCGGATGGACACAATAGCGGGTAATACCGACCAAAGATTCATTTAGACCAAGATCAAACAGAAATTCGGTTTGGGAGGGAACCAGGGAAACTATACGCTGAGGCATGTCTGCCAGTATTATATCAAATCCCATCTGGTCTTTGTGGTGAGTCATAGGTTCAATTTTGGTTCAAGAATTCATTCCAAACAAAGATAGTAGAAATGTAGCGTGGCATCTGATGCACTTTGATCACCGCCCTACTCTTTACCTACCTTTAACAAAAATATGCTCCGTACAACACAAAGCTGAACGGAGCATATTTTTCACTACTGTACATAACCCTACTTAAAGTAGCGAAAATCTTCGTTTCCTTTCAGACTTAGCAGTGTTTCGTACATTAACTTGATCACATTCTGTACGTCATCCTTATGAACGGTCTCAATGGTAGTATGCATGTACTTCAACGGTAACGAGATCAAGGCTGATGCAACACCTTCCGCCGAATAGGCGAAGGAATCTGTATCGGTTCCGGTGGAGCGGCTCACTGCCTGGCGCTGAAAAGGTATTTCCTTTTCGTTGGCTACCCCGATGATATGATCACGGAAGTTATTCTGCACCGCCGGACCGTAGCAAAGTACCGGGCCTGAACCACATTTAAGGTCACCTTGCTCTTTTTTGTTGTACATCGGTGATTGCGTATCATGCGTAACGTCAGTTACGATGGCCAGATCGGGTTTTAATCGGCGAGAAATCATCTCGGCTCCGCGCAACCCAATCTCCTCTTGCACAGCATTTACGACGTAGAGAGTAAATGGTAACTGAACATTGTTTTCGTGCAGTAACCGGGCTACCTCCGCAATCATGAATCCGCCCATACGGTTATCTAGGGCACGGCCCACGTAGTAACGATCATTCATTTCGGTAAGGCCGTCTGCAAATGTAACAACGGTACCTACGTGAATGCCCATGGCGGTTACTTCCTCTTTCTTATTGGCCCCTACGTCGATAAATAACTCGTGTACTTTAGGAACCTGATCTTTGGCGGTATCCCGAACATGAATAGCCGGCCAGCCAAAGACACCCTGTACCGGACCATTGGCGGTATGCAGGTTTACCCGCATAGACGGAGCAATCGCTGCATCAGACCCCCCGTTGCGACGTACATGGATATAACCTTCCTCGGTAATATAATTAACAAACCAGGCGATCTCATCGGAGTGAGCCTCAATAACTACCTTATAATCCTGCCCCGCGCCGATGACACCTACTGCGGTGCCGTATACATCAATTATTGTATCTTCAATGTAGGGCTTGATGTAGTCGAGCCAAATTATCTGTCCGGAGGCCTCAAAGCCCGTTGGAGATGCATTATTCAAATACTTGTAAAGAAATTCGGTGCTTTGTTCTGTCATACTAGTTTTTTGTTTTAAGCGTAATTCTTACTGTATGCAAGATACAATACGTTAGCGTAGTACAGGTGTCGTACACTACTTTTTTTGTATATTCAAATCGAAATAAAGCATTAACAAACCAGAATATATTTCGAATTTTACCACTGTTAAGAAACCAAGAATCGACAAAAGGCGTTCTTGGTAAAACGTATACTAGTTAGAGTGTTTATTCTTTATTTTCACATCATTAATGATCTGAAATTCCCGTACGTAAATTTCCCAGCTATGAAATTATCTCCTATTGAAAAACGATCTGGGTTAACCCGGGAAGAATTTATTGAAGATTATCTGAAGCCTCGAAAACCCGTCGTATTCAAAGATTTGATTCAGGATTGGCCCGCTACCCAAAAATGGACGTTTGACTGGTTTCGTCAGAATCATGGTGATCTGGAAGTCCCTTTGGTTGATAAACATATACATGACCCAGACAAATATTTTCAAAATGCCAAAACCATGCCTTTTGGGGAATATTTATCCATTATCGAAGATGGCCCTTCTGACCTCCGTATTTTTCTGTTTGATATCTTCAAAAAGATACCTGAATTAAATAAGGACGTAAACTTCCCGACTATTATGGACGGGTTTGTAAAAAATTACAAATTTATGTTTTTTGGTGGTCAGGATTCCGAAGTAAATCTGCACTACGACATGGACTGCTCGCATGTATTTTTATCGCAGTTCCAGACCCGAAAGAAGGTTATTCTATTTCCACCTTCCGAAAGTGTGCGCCTCTACCGACACCCCTTTACGGTGATGAGTCACGTACACCCAGAACACCCGGATCTTAATCGCTTTCCGGCGGTTGATAATGCCCAAGGGTACGAAACCATTCTGGAACACGGCGAAACGGTGTTTATACCCTCCTTGTGGTGGCACTATATCAAATACGTTGATGGTGGTTTTGGACTTGCGCTACGGGCCAATGATTCAGTATTCACCCTGCTACGGGGTGGTATGAATCTGGCACGGCATAGCGTCGTAGACAAAGGAATGAACTCCATCCTCGGCCCGAAGTGGCAGGAATGGAAAGAAAGCAAAGCCATCGAACGAGCTGAGGCCGTTATGGCCTAGTAAATACAGTACTACTAATTATGAATGCGGCAGACCTTACACTATTGTAAAGTCTGCCGTTTTATTTAGAACTCGATCACTAACCCCAGGGCCGGAGTCACGGTAGCATCTTCGTTGGTGAGAATGAGCGGAACTGCATTGCCTCCATCGGCTCGTAAGCCCAAATTATCGGTGGTTCTGAATCCGGTATTTTCACTATTTCTTTCGAAAGTGTATTGCGGAAAGGCTGGGTTCTTCGTTAAGAATAAGTTTTGAATATCAATAAATGCATCAATGGAGTATTTGCGCGCGTTCCATTTTTTGTCAATTCTCAGATCGAATCGATTAAACGCTCTTAATCGCTGGGTATTCAGTTCCGAATTGTTCAGTACCCCGGTACCTCTGGTGGCGTAGTCTTGACGTGATGATGCCCGACCA
>JBDNFP010000314.1:0-7552 GCA_041689775.1 Spirosomataceae bacterium
AAGGAGATTTGTTGTTGAGGAACTACAAAAATCCGATTTTCCCATTTAATCCTTTCATTTTAGTAGGGTACAGTAAGCAATGAGTTAAAAACTTAACCTTTTGCTATTCAAGCCTAATGTATACAAAAATTTTGAAAAATAGAGTACAGCCATAGAAACGAAGAGCGAAATAGCTACGCCTTCCATTCCCCACCGAGGAGCCAAAAATGTAATACTCCCGAGAAAACTGAGCAAGGCCCAACACGCGGATAAAATAATGGCTTTATCTTTTCGCTGTGCGTACTATTCGTAGTGCGGCAGATTGCTCAAGCCAAGTAAGCCTATGGTAGCTACCAACCAATAAAATACGGATAGGTGATCCAAAAATGCCTCTTTTTCAATGAGTTTAACCAGCGGCTGAATGATCAAAGATACCCCGATACTCAGGGCCATCACCCAGCCAAGGACTGATATTCGCATTTGGTTTCTAAATTTTATATAGTTTACATAGTCCCCTGACTGATAGGCCCCCACCACCTTGGGGTAGCTAAAAATAATGACCCCTGCATCCAAAAAGGATTGCATACTTGTAGCGATGCTCATGTAGAAGGAGTAAATTCCAACTTCCGTGATCGAAGTGTACTCTTGTAAAACATAACGGTCAAGGGTGAATACCGCTCGCAGGGATAAAGTCGCGATTAAAAAACGAATCGAGGATTTACTGCCCCGGTACATAGCCTGCCAATTGATGGGAATTGAACGTAGTTGATCCCAATTAATACTTGCTCGAAGCACAAAAAGGCCAATCACGATACTCGAGAAACCACCGAGGGCCCACCCCCACCATATAACTTCGAGGCTCTTGGTGAACGAAGTATAATGAAAAACAACGAGTACAGCGTAGACCCAAGCACCAAGGCGTAAGAACGAGAGAATATTAGCCAAGACGGGCTTCTGTATAATCACCATTATTCGGTAAATCTCTTGGGAGAAATGTTCAATTGCGACCATGGCAAAAAACCAAATAGCCAAGTTCCAAGGTAATAAGCCGGAGCTAAATACTAAAAGTAAAATTGGGAAGGATAGCGTGTAGGTTAATACATAGAAGAGCAGTTGATCACGAAGGAGCGGCGCCCAAGTATTGGTTGGCTGTGAAACTAACTCGCGGGTAGTATACGTATAATAATCAAGTCCAACCAAATAGAGCGTGTAGTTTACACTAGCGGTAAAAAGCCCGTAAATCCCCAATTCAGAGGTGGGTAGCACGTGTGCCATGTACATAATCAGCAAAAATTTACTGCCTATGGTTAATGCCCTAATCGCTAAATTGAAGATTGAGTTTTTAATCAAAGTTTAATACAGCTAAACTATTCCCAAAAGGGAGGTGGGGTACTGATTAGCGGAGTATGATTGGAAAATTAGTCTACTACATCAAAACTCAGGCGTGTTCCTTTTGCCAGGGCAACCTTTGCCTTTTTATGCAAAACGTCGCGGTAGTATTTTGGATGTAGACCAAATCCTGGACGTATACTTCGTACATTTTCCTCGGTGATCATTTCTCCGGCTTGTATGTCTTGCACCACATATAGCGAACGGCTGAAGTCTTTACCTTTTAGTTGCTTAGCTGTTAAGCTGTAATCAACGGTTCCTAAGGCTCTTTCGGCTTCCCGCACGGCTTTAACCATAGTACCAAACTCTGCTTCATTCATAGAAAAAGAAGCATCTGGCCCTCCGATAGAACGATCGAGTATAAAATGTTTCTCAATAATTCTTGCCCCGAAGCAAGTAGCTACCACTGGTACGGTAATCCCCATAGTATGGTCAGATAGGCCCGTGATTACCCCAAACCGCTCGGCCATATCCTTTACCATCACCATGTTGGCTTCTTCAATGGGGGCCGGATAACTTGATGTGCATTTTAGTATTGCAATATCCGTATTACCCATTCTTTGGCAAGCATCTAGGGCCAATTCAATATCCTCCTGAGTGGCAATACCCGTGGATATAATAACTGGTTTGCCCTTGGAAGCCACGTATTCAATTAAAGGGATGTCGGTAATTTCGAAGGATGCTATTTTGTAGGCAGGTGTATTCAGACTTTCTAAGAAATCTACGGCGGTCTTGTCAAAAGGAGACGAAAAGCAGATCAACCCTTCTTCCTGAGCTGCGTTGAACAAGGTTTCATGCCATTCCCACGGGGTGTAGGCTTCTTTATATAAATCATACAAATACATACCATCCCATATAGTTCCTTGAGTTAGTTTGAAATCAGGCTCTCGTGAATCAATTGTTATGGTATCGGCTGTATATGTTTGCAATTTTATTGCATCTGCACCTACTCTTTTAGCAGCTTTGATTGTCTCAATAGCGACATTCAAGTTCTGATTATGATTCGCCGAAAGTTCGGCAATAATAAAAACAGGTTGATTAGTGCCGATCCGGGCGCTTCCAATATTAATTTCTTGTTTCATGCTAATTAGTTTAATAATATTTGATATAGATTATTTATGCCTTTTGCTATATAATCAGGATTACATAAAGTATCTGGAAAATCATACTTCATGTTTTCAGGATTCCACCAAATAGTTTTCATTCCTATAATCCGTGCTCCAATGAAATCTTTTACCGGATTGTCGCCCACATATACAGAATCCTTGGGATGGGTATTTAGTAAATTCATCACAATTTTGAAGGGTTCACTCGAAGGTTTCCAGCCTTGTTGTCCTAGAGTGTCAGTGTGAATGATACAGGAATAGGGAATACCCCGTAGCAAAACATCTGTTTTATTTTTTTGAGTCACATAAGTACCATCTGTGATAATTCCAAGCTTAATTTTATTCGAGATTAGCATGTCGACCAATACTTTCATTTCAAAATCAAGTTCAATCTTAGAGGGAATATGGTTACGATACAAATAAATTAGTGTACTTAAATACTTGTCTACATCCAAATTCAACCATTTTAAAGCATCGTTGAATACTCTTCCCCGCCCTTTTTTTTCGAAAGTATCCAGCATATAGGATAAGATAAACTCCTTGGATTCATTTCGTGTATTTATTTCGACTAGATAATCGGCTACCACACTAAATCCGCTTTCTACAAAACTAAGTTCTCGATACAGTGTATCATCTAAATCAAAAATAACAGTCTTGAATTGCATATTGACCTTTCGGAGGTTTTTTCTTATTAAATTAATTAGATTTAAAGAGCGCTACCAGCCTATTTTCTGTTTTGCCATTTTTAAATCTGACAGGCTTTGATATTGGAACACCGCTTGAATTTCACAATTGTGGTGAAAATGCTAATGATTGATGACTCACCTCTTGATTTTTTTTCCTGAGGCATGGCTAACTCCTACAAACGATGTTGCAGTGCCTGGTAAAGAATTAATAACTCAACAACCATATTGTTTGCAAAATTGAGTGTTGAAAAAGGCCATTTATTATACGGAAATAATAGTATCTGA
Organism: Spirosomataceae bacterium; assembly: GCA_041689775.1. Classification (GTDB taxonomy): domain Bacteria; phylum Bacteroidota; class Bacteroidia; order Cytophagales; family Spirosomataceae; genus JBDNFP01. Next base: position 3,446 of record JBDNFP010000314.1, read on the forward strand.
CATGGCTCTTATCTGCTTTATTTCATGAGTAGGACGAACAAATGGATAATTATCTATGTTTTCGCCCTGACTTTCAAGCAGAAACCAATAAAACGAATCAAGTCCAGCGGCGATTGCAAGCGTAGAAGCACCCCCAAATCTAGGATTGCATTCTATAATGTGTAATTGGCCTTCAGCATCTTCTATTAGCTGAAATATTGCATGGCCGTAGAAGGTAAACGTGCTAAGCATGTTATGCACTAGTTCTTCCATTTGTGGATGCCGTAGGGTCGTCGTAATTTGTGATTCGCCGGAAACTACTAAATCCCTTGAGCGGCAGATGATACCTTTAATCTTTCCAGATTTAGTTGCATACGTATCAACGCTGTATTCTTTTCCTGATATATAAGGTTGAAAAATGGGCGACTCTAATTTGGTAGCAAAGGACAACGCTTCATCGTACGCTACATTTATTGCCAATCCGGCCGAACCTGCTCCAAAACGTTCCTTTACTACCCATCGATTACTGAGCGAAGGTTCAGGCGAAGTGATGAAAGTGGGTATGACGGGAAAACCTTTTGCCTGTAGCTTTTTATAAAACAAGTGCTTATCCAGACAGATATTTACTGTATCGCTGTCTGAAATCATGATATTTATTCCTTCGCTCAATAATTGTGCTTTGATGTTAGCAAAGAATGGTAATTCCTGATCTCTGCTGGGAACAATAGCTCTAATGTTTTTTTGCTTGCAATAGTCAATCAGTAATGGTGCGTTTAATGAATTTAACCGAGGCATCTCCCAAAAATCATCAGTAAAATATTTTCCCAAACAATTCTTGTTTGCATCCGCGCCAATAAGTTTAATTTCCTGACCAGATTTCTGAGCTGCATTTTTAATTGCATGTATCATGGAAACTTTTCTAGAGACCGAAGTGAGTATTACATTTCTTTGTATCAAGTTCTCTTCATGATTCAATCGCTCATGCTCAATTATTTCAGGAATTGCATCTTCGAGTCTGATTATTGGTTGCCAATTTGTTAGAGATTTGAGTAATGTAACGTCTGCCTGAGATGCTTCAAAGGGAATTTCTGCATCGTGTTCACTATATTTTAAACTGGGGAAATGGGCCTTGAGTACTTCCACAACATCTGAAACTCTTCGGGATTGTCCTGTCCCTAGATTGATAATGCCGCTGGCAGAAGGGTGTGCAGCTAATTGTATGAGTCCTTCGGCAGTATCTCTGGCGTAGATATAATCAAATATCCCTTCTTTATGATAAACTGTAATATCTTCATCGTTTAATAAAGCTTTAATCCAACGTGAAATCACACACCGTGATCCTTTGCCATAACCCCGGTAAATACGTGCGTTAATATAAGACTTTTGATTTTCGTAAAGTTTTGTAAGAATCTTAATTCTATTTCATGCGCTAATTTGGCCATTCCGGTCAGATTGCGCGGATATATCGGATCAGTTTCCTTTAAGGAGTAAGGAGACTTCTGAGCTTGGTTAAAACTATATAATGATGGATCGTAAATTAAGTAACTGGATGCATTAATAATTTTTTTAACGCTATTCAAGTCTTTGGTTAAAGTGGCTAGATGATGACTTAATCGCACATTATGCCAAGAATTTTCGTCCCAAAAAGAATACGTCTCAGTAGACCTTTCAAAGGTGGCTGCTAAATGAATGAAAATCTCAGGAGAAAATTCATTTAATACTTCATGTGTAAGGTAATTCAAATCTCCCTGAATGTATTGAACCGAAATAGGGAATTGTTTTGGTTTTGGTTTAAGATCACCTACTAATACTTGGGCACCTAGTACGTGGAGCTTTGTGATCAATTCCTGACCAATAACACCCGCACCACCACTTACAAATATTTTTTTATTTTCTAATGTTTTCATTGTCTAAACAAGCATTAATTATTGAGTCTACGTATTGACCATTTATGATAACATGATCTTTCAAAACACCTTCTCTCACAAATCCATTCTTTTCTAAAATAGAAATATGCCAATCCCTGATATTAAAGGTTTCAGTAAATATCCGATGAAAATTTAAGTCTTTAAATGCCATCACCTTCATTAATGTTATAAACGCAGAAAAATCTGCGTCATACTGCAAGGACTCATGCCTCTCAGGATTTAGTAAGAATGATAGTTCACATCGTTTATCTTCCCAAGAAATATGCACTAAACCACCATAACCAATTAATTTATTTTTATATATAAAACTCATTAAAATCTGTTTAGGCTGTTTTAATGCAAACGTAGGCCAGATATAAGTATTGAAATAATTTATCTGCTCATCTATGGAAATATGACTTTGCTGGCGGAGGATATCAATTTGTAGATTTCGCCAGTCTTTGATTAGCATAATATCCTGTTCTCTAATACTACATATACTGTATTCTCGAAAGGCAAAAAAAACCTCATTTAAGCATGTGTAATGTAAAATGGGGCCTGTCATCATTCAATAATTAGATAAGAGATAAGGGGATTTAATGTACTTCGTTTAATAGCATATTTCGATAACCCTAAAACTTCCATTGCTGCTAATGTTTCGCCAGGAAATTCAGGACAGTTTAGTTCGTCAAATGCAATGATACTACCCTTAGTAAGTCTAGGTAAAATCGCTTCAAGGCATACCTTCGTAGGCATATCAATATCAAAATCAAAATATGCAAATGACACAATAGTTTCCGGATTCTTTTTTAAATATTCATAGATTGTTACAGTTGCATCGCCTTGTATCAATTCAAATTTTCGCTTATGCGGAATGGGACTTTCGGATTCATGGTAAGCAAGAATGCCTTCAAGAATTTCCTTATAACCACTACTAACCGAATAATCACCCTTACTCACCTTGTCTCCGTCTTTCTCGTCAACCGATGGAAAACCTTGAAAGGTGTCAAATCCAATGATTTTACGGTTGTAATTGTAGGGCTCCAGCATGCCCCGAAGCGATGAAAAGAGTGCTAAATTCTGTCCCCAACGCACCCCAAATTCCATAATAACGCCATGAACATCTATAATCTTACGGTACAATTCGGTCATAAACAAAAGCCTGGAAAGACTCTGACGATTCATGTACAATCCCAAATTGAAAATCAGTTCCTGATCCGGAATGGGCGTATGTTTTAATTGGTCAACAATAAAATTCCGGTTTGATTTCTCTTTCTCTGTTGACCCGCCTAATACCTTAATTTCACTCATATATCCCTATTTAGTCATTAAAAATACACTAATTTGACGTCCAAGCCCCAACTGCGCCAAGACTTGATAATATTGATTCGTAAGATCAGGAGAAATATTATGCATCATTGTATCAACGAAAAGCCTTTGTGCATGAGCTCCTTTACCGGTTTCTTTCTGCATTACATAATTGGCCAGAGGATTGGCTAGATTAAAATCTATTGGGAAATCTGCAATAGAGTATTTGTTTTTCCAACCGCAGGCGTTGGCTAAATTCTCCAATCCATTATGATTAAAATAAGAGATATGATCAGGACTTACTACCCAAAAAGGACGATCAATCTTTCCTTCTTCGAGCAGTTTATTCTGCAATACTGAGAAATCATTGGGAACTTCAATGACCAACACCGTGCCTTCATGGGCAAGTTGTTGGAGCTTAGTCATCAAATCTTCAGGATCGCGCACATGTTCTAACACATTATCCAGCCAAATACAGTCGTATTTTTTTTCATCATTAAGTATTTTTTCAAGCTTTGCATAAATATCTCCTGCTTGAAAAAATGGAAGCATTTCAGGATTATGTTGTTTACAACCATATTCACTGAAATCTATTCCCAGTACTTCCCATCCCTGCCTATGAAAATATGAGAGGGTGAAACCTTCGCCACAACCTACATCTAAAAAAGTAGGTTTTTCAGCTTTTGGTTTCATCAATTGATTGATAATAATTGCCTTTTGTATAATTTTATTATTTAAGTAACATAGCTCACCTTCGGAATACTCATGCAAATATAAAGCATTATTATCCTGATAATATTTGTTAGCATAAAATTCGTTCAATTCTTCCTGAGAAGGTATTTTAAGTAATTGGTGAAAACCAAATTTGTTTACAACAACTTCATTAATATTCATAGTATTTAATTTAAAATAT
>JBDNFP010000315.1:0-5099 GCA_041689775.1 Spirosomataceae bacterium
GCCGCAGGCAGGGCAGTTGTCTTGTATGAACATGGCAGGTAGATTTGAGCTTGGTAACCTAAAACTACGACCCGCCTGCGGCTTTTTATAACCGTCATTACTTCTCAAGGACTACCAAGTATTCTTCTATCTACATCAGGCTATTCTGGATAAGTACCCATTGAACATTGTTACTACCAATTTACTGTTGGTAATAGCAATGTTCAATTTTCATTATGGACTAGTAACCGTATAAATAATGGTAGTGGAGTATGATTTTACCGGTACAAGTACCGAAAGCCCACGAATTTCGTATTGAATAGGAATACCTACAACTCTGGGATCTGCCGGTTGAGCGATAGCCCCACTAAAAAAGAACTGTGCGGAAGCGATAAGCTGAATATAATCTACTCCTCCACTGATAGCAGTACCACCAGTACCAACACCCGTCCTACGAGCCCATACGGTTACGTTAGAATTCCAATCCGTATCTTGTTTTTGAATGGTAACAGTATAGGGATCATTATTTTGTGCACTTATATCTATAAGGCTTTGGTCAGATGCACTGGTAACATTACCCGTATAATTCAGCCCTGCTTCGGTGATGGTAGTAGTCACCGAAGCACTCCAGCTTCCGGTAACAGTCACTGATTTAATCTGTCCATACGTGTATCCACTTACCCAAAGACTACTACATATAATTAAAAAGTACTTCATCAGTTATCAACGATAGTGTAAATGATTGAAATTGTACTGCTCTGACTGCGCAACAAGGCATAATTGGCAATTGTCAGTGAATATGTTAGATTATACCCATTATTAGTACCGTCACCCGTAAAGGCACCACCAATACCATTGACTACCGCCTGAGAGGTAGTACTCAGCACTAAGGATGAAACGGGAATACCGAGGGTTCCTGCTCCACTGCCTAAGTATGTGGAGGTAGCAAGGTTTAAGCTAACCCCGGTAGGTAATGTACCGATTATTTGCACTCTGATACTACGTGTAACTCCGGGTGCTACCGCTGAGGTAAAGTTTAGCCACTTAGTATTATTGGTAGAAGTCGTTGCCTCAACGCCTGCCCCCGTAGGGGCAGTGACGTTAAAAGTTAACCCCGTATTATTGGGCGCAATATTGACAATCGCTACGCTAGGCGGTGAAATACTCACCCCCGCCGAGCCAGTGTTTTGGGCAAGGCAATTACTCAATCCAAGAAAGAACAAAATTGACAGTAGTCTCACTCTTTATTTTTAGAGGAAAGATTAAAAATCTGCTTGGAGAAATAGATCTTTCTCTCAATAAGCCGGGTCACAAAAGTGATCTGCACTATATTTCCCGATTCCAAATTAACTAGTCGCTCTCCATTAACTACCTCAAAGCGTTCCTGATCGCCCTTCACAATCTCTTTTACATTCCAAAGCCCCGGCTTGACTTCGTTAAATGCAAACTCGCTCTTATCATTCACCAATGTCAGGAAACTCTCGGTATCGTTGTATAATTTCACGATGATAACGAGCTTTGGGGCATCGGCTGTTAGGGTATCATCTTTTCCCGAATTCTCCACCACTACATTACCCTTAATACTACCTGCCTTTACAAAGGCTACCTCAATACTTTGTTTACTTTCTGGCCGAATATCAACCTCAACCGGGCCTTTACTAACGGGTATTATTCCTTTTTCTGACAAGGGTGATAATACTCGAAGATAGTACTTGTCTGGTACAAGATCCGTAAAGGAAAACCTACCTTCGCTATCCGTAATTGCTTTTTGCTGCCCCAGCTGTAATAAAATACCGCCTGGATTAATATCGTTGGTCAACCCTTTGATGATACCGCTTACCATCCCCAGATTTTTATTTTTCCGCAGCGGGGCATTCAGTTTAAGGGCATACTTTGCATTGAAAAACAGGGTATTTTGGTCTCTCATTGCTGCGTTGGGCAAAAACGTCCGGCCGCCGGTCAGGTTCAACTGATGATGTTTCATATCCAACATCACCGAAGCGTTCATAAAACTCCGCTTAACAAAAAATTCATCGGGGGCGTAGTTATTGCGGTAGGAAAAATTCATGTTCAGCTTTTTCTTGTAGCTAACCCGCACGTTACCGCCATAGTAGATCAGGTTTTGAAGCTGGTCTACGTTTGAAAACTTACTTGTGTATTGATGCTCCAAATATCCGCCCATCCATAGCCAGGGCAACACCTTAACCGACGGCTGAATAACATTCGAGATAGACTGCTTCCGGGTAGCCTTGTCTGGTGTTAGCAGGTTCTGAGCGTATCCGTAACGTGTCCGAAAAAAGAGGGTAATTTTTGGAGCATTCAGATTATATGAGAAGTTGCCAAAGTCTTCCTTAAAATGAAATTGCGCGGGTGTTTGCTTATCCTCCCGTTCCTGCTGGGTATAGTTAACGAAGAACGAATGTCTGGTACTCGGTTGAAACGAAGCAAAAACCATAGTGGATTTGCTATCGGGAGAAGTAGCATACACATTGGCGTCCAGGCTTGGATTAATACGGCTAATGTTGCTATTGACTCCAATATTAATTGTACGACTCATTGAATACGATAGGTTATCCACGAACTGAACACTATTTTTGTAGAATCCATAGTAGTTCTTGCCGGCATACACCGTATTACTACTAAGGCTAAACCGGCCCAATGCGTAATTAAACTGGTTGAAAATGGCAAGATCCCACTTACTTTTTGCGTTCCCGGCCGACACTTCCGTTTCCAGTGAGAGCTTCTTTTTTCTATAACGCAATGCCACACCAACCAGATTGGACCGAAACCCACTATTATTTTCAAACAGGTTCTTAGAAATATAGCTTAACGATACCTTCGCAAACTCATTAGCCCGGTACGAAACCTGCCCACCAAAAGAGTCTTTTTGATTCGGAAAAAATCGGGTTTTCTGATAAAAAACCATGATGCTGGTTTTCCCGATATGCTGCTCCACCATAGCACCTCTTCCAAACCGCCCAAACTCCATTAAGTTATTGAGCCGGAAAAGGTAGTCCCCCGCCGTGATGAACGTTTTTGATTTGTAGGAATACGATACCGAATACTGATCATAGCTACTTACCGTCGGAAGCTGAAACTGACTAGGACCCGACACCAGAAAATTAAGAGAATGTTTTTTGGCAAAATCCAGGTTTCCCTGGCCACGCAAGAAATACTGATAACCCGACAATACTTGATCACCTAACGTATAACTCAGGTAACCAACACCAACCTCTACGGGAAACCGCAAATACGGATCGCTTTTCTTCGTAGCAGTGGAATAAACAGGAACCGACACCGAAGTAAAAATGGTCGCCAGGTTTTGATTACTGGTAAGCGTCAGGTTCGAGGAAGCCTTCCAGTACCCGAGGTCGGTCTGAGGAATCTTTTGCCTGACGATAATCTTTTGTGACATATTGGGGCGCATTACCAGCGAATCTCCTTCGACCAAGGCATTTTCCCGGCCGGCTTCTAGTTTAAAATCTTCATTATTTCTCCGGCTCAGCGTCGGCAAAACAGCTAATGATTTTTGTAGAACTCTGGATGCCAACAGTAATGAGTCAAACTCCACCTTACCACGTCCAGTATTCAGCTTGAAGGTTTCGGTGGTATTACCGCTATTCTGAATCAAATACTCCACCATCAGCTCTTCTCCTTCTTTAACGTACTCGGGCTGAGACAGTGCGATAACTTCTATTTTTCTGATTCGACTGATACTAACCGCTATTTCTTTATAAGCAATAAGCTTAGCTTCTGCATATAACCGCAGCGCAATAGGGTATTCCGATGAGGAAGCAAATCGTGAGGTAGCTACTGTATAAATGAACCTGATAATCATAGGTGCATCTTCTGGTCTCAACACTTTTTTTGTCAGGACAGTCCAGCCAGAAGGCAGCGCCAAGCTATCCCGGATATCAAGGATTTGTGCATTGGCAGTATTCACATCATATAGTACCGTAAAGTGCCCGCCGGGCTGCACGGAGTGATCAAAATCCGAGACCTTGATCACAAAATCCGATTGCCCAAAAGCACACACCGAAGTGATAGTAGCAAACAGTAATATAAAAAAATGCTTAGTCAAGATCAAATGACCAGGTGTCGATCAAAAAATTAATCGGAAACAGAGAGAGTGAAAATTAAAAACCCGTTGTATTGGGTGAAAAGGTGCTTATACTAAATATCCAGGCTGACATTTATACCAAACAGGTCCTTACCATTATCAGCTACTAATACGGCCTCATATTTACCTTTGGGAAGCGTACTAAGATCAATATCGAATTGGTTACAATTAGCTGGGTAAATACGTCGGGAAAGACCTTCTATTGTCTTAGTTTTCTTTCCTTCTGCATTATAGATTTCCAGATTAATTTTAACTGATGTAGAGAATTTTCCGATATTCTGGATTTTAGCACTCAGGTACTTCGTATTGACCGGGTTACTCAGGATTTGGGCATCCGAGAAGCTCAGCTGAGGGCTTTCAACAACACCCACATCCGCAATAACTTGAACTCCATACCTCACCTTAGAACCAACAACCACTCCGTTGTTAGTTGTTTCTTCGCGAACCGGATCTACTCCTTCTATCATTAACATGGTCCAATAAGAACCCGCACTATCCAGCGTAGACGGAATCCGGATTGTGTAAAAAAGTGTGTATTGTTCGGCAGGAGCAAGCACCTTCTCTTCTACGTTGGTTTCTATCCACTTACCAAGTGAATTACTGTGGCTATTGGCATCGGTATATTGGATGTATGACTCACTACATTGAAACCGAAGGTCTTGCTTATATACTACAAAACGAACTTCTTTTGCCCCGTCATTGCGTACAATAACCTTTCCGGTAAATGCAGCCCCAGCCTGAATCGGATGCGCATGCGTCAGTCCGTTAATAATAACAATACTAGCAAAAGAGGGAATTGAACTTAGTGATAATACTATCCAAAAAAATAAAGTGCTTTTTTTCACGATCTTTTTATTGACAATAGGACTTTCGCAAATCATGCGAATTTAATAGTTGGCCGGGTCAGTTGCGTGCGCAAATAATCACTTAGCAAACCATACTTCAATTGATAAACAGTTGTCTGACAGTCGTAAGCGATCTGCGTAAGCCTGAGCCAAAC
>JBDNFP010000316.1:0-4035 GCA_041689775.1 Spirosomataceae bacterium
AGTACTTGCTGAAAATCTCGATATTTTCTTCAATGGGCTCTTCCGAAAGGTCAAGCATGTGAGAGCTATACAATGGTATACCATGCTGTTCGAAGTGGCGCTCACCGGCATCTAGCAGACCGTCGATCCAGGGAAGAAGTTTTTTGGCGCAGTGGTCAGTATGTAAAATAACGGGTACTTCGTATAGTGCAGCCATTTGATGGACGTGCACAGCACCAGAAATACCACCCGCAATAGCTGCTTGCTGACCAGCGTTGGAAAGGCTTTTACCGGCGTAGAATACAGATCCACCATTCGAGAACTGAATGATAACCGGGCTGTTTAGCGCGCGGGCAGTTTCCAGCACGGCGTTCACGGAGTTAGTACCTACGACATTAACCGCGGGTAGTGCGTAGTTATTCTCATTGGCATGACGGAAGATGTCGTTTACTCCCTCACCCGTTACAACACCGGGCTTGAAGCGCATTATAGTTTCGCTCATGATTAAATTAAGGATTATTTCAAGATAATTTATGGGGTACTAGGTAATTCGTATTTGTGTATCCCTTTACGAGGCAAGTTAACCATTTTTAGCCAGATACGAGGTCAGCCAATGGGGTGGTAAGTATAGATACTAGCAACCTTTATCCGTTTCTTGGCGAATATTTTTACCTTTGAACGCAAGAATAAAGTACAAGCACGCTTTCCAGTTATCCCTTACAAACTGCTTTTTTAATAATTATGAGTCCCAAATTAATAAAAACCCTTCTCCTAGCTACTGCCTTGGGTTTTCTAATGGTATGGATACTAGAATCGATGCGTACAAGCATCGGCGATAGTTATTGGTTGCTTATGATGAGTATCAGCTTCCTTCTTTGGCATCAATTCTATCGTTTACGCTTGACTAACCGGGAGAAGGCCAATGCGGCTGCCACCGGAACGAAGAAAAAGCCAATACCTCCCAAACGGAAGAAGAAATGATGAGTTTGTACTGGGGATTGCTAATCCTCTTTTTTTTGATGGCTGGTTATTTCGGAGCGGTTCGGTCCATTATGCTGGATATGCCAGTCGATTGGGTACGGGCTTTGCAGGACGATGACCTGAAAACCATGCATTTGGTGTATTGGCGACGAATTTTACGGATGGCCCGGCTTACCATGCTCTCGCTGGGATGCTTCTGCATCGTTGCGGCCACCTATGCCTTTTCAAATATGGTATTAGGACTACCTACCTGGGTATTTCAATTAGTGCTATTCGTAGTGGCCGCATTCGCCTGGATATTGAGTTATGGGTTATGGATACGGATAGGTCGAACCAAACCCGCTCTTATTTCTTTACGGGCTTTCCCGGTACGATTCGCGGAGTGGTTTCACACGCCGGTTTATTGGTTGTTAGAGCCTTTTTTGCGTGAATATCCCTCGAAGGGCCGTTCAATAAGTTACAGTAGAGACGAAACCGTTGCCGCCGATGACTTAGATTACGAAGATAATCGCATTGAGGAGCGGATGTTTATCAATGCTTTGGATTTTAAGGATGTCCGAATCCGGGATTGCATGATTCCCCGGACCGAGATAACCGCGGTAGCCCTCGACGATACCATTGAAGATTTGCGGCAGGCATTTATCAGCAGCGGGCATTCCAAAATCGTGGTGTACCGCGAATCCATCGACGATGTAGTTGGGTATTGCCATTCGTTGGCCTTGTTCAGGAAGCCCAAAGAAATTACTTCGATTATTACCCCAATGCTCATTGTACCGGAGGCGATGCCAGCGAGTGACTTGATGCTTCGTTTTCTGGAAGAACGAAAAAGCCTTGCCTTAGTAGTAGACGAGTTTGGCGGTACTGCCGGGCTAGTGAGTGTAGAAGATGTGGTAGAAGAAATATTTGGCGAAATACAAGATGAGTATGACTCCACCGAAGACTGGACCGAGCGCCGGGTAGATGAAAACACCTTCATTCTCAGCGCCCGGCACGAAATAGACTACCTTAACGAAAAGTATAATTGGGCGTTTCCGGAAGGTGATTATGACACGTTGGCTGGACTGCTCATCCATACCCACGGCGATCTACCGAAGGTAAATGAGGTCATTTATTTGCCAAACTATACCTTCAAAGTAATCTCGATGCAGGATACGCGCATCGAGTTGGTACGCTTAACCATCCTCGCAGAAGATTAGGAACTATAATACCAGGATCGGAATAACAAAGACGAGTTCGCCCGCAATCCGAAAGCGCTCGTCTGACACTACTTTTTCAGGGTTTAGAAGCATCCAATGATGAACAAAACTCATGACCAAAAGGAAGATACTCAGTCGTTGGGTGTAGCGATATTCGGTTAGAAAAAAAACAGAAATGCAGGTCAATACCGTGATAATGGTGATTCCATTAAGAATTCTGAGGGTAGCTGGCCGTTGCAGCCATCGTGCTAAATTGAATACCTCTTTGTATTTGATGGCTTCGAAATGGGAGAACAACAATAGGCTTTGAAAAGTAAGCAGGAAAAAAATAACGCCTAATGTTATATTTTCCCAGGAAATTTCATTGCCCATAAACCAGGTACTTCCCCATACTCCGGCTACGTAGATCAGCGAAGTCAAAGGTTCCTTAAAGGCCTGTTGGTTGCTTTTGAGTGGTATTCGTGACACGATCCAGAGGTATAATCCGGCAAATACCACCATACCCAGCCCAAACTTCCACAATTCTTTTGGAATTAGCCACGAAAGTGCGGCGGCTAATGCTAGCGAACCCAAGGTAATTCGCCAGATAACAGGTTCATTTTTTTTGATAAAAGCGTGCCGTTGGGTTCGGGGTTGTTCGGGCCTTCGGTTATCCAATAAATGATCCAGCGTATAAATCCCAAGTACCACTAACCCCAAGATCACGGTCACCCACACATTGATCGGGGTCACGCCGGAAGGCATTCGGTTGGCAGCGAGGTGCGAAACCAACGCTGCCATGACCACATCAATACTTAGCCAATGTAAGTGAATAGGGCGAAAGCGGTAGATCGTTGAGATAGGTTCAGGATTCATTTACAGAATTTCGACGGTATCGCCCAGACAAATTTGTCCGGGATGGGCCAATAAGTTCTGGCCGAAATAGATTTTATTATTTCGCTTACGGTAGGTTGCCAATGTTTTCAGAGGTTCTGTACCTTTTTCACCCGTTGCGGGATCAATCGTAGTCAGTATACATCTTGAACAAGCCTTCACCCCCCTAAAAATTGTCTTACCAATGCGCAGATTCCGCCAACTATCTTCGGCGTAGGGTTCAGAGCCTTCCACGACCAGATTGGGCCGGAAGCGATGCATGGTTACTGGTTTTTCAAGCCGGGCATTGAGGTCGTCAAGGGAAGATTGCCCAATGACCAACAAAGGATATCCGTCGGCAAAGCTTACGTTTTCTCCCTCTTGGGCGTAGTCGGGGTCAACGGGCCGATTCGACCAGTCGGGCATCATCACGAGCCTTACCGGCTGCCCGAGCCAGGTACTTAGCAGAGCATCAGCTTCATGGCTCACCGTTATGGCTTCTACCTCATCGTCCCATACCTGAACCTTCACGGGTTCGTTGGAAACGAGCTTTAACGGTAAGAAAAAACTAGTACTAGGGTCAGATCGGTGTTTTACTTCAAACCCATTAACCACTTTCTCTACATCAATTAGCGCCATTTGGCGTACCGTTCGTTGGGTTACAAAGCGACTCGTGGAGTCCACGATCATCCATCGACGATCGTATTGCAGGCCTCGCTCCTGCACCATGGCTTCGGTAAGCCTGATGCCACCCAATGATTTAATGGGATAAATCCAGATTTCTGATAAGGTATACATGGTAGTGGGTAAGTAGGTGTTAGGTTGTTAGGATTTATTTGGCTGTAAATTAGAGTTTTATAATTTACTAAAATGTAAACTAACTGATGATAAGTACTAGAGACAAATTACTTTGCATTAAATGGGCTAAAATTAATATTCAGACATCGGCCGACGTTGGCCAAGCATCTGTTGACAGCGTATGCGAGCGTTTGATCGTCTCGGTAGTCCTCCGGCCTGAGCCCCCCTC
>JBDNFP010000317.1:0-30134 GCA_041689775.1 Spirosomataceae bacterium
ATTGATATTTATTTAAGAAAGTGATCTATTACAGTAAAAAGAGTTTATACTATTTTGATCTGGTGAGTCTAACCAAAAATCCCACTTATTCGGAAGGTGACCCATTTCTGTTGCATGTGTACCCCATACTGTTTTACGCAACCTTCTGGTATAAGTTCATGGAACCCTTCAATGGATTTGATCTAGGTACCTTTTCCAAGTTTAAGTACATAGGAAGCGCCCTGTACGTGGTCGGCTTAGTCCCTACGCTATTTATTATCGTAGGGAGTGTCCGGACGATGCTCTCTTCACTGCTTTTTTTGATCAGATTTAGAAAATTAGACTCTCCAATGTTTACCAAACGGCTAGAAGAAGCCGCTTGGGTAGCTATCCTGTTACTGAGTATTCTGTTGGTGGTAATAGCCGGTCTCAATATAACGTTTGGGCATGTTTTCAGTCTAGACTTTTCATGCAATCCGTATTTCCTATTATATGGATGCACTATGTGGGGTTGGTAACTGTACGTAAAGTATCCCGGGGTCTTTTCCTGATGGGTCTGGTTTCCATGCTATTAGTTTCCTTACTCTACCTAGTGTACTATATAACAGAAGGTATTCATGCGTTGTAACCCACATATCCTATCAATATTCACGTAGATAAATCACATAAATACCCATTCATTTTTTTGGGATTTAGTAACTGTGTAGGGTATAATGGTTTGGCATACGTTAAACGACCTCACAGCTCAAATGGTACAGTTGTTCGATTCTGGGATTACTTTTTTCAGTTCAATGCCTTTGAGCAAGGTTGAAATAAATCAAGTAGGTCTGGTCGATCAGGGCAAAGTTGGCGGAGTACAGATGCTAGAAACAGTAGGAGCAGACAGCTGAGAAACGAACGCTCAGCACTTGGAGTAATTCACTTCTTTTGCTCTTATCATAGGTGCGTATTAGTTTGTATGTCATATACCTAAAACTAAGATACTCTTGTTACAACAATATTTTTTTAAATATCACCAAATCATTGATATGAAGTCGATCAAAAAGTTATCCATCGTAATTCCGGTTTACAACGAGGGCAAGACTATAACGACCGTTCTCGACAAGGTAAAGGACTTGCAGCTAATTCAATCTATTACCAAAGAAATCATCGTTGTTAATGATTTCTCCTGTGACGATACAGAAGAAAAAATTTTATCTTACAAACAACAACATGGCAGTGTTCTGGATATCAAGTATTTCAAGCACGACCGTAACCGTGGCAAGGGAGCTGCCTTGCACACTGGCTTTCAGCAGGCAACGGGCGATTGTACGATCGTTCAGGACGCCGACCTGGAATATGATCCAAACGAATTTAATTTGTTATTGAAACCTTTCCTGGATGGCTTTGCTGATGTAGTATACGGCTCGCGTTTTATGGGAGGGAAACCCCACCGGATTCTGTTTTTCTGGCACACGATCGGAAATAAATTCCTGACGTTTGCTTCTAATATGTGCACCAACCTGAACCTCACGGACATGGAAACGTGCTATAAAATGTTTGATACCCGTATTCTCAAAAGCCTGAATTTGGTAGAAAACCGATTTGGTTTCGAGCCCGAAGTAACCGCTAAGATTTCGAGGATTCCATCTATTCGTATCTATGAAATAGGGATATCATACTACGGCCGTACCTACGAAGAAGGGAAGAAGATTAGCTGGAAAGACGGCTCTCGGGCACTCTATTGCATTGTGAAGTACGGTATGCTCCGTATGTGAATTACAATGATACAATGAGTGATTGATAGAATGGATGCCTTTACTAGTCAATTCTTCTATCAATCACTCGTTCAAAACTGCTTAGGCTGGTCGTGCGATTTGAATTTTAAAGGCCAACTGTACGTCATCACCCACTACTACACCACCTGCCCCGGTTACTGCACCCTAGGTCAAGCCAAAATCTTTGCGGTTGATTTTACCCGTTACTTCAAAACCCAATTTGTAGTTTCCGTAGAAATCAGTTGTGCTTCCACCGTATTCGGCGTTCAAGGTTACGAACTTTGTAATTCCTTTAATGGTAAGATCTCCGAAAACATTGTAAGTATCATCATCCGTTCTCTCAATGCTAGTCGATACGAATGTCATTTTTGGAAACTTCTCAGAATCAAAGAATTCGCCTGAACGTAGGTGTTCGTCACGCTGAGTCTGATTGGTATCTACGCTGGCAGTCTCGGCGGCGAAGTTAATGACAGCAGTACCAAAATCGTCTCCTTCGGTTTCTACTGTTCCTTCAAAATTACGGAAGTGACCGATTATGGTTGAAATGACGAGGTGTTTTACTTTGAATTAGATCTCTGAGTGCGTTGGATCAATGTTCCAGATAGTTTTTGTAGCAGTCTCCATGTGATAGTATCTTGATTGAAATTTATATATTAATACATTTAATGTAAAGACATGTAATGGGGCAAAAAAGTTTTTCTTTCAATCAAAAAACTTAAAAAAATAGTCGTATTAAAGTTAAATATGCTGTTATTCAGTCAGTTAACTATTGGCTTGGTCATCTTCTTTTTTCTCTTTTTTACTGGGGGGCAACGGGCGCTCTTTTCGGAAAAGATGGGGATGCGGGTATTTCGGAAGGTATACAACAGCAAGAGCCGCCTGCTGAATAGTAAACGGCTCTTGTTTCCAAAGGTAATGGGGCATTTCACTTCGGCATCGTAAAAATGTTTTCGTCGAGTGTTAGGTTCACCTGGATACTTTTTACGATCAAAGTCATGACTCCTGGCATCGCCGGAGATTCGATCTCGGTGGTAAACGCGAAAGTTACGCCATCGACCTGCTTGAAGTTAGAGAAATTAGTCTTTGCTTCAATTTCCTGGCCTTGAACGGCTACTATTACCGCTGATCTCAGAATATAGTAGGTATCCTTAGAAATGTAGTGGGTAGCCTTTGATCCGTTGGCCATGTTTACTTTCATTACGTACACCGGAGCGCCTTCGATGGTTTCTTCAGCCCCCAGCTCAGCCGTGTATCCTTTTGCTTTGTAATTGTAAAGCCCGGTGAGGTCAAGTTGTCCGGCCGACATTTTTACTTGTTCTTCCGGAATTGGGGCAGCGGTGGTTTGTCCGACCATCGGGTTAATCGCCCAACCCGTATTCCCGTCGAGCCCCTGCACAATCTTCATACCCTGTACGGTGGTTTCGCTCCGCAGCCCGCGGCCCTGGGCAATCGTTGTGCTGGACGGTAAGTCCATGCCCATGATCTGAGCGGAGGATTCGATTTTTACGGATTTTAGATTGGTGTACTTATCACCACCCATGGCGGTGACGTGCTTAGTAATGACCTCGTCCACACTTTGGGCGTAGGAAGCTAGTTGTACCAAGAAGGCAAAGGCAAAGATCCCTGCCAGTTTACTAAGTGATTGAACGCGCATAAAAAAGATCTTAAAAGGTTGATGATGTAAACAAATATTTCAAAAAAAGACCAAACCGTTACTTTCAATGGTAGGAGTGGTTAGTACAATGGGTTTTGGACTTGAAATATATTATAAATGGTGCAAGGCACAAAAAAACAGAGGCAGTGTAAACACCACCTCTGTTTCAGGTATTCGTTTTATTGCTAGTTGATTAAATCAATGCCTCGGCTCCACCCACAATTTCAAGAATTTCTTTGGTAATTGCTGCTTGACGAGTACGGTTGTACACGAGGCGCAATTCTTTAAGAAGATCCTGAGCGTTTTCAGTAGCCTTGTCCATGGCCGTCATTCGGGCACCGTGCTCGGAGGCATTGGATTCAAGTACCGCGCGGTACAGCTGAATTTTGAGAGACTTCGGGATCAATTCGTTAACAATCTCCTCCTCGGTTGGCTCAAACGTATAATTGGTCGTTGTAGTGACTTGACCTCCTTCGGCGGCAGGTTCGCTGGGGATGGGCAGGTAGGCTTCCGTACGGACGATCTGGGTAGCAACGTTTTTAAATTCGTTGTAGATAAGATCAACTTTATCGTAGCGGCCGCTCTCGTAAAGAGACATCACGTTTTCAGCAGCTTCTTTCACGTTCACGAAGTTTAGCCGGGTGAAGATATCCTGATAAGCTCCGTTTACTTTGAAACCACGGCGGGTCATACCTTCGCCGGCTTTTTTGCCGATCGACATTATTTCCACATTTCCGCTACGGGATAAGTCGGCGTAGTTTGCCTCAATGTGCGCCATTGCGCCCTTGATAACGTTAGTGTTGAAAGCCCCGCAAAGTCCACGGTCGGAAGTAACGAGTATCAGCAACACTTTCTCTACCGGACGAACTTTTTTGAAGGGACTGTCGGTACTGGTTTCGCTAGCCGAAGATACCGTCATGAGCATTTCGCTTAGCTTACGGGCATAAGGGCGCATCTGAATGATGTTGTCCTGAGCGCGTCGTAGCTTGGCGGCTGCTACCATTTTCATGGCTTTGGTAATCTGTTGGGTGGAGTTTACCGATACGATTCGATTGCGTACTTCTTTTAAGTTTGCCATACTTGGACTAAAAATAAAAAACAGTCTGACGTAGAAGGGAATTGACCCTATACGCCAGGCTGAATGTATATACTATAATTAAGCGAACTTAGGTGAAAGTTCTTTTGCTACCTTGTCAAGTACACTCGTAAGAGTATCGTCATACTTTCCTGCCTTAAGACTTTTCAGAACATCGCTGTGCTGCGCCGCCAAGATTGTCAGGTATTCAGCTTCGAATTCCTTCACCTTGTTTACGTTTACCTTGTCAAGTAGTCCTTTGGTAGATGCGTAAATAAGCGCTACCTGATTCTCTACAGTAGAAGGAGTATACTGAGGCTGCTTCAGGATTTCCTGATTACGGCGTCCCCGGTCAATTGCCAACTGAGTAGCAGCGTCAAGGTCAGAACCAAACTTAGCAAAAGCTTCAAGTTCACGGAACTGCGCCTGATCGAGTTTCAGAGTACCGGCGACCTTTTTCATTGACTTGATCTGAGCATTACCACCTACTCGTGATACCGAAATACCTACGTTAATGGCAGGACGGATACCCGAATTGAACAAGTTTGTTTCAAGGAAGATCTGTCCGTCAGTAATCGAAATTACGTTGGTAGGGATGTATGCCGATACGTCACCCGCCTGCGTTTCGATAATAGGAAGAGCGGTCAATGATCCGCCACCTTTTACCTTACCCTTCAAGGAAGGAGGAAGGTCGTTCATATTTTGAGCGATCGAGTCGTCGTTTACGATTTTGGCTGCACGCTCCAACAAGCGGCTGTGCAGATAGAAAACGTCTCCCGGATATGCCTCGCGTCCCGGAGGACGACGAAGTAGCAAAGATACTTCGCGGTAGGCTACTGCTTGCTTGGAAAGATCATCGTAAATTACCAAGGCGGGGCGTCCCGTATCACGGAAGTACTCACCGATGGCCGCTCCCGTAAAGGGAGCAAAGAATTGCATGGGAGAGGGGTCAGAAGCTCCAGCAGCTACGATTACGGTGTAATCCATAGCTCCGTAACGACGAAGAGTAGCTTCTACTTGCTTGATGGTAGAGGCTTTCTGACCACAGGCTACGTAAATACAGAATACGGTCTCGCCGCGGTCGTAAAACTCTTTCTGGTTGATGATGGTGTCAATACAAACGGCAGTCTTACCCGTTTGACGGTCACCAATTACCAACTCGCGCTGTCCGCGACCAATGGGGATCATGGCATCTATTGCCTTAATACCGGTTTGAAGAGGCTCAGTTACAGGCTGACGGAAGATAACGCCGGGAGCTTTACGCTCGAGGGGCATTTCGAACAATTCACCCTGAATAGGGCCCAAACCGTCGATTGGCTCCGCTAGTGTGTTTACTACGCGGCCTACGATGTTTTCTCCTACTTGGATAGAAGCAATTTCGTTTGTACGTTTTACCGTATCACCTTCTTTGATTTCACTCGAATCGCCCAACAATACCGCTCCAACGTTGTCTTCTTCGAGGTTAAGTGCTAAGGCTTTCAGGCCATTTTCAAATACAAGAAGTTCTCCCGCCTGTACTTTGGAAAGCCCATAAATACGTGCTACGCCGTCACCGACCTGAAGCACCGTACCCACTTCTTCGAGTTCCGCCTCCGATTTTGCGCCCGCAAGTTGCTCACGCAGAATGGCTGAAACTTCGTCCGGTCTTACAGATACCATAATATAAGTTACTTATTTAAATGTAGAAGTTTAGTTTCCTAAAAACTGCCGCAAATTTAGGCTTTTATTTCCTTATATCGAAAAGGAAATTCAAAAAAAACTAGAAGTTAAAAATTAGATTTTTCTAAGGAAGGACTATTCCATGTGTCATTCCACTCCAAAAGGCATTTTAAGTACTTTAAAAACGACTAACCAAACTTTTTTAATGGATAAATGTGTTTTTGACGGAATGCTTTCGTTTTTTTACCAACTTAATGAAGTTTTATATTTATCTGTTCTTTTCAAACCGAATGTATCGTAACCTAAAGACTCTACTGGCGGTCACTATTTGTGGCGCCTTCATGACTACAACTGTTTGGGCACAAGCTCCTAAGACCCCGGCAAAGACCCCGACTAAGGCCGCTCCCTCCACTCCCGCCAACGCTGCCCCCGTTCTGACATCAGCCATCGACTCGGTGGCCTATTCGATTGGCCTCAGCGTAGCGGGTTCTCTGAAAGCGCAGGGCTTAACGGATATTAATACCAATCTGTTGCTGAAAGCCATCAATGAAACTCTGAAAGGAACTCCAACGGCCCTCACGATGGAGCAGGCCAATCAGTGTATTGGTGAATATTTTCAAAAGCAGTCAAGCGTCAAGAGTGATGCCAATCATGTAACGGGCCAAAAATTTTTGGAAGAAAACAAGAAGCGCCCTATGGTTGTTACTACTGCAAGTGGACTGCAATACGAAGTGGTACGCATGGGGGAAGGCCCAAAACCTGCTGATTCTTCACGGGTGAAAACGCATTACCACGGTACTTTGATCGATGGAACAGTATTTGATAGTTCAGTAGATCGGGGCGAGCCCGTTGAGTTTCCGGTTAACGGTGTGATCAAGGGGTGGCAGGAAGCTCTTCAGCTTATGCCAGTCGGATCAAAGTGGAAATTATTTGTCCCTTCAGAATTAGCGTATGGTGATCGTGCCGCCGGACCCGCCATCGGGCCTGGTTCAACCCTGATTTTCGAGGTGGAGCTGTTAGAAATCTTAAATTAAACCTAACCATATGAAGAAGTACTTGATCACCCTAATACCCATGGTATTGTTGGGGTGGCAAAAAGGACCAGCTCCCGAAAGCCAGGCTCAACTCACCAATCCGGTTGAGGAGGTGCGCATGACGGATGATCTGCAGCCTACCGAGGCGCAGTTTAGAGCCGAAGCTCTCGTGACGCGTATTCTCACCAACTACCATTATCGAAAAACCAAGCTGAATGATTCTCTTTCTTCGGTGATCTATTCAAAGTACATCGACGATATTGACCATAATAAGCTATATCTCCTGGGGTCGGATGTCGCTCAATTTGAGAAGTATAGAAACTCCTTCGACGATTTTTTACTCAAAAGTGAGTTGACCGTTCCCTACGAAATCTACAATGTTTTCAGGAAGCGCTACCAAGAGAGGAGTACTTATATTCATGACCTGTTGAGCAAGCCGCAGCCTTTTGACTTCACCACTGAAGAAAGCCTGAACACAGATCGTGAAAAAGTGGCCTGGGCCCAAAGCCCAACCGAGCTGAATGATATCTGGCGGAAGTACATCAAAAGTGAAGCCCTTGACCTGAAGCTAGCCGGAAAGGCGGATACGCTGATCGTAAGTACACTGCGTGACCGCTACAAGAACCGGGATCGAGCCCTGGCGCGTATTCGTTCTGAGCAGGTGTTTCAAATGTACATGAATGCTTTTGCGGAATCGCTAGATCCCCATACCAGCTATATGTCGCCTACCTCGGCTGATCGTTTTAAGCAGGATATGAGTCAGTCGCTGGAAGGAATCGGCGCTATGTTACGGGAAGAGGACAACTACATCAAAATCGTAGATGTTATTGTGGGTGGGCCGGCCTTCAAGGGCAAACAGCTCAAAAAGGAAGACCGCATTATGGGCGTAGCCCAAGGTGATGAAGGTAATTTTGTAGACATTGTGGGGTGGTTTGTGGACGACGCCGTGAAACTGATCAAAGGCCCCAAAGGGACGGTGGTACGCTTGCAAGTGTTAGCCGCTAATGCACTTCCCAACACACCTCCCCGAGAAATTCGGATTGTGCGGGAAAAGGTAAAACTGGAAGAACAACGTGCCAAGAGCGAGATTGTAAGTGTGGATCATGGTGGGAAACCCATGAAAATCGGGGTGATTGATATTCCAATGTTCTACCGTGACTTCGAAGGTGCCCAAAAGCGCGAGAAAGAGTTTTCGAGTACTACGCGTGACGTTCAGCTGCTCATGGAGCAGCTTCAGAAAGATGGCGTTGAAGGTATTGTGATCGACCTGCGTAACAACGGAGGGGGCTCACTGACCGAGGCGATCTCACTGACCGGACTATTTATTGATAAAGGCCCGGTGGTGCAGGTCAAAGAATCAATGGGTGACGTAGAGGTGCAGTCTGATACGGACCCAACCATCGCTTATGATGGCCCGCTAGCTGTAATGGTTAACCGGTTCAGTGCTTCGGCTTCCGAAATTTTCGCGGCCGCTATCCAGGATTACAAGCGCGGAGTTATCATTGGCGAGCAGTCATACGGTAAAGGTACTGTACAAACGCTCATTGACCTGAACCAGTGGATGCCGAAGGAAAGTGATCAGCTGGGTCAGGTAAAAATGACAGTAGCGAAGTTTTACCGGGTTAATGGTAGTAGTACTCAGCTTCGGGGAGTAGTGCCTGACCTGGACCTCCCAACAGCCTTTAAGATCAATGAGTACGGTGAAGGCTCGCAACCCAGTGCTTTGCCTTGGGATCAGATTGCATCTTCTCGCTATGAAGTGAGCAATCAGATTAGTGATAAAACGATTACTGTTCTGCGCGATAAGTACAATCAGCGTTTGAAAACTGATGCTGAATTGAAAAAACTGGTTGAGGACCTGGCGACTTTCCAGAAAGCCCGTGAAGATAAAACGGTATCTTTGCAGATTGATAAGCGCCGTAAAGAACGTGCGGAAGCGGATAAAAAACGAGCTGCTCTCAGTAGTCTCGACGACGAAGAGGATGAGGACGTAGCAGCAACCGCCACTCCGGTCAAGAAGAAGACGGATATATACCTAAACGAAACGGCTCGCATTTTGGCTGATTTGGTTTCGTATACCAATGAGCCTAATCTAGCCGGAACGAAGAAGAAAAAGTAAGCGTTGCGGGATTATTTTTCCATAATTCTTTCAAAAATGAAAATTCACAAAAGCGGTTGCGCCGAATAAGGTTGCGGCCGCTTTTGTTACGAAATCCGTCTAAATTTGGTTATTTTAACCATGACTATTCGAACTATTGGGCTTGAATTCTGGCAGTTTTTAAAAAAACCGGAGTATGGGCAGTTGGTTTATCCACTGACCATCCGAACAGTATTACTTGTGTTTGCAAGCCTGTTGATACTACGGATGATCGGAGTCTTTGTGGAGGTAAACAGCATTCGTCCGGCGGTTGTGTACCTAACTGGTCAGGAAATGGCCCGGCAAGGATTTCCGTTTGGTACGACGGAGTTTCTTCTCAGTGCATTGGTGGCCGCTCCGCTTTTCGAAGAAACGGCATATCGGTTAGGATTAAAGTTTGATCCGACCCTCACGGCTCTATCAATTGGTTTAGTAACTTTTTATTGGCTACCTTTTGGGGGTACTTACTCCACCTCTATTTTGCGGGTATTGGATGAGCCGGGCTTTTACCTCATGTCCGTCGTTGCTTTTATTACGGGATTAACGGCTTACGCATTATTCAGCATACCCTATCTATCACACAGCATCCGAAAGAGTTGGGAGCGTAATTTTGGCTGGGTGTTCTATACCGCCGCCCTTCTATTTGGCATAATGCACGTGTTTAATGTGCGCGAAATGAGCTGGGCCGTCGTAGGTTTGGCACCATTCATTACCTTTCAGCAACTCTTGTTCGGTATATTTAACGGGTTCGTTCGGGTGAGGTTTGGCTTTATACAGGCTATTATCCAGCATGCATTGTTCAATTTGGTGCCGGTCTCGATTTATCTTCTAGGGTGGAGCTAAGCTATCCGTGTACGCTCATTTCTGGTTCGATTTCGTTCAGGTTGATCCGGCTAAGTTTATTGTAGAAACGGTAGGTAAGTAGAATGGCAGAAACGGTAAGTCCTGCCAGTAGACCAATCCAAATGCCTTGAACATCCATTCCTAACGGGAAGGCTAGCACATAGCTAATCGGGAGGGCTACTACCCAATAGGCTATAAGGGTCAATACAGTGGGTACGTTTACATCGGCAATACCGCGTAGTACCCCGAGCCCAACCACCTGAATACCGTCGGATAGTTGGAAGAAGCCGGCAATGACGATCAGTGTGGCCGCCACGGTAGCTACTTCGGCGTTGTCGCGGATGTATAACCTTACAAGCCACTCATCAGCGGTTAGAAATAGGGCACAACATAAAACCATGAAAAGCGTTACCAAGAGGAAAGCGGTGGTACCAGCTCTTTGCACGGCAGGTTTATTTTCTCTACCTACCGCCATTCCAACCCGAATACTGCCGGCAGCCCCAATCCCGGTAGCCATCATGTAGGTGGTTGATGCCATATTGATAGCGATCTGATGGGCTGCCAGTTGAGCTTCACCGAGCCACCCTACCATGATAATGGCAAGTGCAAATGCTGCTATCTCGAAGAAAAACTGAAATCCTCCGGGTAGTCCAACCCGTAGAATTTTCTTCATCAGGGGTGTGAGTGAAATATGATTTTCCGCTTGTAAGTAGATAGTGAAAAACGAATCTCGTTTTACATACACCCAAATAGCCAAAGCCATGTAGCAGCGCGCTATTAGCGTACCAATGGCAGCTCCATTGAGGCCCATCCATGAAATAAGAAAGTAGTTCAGGATAGCGTTCAAAATCAGGGCCGATATAGTAATGTACATCGCTACCCGGGGATGCGATAAGCCGTCGCATAGCTGACGAATGGCAATAAATAACAGCAATGGAGTGTTGGATAAAGTTAGGATTAAAATGAATGGACGGGCCATTTGGGCAACGTCCTCAGTTTGTCCGAATAGCTGAAATTGCCAGGCTGCAAGCAGACAGATGACTCCCAAAACAAGGCTTAATAACCAGGCTACTCGTATGCTCGCCCGGTACAAACGGTTAATTTCCTTTACATCTTTTTTGCCCTTGGCTTGCGATACGAAGGCCGATACAATACCAAGGGTGCCGATGCCTATACTTCCTATCAGGAAGGTAACAGAGTTGGCAACGCCAGATGCTCCGAGTGGTAAAGCACCCAAAATACGGCCGATCATTAGGGTGTCAGTAACCCCCATGAGTACAACTCCTAACTGTGCAATAACGATAGGGATACTCAAACGAAGCGTTTCGCGCATGTCGCTTCGGTACAGACGTAAAATGGGGTACATGGGTAATATGCTATGAGTTAGAATGAAGTAAAAATCAATAAAGGCCGCAAAATTACTAAAACCGCGCCGTATCTGAAGCATACAACGACAATGATCTTTTTTTGGTAAAATCTTATTAAATTTGTAATTCTTAAAAACATTCACGCTTTTGAAAGAATACGGTAGTAACGTACAAAAACTCGCCGATCACATCGCTACGATGGAAGATCCTGCGAAGCGCACCCTCTACGCGCACATCTTGGTTGAACTGATGCGTCAGATCCACCCTAACATGAGAGATAATCAGGACTACTACAATAAGTTGTGGGACGACCTCTACATTATGTCGGACTTTGAACTGGACGTAGAAAGCCCTTATCCGCCTCCCTCCAAAGAATTGTTAGGAAAAAAACCTCTGACCGTTGGTTATAATCAGCACCGGCTGAACTATCACCACTATGGTAGGAATATCGAACTTTTGGTGGAAAAAGCCATTGAAACCGAGGATGCAGATGATCGTCTGGCGTTTGTTTCGTATTTATACCGTCTCATGTGTTCTTTCTACAATGCCTGGAATCGCGATAACCCGGAGGACGTTGTGTTGTTAGAGCACCTGCTTGAACTATCGGATGGGAAGTTGGAAGAAGAAATTGACTATATTCGTCAGCACGGTCCGATCGAGGCGTCACCCAAGGATCGTAACAGTAATACCGAACGCGGACGAACTCCCAACGTGGTGGGTTACAAGGCTCAGACTAACTTTAACAATGATCGATCGAAGAACGTAAGTAACTCGGGAGGTAGTAACTCAAACAGCCGAAGCCGTCATTCCAGCAAAAATCCGGGGCGAAGCAACAACTCAAATATAAATGCTAATCCTAATCGTAGGAAATAAGCGTATGCTTTTTCTTTCTACCTGCATATCCATATATGGCTTCATTTAAAATTACAGGTGGTCGCCGCCTCAAAGGAGAAATTGTACCCCAAGGAGCAAAAAACGAAGCGCTTCAAATCCTTTGTGCTGTACTCCTTACCGCCGAACCCGTCACTATTCATAATATTCCCTCGATTCGCGACGTCAATCAGTTAATTGACCTTTTGGGTGATCTCGGGGTGCGTCGCACGTTACTCAGCGAGTCTTCAATTCGTTTTGAAGCAAATGACGTGAATACCGACTACATGGAGTCGGATGCTTTCAAGCTTAAGGCAGCAGCGCTTCGTGGATCAGTAATGTTGCTTGGACCCATGCTGGCCCGCTTCCGTAAAGGACGTATTCCTCGCCCTGGTGGGGATAAAATTGGTCGCCGCCGGTTGGATACTCACTTCCTTGGGTTTGAAAAGTTGGGAGCGGAGTTTAGCTACGATCAGGAAGATGGTGGATTTTACCGGGTAGACGCCACAAACCTAAAAGGAACCTACATGCTGTTGGACGAAGCCTCCGTAACCGGAACAGCTAACGTACTAATGGCCGCTGTGATGGCGGAAGGTACCACCACGATATATAATGCCGCCTGCGAACCCTATTTGCAGCAGCTATGTCTGATGCTAAACAGAATGGGAGCCAAAATTTCGGGATTAGGATCAAACCTACTAACTATTGAAGGCGTTGAGCAGCTCCACGGCACGGAGCATACCATGCTACCCGATATGATCGAAATCGGTAGTTTCATTGGGTTAGCGGCCATGACGCAGTCTGAAATTACCATCAAGAACTGCCAGGTACCGATGTTGGGAGTAATTCCTGACGTATTTAAGCGGCTCGGTATCAATCTGGAAATACGCGGTGACGATATTTTTGTGCCGGCCCAAGAACATTACCGGATCGACAACTACCTCGACGGCTCTACCTTAACCGTAGCCGATGCCCCGTGGCCAGGTTTTACCCCTGACTTACTGAGTATCGTATTGGTTACAGCTATTCAGGCGCAGGGTACGGTGTTGATTCACCAGAAGATGTTTGAAAGTCGTTTGTTCTTCGTTGACAAACTCATCGAAATGGGAGCGCAGATTATTTTGTGTGATCCCCACCGGGCCACGGTAATCGGTATCAATCGGGAGACCCAGCTCCGGGGCATCCGGATGACCTCACCCGATATTCGGGCCGGGGTTTCACTCTTGATTGCCGCTATGTCGGCGCGGGGTGTGAGTATCATCGATAATATTGAACAGATAGATCGGGGCTATCAGAATATTGATGAGCGTCTGAATGCAATCGGGGCGGAGATTATCCGGTTGTAATAGTATAAAAGTCCCCAGCTTCAATGAGTTGGGGACTTTTACTTTTAGGACTTTGCCACAGAAAACAAAAAGTCTGTAAGTGTATTTTTCCTTTATCAATTCCTCTCTTCCGGAAACAGACGATGTCACGACCTACCGTTCAGAGTTTATCCGAGTCAGATAACTACCAATTGGTAGAATCATTCTCAATTGATGAGATGGCCGATTTTCTGGCTAGAGAAGCGGGGTTAACTTCTAACTCCACCGATGGGGCGCCCAAAAAAGACAGAAAATGGCTATTGGGGTTATCTTTGGGGCTCATGGGAGTCGCCTTTGGCTGGTTGATTGGGGCTGCTTTTACTTCTGACCAACCCGATGAACTGCTTGCGCCAGGTTGGCAGCTGCTAACTGCGTTGATTAGCTTTTTTGTGGTATGGCTACCTCTTCACGAAGGAATTCACGCCGTCGTATTTAAACTATTGGGTGCTCCCAAAGTAGGCTTCGGCTACTCCACCAAAGGCATGATGGTATACGCCTATTCGCAACGATTCGTTATGACGCTTGGGGAAAACGCCATTGTGGCGGCTATGCCATTCTTGATTATTAGCACTCTTTTAGTGTTACTGCTGGTCTATGTTCCCGAATTGAGCCTAGTGTGGGGCTTTACGCTCCTTCTTCATACATTGGGGTGCATGGGCGATTTTATCCTGATCAAACATGCTTGGACCAACCGCCATGCTTCCCTGTATACGTATGATGATTTAGACGAAAAGCGGACTTACTACTTCAAGAAACTATAGCTTATTCGGATTTCTGTTTCTTTTCGCGACCGTAGGTACAAAGCGAATTGTCTGATTTTACGAAGTACGACTTAAAGTTAGAAGCCTTCGGGTCCATGCAGCCCTTTAGATCCAGTATCTCTACCTTCCTAAACTCAACGGGATGGCTCTCGCTCTGCAAGGAGATAGAACCTTCGGAAAGCAACTTACCGTCAGGCTTCTGCATTGGATTAAAATTACTGACGTTACCTCCACCAATTTGGGGTTTGGTGTATTCGAGTACCTTCTCTCCGTTCACAAAATGCTGGATCAGAGAGTCGCCCAGTACCAGTACCTCAGCTCGCACCCATTGGTCACCGTTGTAGGTCTTAGACGTTGAATTGATACAGTGTCGGGTATCTAGCTTGCCATTATAGACTACATTGGTGCCGGGAGTACATAAGTTACAGGTGGAACGCTCGCCTTCACCGAGGCCACCGAGGAGCTGTACCTCAATAGAAATGGGAAAATCCTGATCTTTACCCATGGATGCGCCGGTTTGGCCGTGCACCATAATACCACTGTTACGTTTGGCCCAGCCTTCACCCCCGGCGGGCTGTTCGCCCACAAAACGGTATTCCACCGCTACCCGGTAGTAGGAAAAATTTTCTTTAAAAAACAGGTGGCCATAGCGCTGCTTAAAATTATCATACTGATCGTAGCGAGTTACGATATTGCCATCTTCTATCCGGAATGTATTGCCGAAGTTATCGTTTAGATCATAGTTACGGATCTTAATGTCCCAGCCAGTAAGGTCTTTTCCGTTAAATAATTGTCTCCATTCCTCCTTCGTTGCCTTTTTTTGGGCGACACAAGCATTGCAGAAGAGGAGCACTGCGAGCAATGAGTATACTATTTTCATGTAAGTAGCTGATAGCTATTAGCTTGTAGCTGTTATATTTTTATAAATATTTGATATAGAGAATATTAGCCATTGATTTGACTAAATTAATAATACAAACTAATTCTGCCTTAGTACTTAATAGAAATAAATGAGTTTGATAAAACTGAGTGTAGACTACCCTTAGAAGATAAGAGGGATAAACCGTGGATTTATACTTAGCTGTGCGATTGAAAGCCGATTTTTTTACCTTTGAAAGAAGGACAGTATTCCCGTTAGATTACAAATTAGAGTAGTGTGAAATACAATAAAATAGGAAGTAAAGGACATTCGGAGGATTTTTTTGGGGACTACCGCGATTTTTGGTGGAATGAAAGTTTCTTAAAGCTGTTGGCGAAGCGCCTGGACCTGGGTAGTTGCCACAGCATGTTAGACGTTGGCTGTGGGCAATGCCATTGGAGTCGTTTGCTGGTCAATTACCTGGGACTTTCGGAAGAGCAGCCCACGCGGGTGTGTGGGGTAGATAGCGACCGGAAGTGGGCGAAGGGTAGTAAAGAGCTGCGTTCCTTCTTTGAAGAAAAAGGGGTAGATTTTGAGCTGAAAAAGGCGAACGCTAATGAGCTGCCCTACGAAGACAATACTTTTGACTTGGTAACGTGTCAGACCTTATTGATCCACGTACCTCAACCCACCGAAGTTATTGCGGAAATGAAACGCGTGCTAAAACCGGGTGGTACTATCCTTTGCGTCGAACCCAATAATCTGGTGCAAAGCCTCACCAGAAGTTCTATTTCAAGCAGTGACCCGATTGATCAAATACTCGATCACGTCAAGTATGCGTTGCTTTTTGAGCGTGGAAAGAAGAAATTAGGACAGGGTGATAACTCACTGGGAGACCTGGTACCGGGCTTACTGGCGCAGGCTGACATTGAAAACATCGAAGTACGAATGTCAGACAAAGCCATTGCGATGTACCCACCCTACGATACCAAAGAGCAGATTGCTACCATGAAACAATGGCGGACGGGAGATCGCTGGAACTCCGAAGAGTACAGTGATTATGACTATTTCAAATCACTGGGAGAGGAGTCGTTGGAATTCTACGAAGAGTACGTTCGAAAATACGCCCACCTCAGCGAACGCACCGAGCGTTATATCAACGCCCAGAAATACCATTCGGCCGGAGGCGCGATGATGTATGTAGTGTCTGGCACAAAGCCAATCGATGACTGAGTCGACTAATTCTCCAAAACCCCCCACAGCGCTTTGACCATCTGAGACGGCGCCACGGTGAGATTGGCCGGCAGAATATAAAGCGGAAGGTGTGGTTCATAGGTATGGGGTGGAGGAGCCGCCGAAAATACCTGCGTTTGTGGATAGATCATGCCAAGTATTATTTGTTTAGCATCACCAAGGTAGCGTTGTCCGTAAGCATATAACTGATAGAGATCACTTTGTGAAAGGTGATGAACAGCTTCGCCCGTGGTGCTGATCTGTTTCCATTTCGTGTCCAGTACCCATACGGTATCACCCCGCCGAATCACAATATCTGGTTTTAGCCGATAGGAAGGTTTACCCGCCGAATCTAAAAGAAGGTGATGGGTAGTATCTTGAACACTGACCTCATATTCCGCTGGTAAATAGCGTTTCAGACTAGTGGTCAGGTGATTTTCAAAGAGTGGTTGGGTTGGGAATAGCAATCCGGGTAGTTGGGCCGTACCGCCAGTAAAACCGGAGCCTTTACCACCTAGCAACCATTCGGTCCAGGGCCACAGCCAAGTGTAAGTCCGGAAAATTCGGCCTTGTTGTCGGGCCTGTTGCAGGTCTTGCTGCCAGCGGGTAGTAGTAGGTATATCTTCCAGGGTAAAAAGGTATTGCCGGACCGTACGAGCGTAAGGACCAAACCGTAAACTCAATAGACAAGCCTTCAAGAGCCGGTTGGGAGCGCTATTGGCTGTTCGTTCATCAAAGGAAACGGGAAGTTGACCAGGCTGCGTAAGCCAGCCAAAGGGCTTGGCCTCGGTCCTGAGTCTTCCTTTCAGAAAAGGCTGTTCGCTTTCCCTACGTTGGTAGTCAGATTGCAGTCCCTGGTGGAGTATCTTCTCGGCCTGCCTAAGAAAAATAATCATCAGGGCTTCAGGCAGCGGTACTTTTGAAATCTGGTTGAGGAAAGTCTCCGGGATTGTTCGTGGAAATAGGTTTGGTACGGTTTGTAGCATCCGGAGCAGTGCCATCCGGGAATTGATGATAGACTCGCTACTAAGATCGGGTGTAATTTTAGGTAGTAACTCAATGCCCACCGATGACGAAGCTTGGAGTAATCCTACGTAGGGGCCGACGCTCAGGCAGTGTTTTCCCCGTTGTACGTAATATCGGAGTACCTGTTCGGCGTCCTCCCGGGTAGCGTAAGACTGCAAAGCTAAAAAAGCGGCATCCGGCAGGATAATATCCTTTGAAAATGCATCCCGGTTTTCCCTGGTAAGTATACTATGTTCGGTGGCAGCGTAAAGCACAAAAGGAATTTGGTCAAGTTTGGATATAAAGTAAGAAAATACTCGCTTTTTGACTTACTTAGTGTATATAACTCAAATGTACTATGATTATGAAGCCAATATCAATCAAAACTGGACTAGCGTGCATTTTGCTGGCGGTGGCTTTTCTTCCCGCGGCGAATGCACAGTATTGGCAGGCGGCCGAGCCCGTGAGCTTACCAACCAATCGCCACGAAAATGCGATGACTGCCGTGAAAGGAAAACTATACCTACTCGGAGGCCGGGGAGTAAAGCCCATGGAAGTATATGATCCCAAAAAAGATATTTGGACCACCAGGGCAATGGCTCCTATTGAGATGAGCCATTTTCAGGCGGTAGCCTATGATAATAAAGTGTATGTAGTGGGAGCTTTTACGGGTGGGTACCCCCACGAAGTACCTATTCCGGTGATGTACATCTACAATCCCGAGCGGGACGAATGGCGCAAAGGTCCGGAAATTCCGCAGGATCGGTTGCGTGGAGCGGCTGGTGCATTTGTCTACAATGATAAAATCTACATCGTGTGCGGTATTCAGGATGGTCACTGGGATGGCCACGTTGCCTGGTTTGATGAGTACAATCCCAAAACAAATACCTGGCGTAAACTTGCTGACGCACCCCGAGCCCGCGACCACGTGTCGGTAGCGATGGTAGGGGATAAACTGTACGTGGCCGGGGGACGCTTATCGACGGCTAAAATCAATCAGGTATTGAATCGTACAATCGCGGAAGTAGACGTATATGATTTCAAATCAAACAGCTGGACTACCTTACCTAAAAGTGAGAATCTGCCAACTTTAAGGGCTGGAAACATGGCCGTCGCCTATGGTAAGAAGATTCTGATCATCGGGGGGGAAAGTGATGCTCAGGTACCTGCTCACAGTGAGGTGGAAGCATTCGATACCAAAACGGACCAATGGGAAAAGTTTCCTAACCTATTTCAGGGAAGGCACGGGACGGGTGCCGTTTCGATGAATGGTAAAGTGTACGTAGTGGCGGGCTCCGGAAATCGGGGCGGCGGGCCGGAGTTGAATTCGATGGAGGTGTTGGTGAAGTAGGTGTTGGCTTTCGGCCGTGAACGATCGGCAGCCGGATGTTGAATATTTATCAGTCAAGAATCGTTATATTGTTGACTTACAAGAAGGTCATAATTATGAGTAAAAGAGAACTCTTAGATAAAACAGCATTCCTTCTGGAACGTCTTCCCATGGAGCAACTGGTAGAGGTTGCGGATTTTGCAGATTTTTTACTTAAAAAGCAAGAATCAGAATCTTTGAGGCGAGGTGTTAATCAACTCAATCGTGAGTCGGGCTCTTTTAATTTTTTGGAAGAGGAGGAAGAACTTTACTCAATTACTGATTTGAAGGTGCGCTACTAATGCAAAAAGGAACACTTGTTTTACTTCCTTTTCCCTTTACTGATTTATCCGGATCAAAGGTTAGACCAGCCCTTGTACTTCATGCAAACACCCTGGATGTCACTGTTTGTTTTTTGATTACTCAACTAGAATGGGCTGAAACTTTTGATGTTTCACTGGTCCCTAATGAGTTGAATGGTCTAAAAAGGAATTCACTTGTTCGCTTGTCAAAAATTGCTACGCTAGATAGAAAATTGATTTTGGGAGAGTTGGGACAGCTTGCTGATGTCGATTTGATTAAGGTTGATGATGGTTTGATAAAAATGTTTCAGGTTAGTGTCCGATAAAAATTAACGAAATAAGTAGTGGCCGACCCTGACTTTATGTCTCCATTAGTTAAATATATTTTTTGACGCGTTTTAGCACAAATTTCTAATTTTTGAAATTAAACAACATGCCCAAGTACTTTCTGGTTGCCCTTTTAACTTTCGGCTCCACTCTCCTTTTTGCCCAAAAACCAACCTTTACCCATCAGGATACCCTGCGCGGGAGTATCACCACAGAGCGGGCTTGGTGGGATTTGACCTATTACCATCTTAATGTAAGAGCCAACCCCTCGGATAGCACATTGGTCGGTAGTACCTCCATTCACTACAAGGTTTTGAAATCTCATCAGACCATGCAAGTAGATCTGCAACCGCCGTTGGTGGTGGATAAGGTGGTGCAAAACGGACAATCTCTGGCTTTTCGCCGGGATGGTAATGCCTACTTCATTACGTTGCAAAAAGTACCCACGGTGGGTCAGCAAGAATCCGTGGAGGTATTTTACTCGGGTCGGCCCAAGATTGCAACTCGTCCACCGTGGGAAGGTGGCGTGCAGTGGGAGCGTGACGCCAAGGGTAATCCCTACATTGCTACCTCATGCCAAGGCTTAGGTAGTAGCGTATGGTGGCCCTGCAAGGATCACATGTACGATGAGCCTGATAGCATGCTCATCAGCGTGCGGGTACCCCGGCCGCTGATGGATGTATCGAACGGGCGCCTACGTAAAATCACTAACCACGACGACAATACCCGTACTTTCGATTGGTTTGTCGACAACCCGATCAATAACTACGGCGTCAATATGAATGCGGCGGATTACGCAAGCTGGAAAGAAACCTATGACGGGGAAAAAGGAAAATTGGACGTTAGCTACTACGTATTACCGGCCGACCTAGACAAAGCAAAGGAACATTTCAAAGATGTACCGCGGATGCTCAAAGCTTTTGAACACTGGTTTGGGCCGTACCCATTCTACGAAGATGGCTATAAGCTGGTGCAAGTACCTTACCTAGGGATGGAGCACCAAAGCTCGGTAACCTACGGCAACCGTTTTATTAATGGGTACCTGGGTCGTGACCTGTCGGGTACGGGTTGGGGCTTAAAATGGGATTTTATCATCATTCATGAAAGCGGCCACGAGTGGTTTGCTAACAATATTACTTACAAGGATGCGGCTGATATGTGGATTCACGAAAGCTTCACCAACTATTCCGAGAATCTGTTTACGGAATACTACTACGGTAAGGAAGCCGGGGCTGACTACGTGATCGGAACCCGTAAGGGCATACAGAATAAAATACCCGTGATGGGTACGTACGGTGTCAATAATGAAGGCTCGGGTGATATGTATCCCAAGGGCGGTAATATGCTCCATACGATCCGGCAGCTGGCGAAAAGCGATGGGGCATGGCGGCAGGTGTTGCGTGGAATGAACAAGACGTTTTATCACCAAACCGTCGACGGCGCGCAGATTGAGCAATACCTGAGTGAGCACGTTGGGCGTGACCTGAGTAAAGTGTTTGATCAGTACCTCAGGGATATCCGTATACCCAAACTAGAATATTCTTTCGTGGGCAAAAAACTACGCTACCGCTGGACCAACGTTGTGGATGGTTTTGATTTACCAATACTCATAACCCTAGATGGTAAGAAGCCTCAGTGGATTTATCCCGTTACCGAATGGAAGAGTCTTAAAGCAAAAGGAGGAAAGGTTTTGGTCGTGAATCGGAATTTCTACGTTGGGAGTGAAGAGGTTGGGGGGGTAAATCTGGGCACCTAACAAGTAGTGCGAAATATTTCAAAGCTTCATTTTTCACACCATCTTATTACCCATGAATCTACTTTCAAGAATAGCCATTGATCCTGCCGTTTGTCACAGTAAGCCTTGTATACAAGGGATGCGGTGGCCAGCAGAAGTAGTTTTGGATATATTAGGCGCAGGAATGACTTTTGACGAAATTCTGGAGGATCATCCAGAGCTTGAACAAGGAAATATCCAGGCTTGCCTGCAACACGCTAGTCGAGCGATAGCCGGGAAAGCATTTCCATTGGTGGTATGAAAATTATTTGCGATTAGGATATCAGCACCTACGCTGACCTACAACCACTTCCCCAGCGCTCGCATACTCTCTACATTGTGCGCCGAGGCAAACACATCTACGTGCGGTAATGCGGCCTGCATAGCCGCCGTGCGTGGTTTGTAGTCGGAGAATCCAGCCAGTGGGTTGAGCCATATTACTTTCCGGGCTTTTTGGTGAATACGTTGCATGGCTTCGGGAAGTACCGTTGATTCGTCGGTATCCCAGCCGTCGCTCAAAATCACCACAATGGTCTCGCGGTTGAGGAGGCGCCCGTAGTCGGTTACGAAGGTTTGTAGGCTACCACCAATACGGGTACCACCCGACCAGCCCGCTTCGCGATCGGATAGCTTTTTGAGGGCATCTTCAAAGTTTTGTTGTTTTAATTCGGTGGTAATCCGGTGCAGTTCGGTGCTGAACACAAAGGTTTCGATCTGCCGGAATACGTTTTGAAACGCGTACATGAATTGAACTAGAAAGGTACTGTACAGATCCATGGATTTACTGACGTCGGCCAGGATGACGAGCCTCGTCTTGTTGCGTTGGGGGCGTTTGTAGGAGAGTTCTAGTAGTTCGCCGCCGCGCCGGAGATTCCGCCGTAAGGTATTCCGGAGGTCAAACTCTTTGGCGTGGAGGGTTTTTTCTCTCCGACGGTTGATTTTTCGGGCCAATGCTTGCGCCACTTCGCGCAGAATACGTTCAAGCTCGGGTAGTTGATCGGAAGAAATCAATGAAAAGTCTTGGCAACTAAGTGTTTCGGTAGTCGAGTAGGTAGCGGTTTCGGTTTCTTGTTGATTGGTATTGCCTTTTAGCCATGATTTTAAGGCATCAAAAGAGGGTTGATTGCTCCCTTTCATCCGATCCTTCTTCGATTCATCATCCTTTATTTTACTATCCAGCGCATTTTCTAATTCCTTCCAGTACTCCTCGAATAACTTCGTAAACTGATCGACCTCCTGCACCGTTCGGGTAAGACTCACTTGCAATGCCAAAGCGAAAGTAGTCCGGTCGTTGGGCGTCACGAAGGCGGCGGCTCGTAAGGCCGTAGCTTCTTCTTCCGGCCCGATACGAAAGCCGTGGGCGCGGAGGTAGCGACAAAAGGCTACGATGTTGGCGGTGAGGTTGGTGTGACGTTGGATCAATTTTGAATGAGTGATTGAGTGAATGTCGGAATGAGTTCGTGGTTCGTCGTTCTGTGTTCTTAGTTGGTGGTTGAAAAAAGACGATCGATGGGGCCCGGAGGAGTACATCCTGCCAGCACGAACCGAGTATTTATTAAACGACGAACCACGAACTTTCGCCACAACTCTGCGGTAAAAAAGAAGGTGCAAAAATTTCACATAGCATCGAACTTTGACATGACGCTCATTTTTTCGTACAGTTCTGTAAGCGAAAGTTGGGCGGTCCGGGTGTCTTTCCAGTCTTTCAGGATAACCCCAAGCGTTTGCTCGATCAGGTCTTTGGGTAGATGGTCGAAGTGGAGAGCCGCCAAGGCAGTGGCCCAGTCAATTGTTTCGGCTATGCCCGGTGTCTTTTCGAGCCTGAGTTGGCGTAGTCCCTGCATAAATCGACATATTTGTTCGGCTAGTTGTTGGGGTATCTGAGGTACTTTCCCCCGTACAATAGCTAACTCTTTTTCGTAGTCGGGATAATCTATCCAGAGGTACAAACACCGGCGACGCAGGGCTTCTGATAACTCGCGCACCCGGTTACCGGTTACGATTACCTGCGGGATGTGCGTTGCTTTGATGGTACCTATTTCCGGGATGGTAATCTGCCATTCGGAAAGTACCTCCAAAAGAAAGCTTTCAAACTCCTCATCGGCCCGATCCACTTCGTCGATCAGCAGTACGGGTGATTTATGGTGGGTAATGGCTTGCAACAGCGGACGTTTCATGAGAAATTTCTCACTGAACATCTCCTCTTCCAAGTCATCAAGGGGTTTACCCTCGTTGCCCCTTGCTTCAATCATCTTTAAATGGAGTAATTGCCGCTGATAGTTCCATTCGTACAAGGCGTGGGAGGCATCGAGGCCCTCGTAGCATTGCAAACGAATCAGATCGGTATCTAGCGCGCGGGCCATGACCTTCGCGATTTCTGTCTTTCCTACGCCGGCCGGTCCCTCAATGAGGAGGGGTTTTTGTAGTTGCATCGAAAGATAAACTGCCATCGTTACGGAGGGTTCGGTAATGTACCCTTCGGTTCTTAACAGGTCAGCAATGCGTTGTAGTTCGGTGTTATGCATCTGGTTTTTTTAATGATAAAAGGGTTAAAGGTAAACGGTTGAAAGAGCTATACGTGAAGTTATAACTATTGAACCTTTTACTCTTTAACCCTTACCCTTACGTACTTTTATTGCAGCGCTTTGAGTGCTCGTTTACAATAGACCCGGGCCAAATGATGGCGGTAAGTTTCCGAAGCATAGTGGTCTACGTTGAGTTCAACACCTTCGGCTGTTTCGGCAGAGGCGGCCTCAATGGCGCTATCCGACCAATCGCCAACGGCGGCTTCTACGTTAGTATCACGGAAGGTGGTGTCGGTAACTCCCGTAAAAGCTACCCGGGCTGAGTTATCGGGGTAGCGCACCGCTGCGCAACCCACAATGGCAAAGCGGGAAGCGGGCTGAACAAACTTCTGATACGTCATCCGGGTACCAGCCGGAGGAATTGGGAACCGTATTTGCGTGATAATTTCTCCCTCTTCGAGGGCAGTGGCATAAAAGCCGGTAAAGAAGTCTTCGGCGGCAATACTCCGGGTACCAGATTTACCTTGGACAACTACCGTCCCCGCTGCGGCTAATACCATAGCGGGCCAGTCGGCGGATGGATCGGCGTGGGCAATACTACCCCCCAGCGTTCCTTTATGCCGGATCATCGGATCACCGATCAGTGCGGCCCCTTCGGCAAACATGGGTAGGTGCTCAATGATCAGGGCTGACTTTATAATGTCGGTATGGGTGGTCGTAGCACCAATAACAATCTCGGTTCCCTCGTGCTTGATACCCCGTAAAGAAGCAATACGAGCAATATCTACCAGTTTTTCGGGTGCACTCAGGCGTAGTTTAAGCGCCGGGATCAGGCTGTGACCTCCTGCCAAGAGTTTGCTGTCATCGCTCATCATCTCCAAAGCTTCTTCGACCGTAGCGGGCCGGGCGTATTCAAAATCGTATGAAATCATAGTTTTAAGATCTTAGATTAGTAGCCGAAAGGCCGTTAGCTATTTCTTGATTTAAGGAATAAAGGAAGGCCGATACTGTCTTTTGACCAGCCATCCTTCGTCAATGAGCTAATTACTGCATGGCCGTCCACACACGCTCGGGGGTCATGGGCATTGCGATATCTTTCACCTTATGTCCGCCGCTCCACAGCGCATCGATAACGGCATTCACCACCGCGGGAGTTGAACCAATACACCCTGCTTCTCCTGCTCCTTTTACTCCCAATGGATTATGGGGGCAGGGCGTTTCCTGACGATCGAGTTCAAACATTGGCAAGTCGTCGGCGCGGGGCATAGCGTAATCCATGTACGAGCCGTTGATCAGCTGACCATTTTCGTCGTAAATAGCACCTTCCAGTAAGGCCTGACCGATACCTTGGGCTAAGCCGCCATGGATTTGTCCATCGACAATCATGGGATTAATAACATTTCCAACGTCGTCTACGGCAATAAACCGCTTCAAGGTTACTTTGCCGGTTTCTTTATCTACTTCTACTACCGCAATGTGGCATCCAAACGGATACGTGAAGTTAGTAGGATCGTAGAAGCTTGAAAAGTCAAGCCCGGGTTCTAAGCCTTGTGGGTACACGTGGGGCACGTAAGCAGTAAGGGCAACGTCGCCGAAGCTGATAGATTTGTCGGTGCCTTTTACCGTCCATTGGCCGCTTTCGTATTCCAGATCCTCGGCGGTACATTCCAGTTTATGGGCCGCTATCTTAGCTCCTTTTTCGAGTACCTTCTCAATACTTTTCACGATTGCGGAACCACCCACTGCCAGACTTCGCGAGCCATACGTACCCATACCAAAGGCTACGGCATCGGAGTCTCCGTGAATGATATCCACGTCTTCCATCGGTATTCCCAGCTTATCGGCTACTATCTGCGCAAAGGTGGTTTCGTGACCTTGTCCGTGTGAGTGAGATCCTGAGTATACGCTTACTTTACCAGTAGGCTGTACGCGTACCTGCGCGGATTCGTACAAACCAGCCCGGGCACCCAATGCGCCCACTACGGCCGACGGCGCAATTCCGCAGGCTTCTATGTAAGTAGAGAAACCTACCCCCAGCAGTTTGCCGTTTTGTAGTGCTTCCTTTTGCATCTCACGGAAGTTTTCGTAGCCGAGCATTTCAACGCCGCGATCTACTACTCCGTGGTAGTTTCCGGAGTCATATTGTAAGGCAACCTGAGTCTGATAGCCGGGTTGTGTAACGCCGTCAAAAGCGGGAATAAAGTTTTGCTTACGCAGCTGTATTGGGTCCCTACCCATTTCCAGAGCGGCCAAATCGATCAGTCTTTCCAGTAAATACGTTGCTTCGGGACGACCAGCACCCCGGTAAGCATCCACGGCCACGGTATGCGTAAATACCCCGCAAAGGTCAATGTGAATCTTGGGCGTGGTGTATAAGCCCTGCAACAGGGTACCATGTAAATAGGTTGGTACCGCCGGAGCAAACGTAGAAAGGTAGGCACCAAGGTTTGCAAAAGTCTTGATGCGCAGCGCCTTGATGTTACCCTCGGCGTCAAAACCCATTTCGGCTTTGGTCACGTGGTCGCGGCCGTGGGCGTCGAGCTGGAAGGCCTCCGAACGCGTTTCGGTCCACTTAATCGGACGATTTATCTGCTTGGACGCCCAGGTAACGAGGGCTTCTTCGGTGTAGTGGAAAATCTTGGAACCAAAGCCTCCTCCCACGTCCGGACCAAGTACGCGCACCTTATGCTCAGGAATACCTAACACAAAGGCACACATCAGGAGTCGGATCAGGTGAGGGTTCTGGGTAGAAGTGTACAGGGTGTACTTATCATTCGTATCGTCGTAATCACCGATGTAGGCCCGGGGCTCGATGGCGTTCGGAATCATCCGCTGATTCACAAAATCTAGGGTAGTGACGTGGGTAGACTCCGCAATGGCAGCATCTACTTCAGCGACCGGATTGCCCAGCTCCCAGTCGAACGCGAGGTTGCCGGGGGCGTCATCATGTACCAGCGTAGCGCCGTCGTGGGTTGCTTTCTTTGGGTCAGTAACGGCGGCTAATTCTTCCCATTCTACCTCTACGGCCTCGGCAGCATCTACGGCGGCGACGTAGCTTTCCGCGATAATAACGGCCACGGGGTCTCCAATATGTTTGGCGGTACTTCCGGTGGCAATGAGTAGTGGGTGGGGAGGCTCCTTCATGGTATCCCCGTTTTTGAAATTAACCTGCCAGCCGGTGGGTACTCCCACAATACCGGTTGCTTTGATGTCGTCGCCGGTAAAGATTGCTACGACGCCGGGCATATTTTGGGCAGCGGAAATATCTATGCTAAGTACTTTGGCGTGGGCGTAGGGGCTTCGCACAAACGAAGCGTGGGTCATACCCAGTAGTTTAATGTCGTCGGTATAGCGGCCTTTACCGGTGATGAAGCGCTTGTCTTCAACGCGCTTTACGGATTGGCCTATATATTTGTTGCTCATGGGGAATCAATTTTGAATTAGTGATTGAGAGAATAATTAATGGTAGAATGGTAGGATGATAGAGTGATAGAATATTGTAGGGAGCTGGTGAAATCATGTTAATAGATTTTAACTCACTCATTCTCTCAATTTATCATTCACTCATTACTGGTTCTTCCTTCATTTTCTCCGCTGCCCACTGAATAGACTTTATGATATTATGGTAGCCGGTGCAACGGCAGAAGTTTCCTTCCAGGGCGTGCCGGATTTCAGTTTCTGTTGGGTCAGGGTTGTTGCTTAGCAAATCCGTCGCCGACATGATCATACCGGTAGTGCAGAAGCCGCACTGCAATCCGTGGCATTCCTTAAAGCCTTGCTGAACGGGGTGAAGCTCCCCTTTGGTGGCGAGGCCTTCAATCGTAGTAATCTCGCAGTCGTCTGCCTGTACTGCGAGAATCGTGCATGATTTTGCAGCTACGCCATCGATGTGGATGGTGCAAGAGCCGCAGCTACTGGTATCGCAGCCGATGTGGGTACCGGTCAGGCTGAGGGTTTCCCGAAGGTAGTGGGCCAGGAGGGTTCGGGGCTCTACATCGTGGGTGTGTACCTTGCCATTTACTTTTACCGTGATTTGTGCCATAGTTTTTTGGGTCAAAAGGTTAATGATTAAAATTGTTAAGTTGGAATAGTCTATCAGTAATTGAGATGCTATAATTGGAGTTTGGGGTAAGACATACCTTTCTTTCCTACCCCTTTTTAATTTCTTCTTCAAAATTCTCGAAAAATTGCTTTGTCAGCGAATGCGCCACGCCGCTCATGACGCGGTTTCCGGTACGGGCCAATAGCCCGGAAAGCCTGGCTCCTCCATCAAACGCCAATTCGGTATGGCCCTCGTCGGTTGATTTTAGATCAATTCGTACGGTAGCATTCGCGTTTCCTATCTTGCTGTTTTGCTGCACGTGCAGGGTGTAGCCTTCACCTTCGCGGATATCTTCCAAGGTAAGCCCACCGGAGAAAGAACCACTAACGGGTCCCATCTTGATTTGAGCGATTGCCTTGTACTCATTGTCTCCGGTTTTTTCAAGGCTTGTGATGCCCGGTACAATGCGGGCCAATATATCGGTATCCATCAGCATAGACCATACGGCTCCGGTCGGTGCGTTCAGAATGTGTGAACCATTTAAATCCATAGTTTTCCAATCATAAAAGTGATACAGTTCAAATTTATACTAGAATTATTCTATTTGCTAATACAATTACATCATCCTGCTATACGATTCTATCAGAATTGAGAAATTGTAAATTATATCTAAGGGGGAAGGTGCTAGTAAGGGTACTATTAGGTACTAATATGCTCCGTTCTTCCAAGAGTCAGAAGTAGCCCAAAGGGCGTTCTGGGATGTCAAACGAGCTTTCTGTCGCTCACGAAACTGGGTAGGTGTTACCCCGAGTTG
Source organism: Spirosomataceae bacterium (assembly GCA_041689775.1). Classification (GTDB taxonomy): domain Bacteria; phylum Bacteroidota; class Bacteroidia; order Cytophagales; family Spirosomataceae; genus JBDNFP01. Next base: position 28,751 of record JBDNFP010000317.1, read on the forward strand.
CCGTCGGAATACTTTCAGGAAGTAGTTTGCTTGATTGAAGCCGCACTCAAAGGCAATTTCTGTTACGTTTAACCCGGTAGTAGACAAGAGTTGGGTCGCCTGATGGATGCGCTCACGGTTGATAAATTCAACGGGAGAGAAACCAAACTGCTGCTTGAAACATCGGTAAAAATGGGGTTCGCTCATGCAAGCCTTTTCGGCCAGGGTAGTTACCGAAAGATTATCCCGCAAGTGTTCCCGCAGGTATTGTACCGCGAAAGCAAGCCGGTTCTGGTTGGTAAATGCGGTCGCATCGGTTAAAAGCATACGCCTTGCCTTCGTTTGCATCAAGCGGATAGTAAGTTCCTGTAAAATGAGCCCGGCAAAGACATCACGGGCAGCATTTCCTTCGGCACAAACATAGATCAAGCGGTTGAGCAACTGGTTGATCGCCTCATCGTTGGTAAAGTAGAGATTATCAGGCGTAAATTCCCATCCCTGAGGGCTATCGATTAAGGGATAGCGCTCGTTGAGCTGATCGGTGAGTTGAAGGACTCTTTCCTGTGAAAGTGATAAAGCGAGACATTGGGTAGGGTTTTGCTCAGCGGCTTCCGGGAAATCGATCCGCATGCTACTCTTGCCCGGTACGATAACCGATTCTCCGGGGTAAAAGTCAAAAGCCGGGGTGCCTTCCAGATGCATTACCTTTTTACCGTGAATCATACTAGCCAACACAGGAACAGAGAAGGTTAACTCTACATTTGTTGCCGTTGCGTGAGTTTCGTAGATATTCAATTCTGCCATTTCCAGCGAATAGACGGTGCGGTTCTCAACCATATCTTCCAGTTTTCGCCCTGCAAGGTGAGTTGAGATATCAAGATTATTTTTTGTCTTCATAATGACTGGGACCCCGATTCGATGCAGGCGGGCAAAGTTTTATTAGTATAGAATGTAGAAACCAAGTGATTACTTCACTATTATCAAATATATGATTATCAAATATATGTAATTTTTAAATGAAATAATACCACACAAAAGACAAATCAATCTTGATAGATCAATTAAGTGTCTGTTTAGAAATGAGGGTAGGTAAGTACCTTTCGAGGCAGGGATCAGAATACATAGGTAGGAGGAGGAGGTTACTATAACTAATTCAGAAAAATGTGATGAAAAAGAAATACGATTTGATTGTTATTGGTGCTGGTAGTGGGGGCTTGGGGTCTTCATTAGCGGCGCATGCTATCGAGCTAAATGTACTTCTGATTTAGGACTTTCGCAAAACTGAAATTTTATTAACTTGTGGGATGAAAACAACGCGCGAACTTTACTGCCAGTACCTTCTTTCGAGCCAAGTCAACTACACCTGCACGAATCTGGCTGACCATTTTGCCGACCTGACCCACGA
>JBDNFP010000318.1:0-8790 GCA_041689775.1 Spirosomataceae bacterium
AGGGGGGCTCAGGCCGGAGGACTACCGAGACGATCAAACGCTCGCATACGCTGTCAACAGATGCTTGGCCAACGTCGGCCGATGTCTGAATATTAATTTTAGCCCATTTAATGCAAAGTAATTTGTCTCTAGTACTTAACAGCTACTAGTTTGTAGCTGTTAGCTTTTTTTAAATATTTGATATTTAGAATATTAGCTATGAATTTAGCCAAATTAATAATACAAACTAATTCTGCGTTAGTACTAAGTCTTTGATGATCGATATATTAGTCTTACTTCTATGTATCCGGAGAATCGGAAAGGAGGGAAGGGGCCATAAAACAAAAGGGGAGAGTACTCTCCCCTTTATTAATAGGCGTACGGTACTAAAATGGCAGGTCGTCGTCTGCTTCACTAGGAGCAAATGAAGGATTGGGAGGCGGTCCAAAATCACCCGGCTCATTGGAAGGGCCAGGCATACTACCCGACTTCTCCACTTTCCAGGTTTTCACTTCCGTATACCAGCGTTGGTTGTATTCGCGACTTTCCAGATCGACCGAGGCCACCACGGCATCGCCAATCGTAAGGGCGAACTGTTCAATTTTCTCTCCCCACATGGCAACACATATTTTCTTGGGGTATTGTCCCTGTGTTTCAAGCACAAACTCCTGCTTACGCCACGTTCCGTTTTTACCTTGTCCGTTTACTTCGGGAAGTATTGCAATGACGGTTCCTTCTATTTCCATAAAAACATTTTTTTGCGAGTATTTCTAGTTGAATATACTTCAAAAGTAACATATTTAGAGCATATTTCAAAAACTGGACTTGCCCTCTAGGCAGCCTTTTAGCCAATAAGTTTGAAACCTTCCCCGTGTAAATTCATGATCTGCACATCAGGATCTTGCTTCAAATGTTTCCGAAGTTTGGTCACGTACACATCCATACTCCGGGCGTTGAAGTACGAGTCGTCGCCCCAGATCATTTTCAACGCGTAGCTACGGCTGATGGGTTGGTTTAAGCTTTGACAAAACAGCTTCAATAGCTCCGACTCCTTGCTAGTAAGCCTATTACTTACCCCTTGGCGACTGAGCTGTTGGTGATCATAATCGAAAGTATAACTCCCGACCTGGAATACTCCCTGCTCGGGCATGTGGGCAGATTGCTTCTGGTAACGTCGTAAAATCGCTTCGATCCGAAGTAGCAGTTCCTCGCGGTCAAACGGCTTGGTAATATAGTCGTCCGCCCCTATCCGAAAGCCCTGAATGGTATCCTCCTTCATGGACTTGGCCGTGAGAAACACAATGGGAACATCGCGCCCGCTCATCCGTACTTCTTTCGCCAACGAAAACCCATCTTTCTTAGGCATCATGACATCAAAAAGGCACAAATCAAAAGATCCTTCAACAAAAAGTTGCCAACCCTGCTGCCCATCCGTAGCCAGCGTCGTGGGATAGCCTTTATCCCCAAAGTATTCTTTGAGTAATACACCCAAATTGGGGTCATCCTCCACAAGTAGCAAGTTTGCCATAATCAGGTATTTAGCTAGAACTGTCTAAATTTAAATAGTATTAATACCGGTATATTGTACCGTCAATTTACTCAATAATTGGTAGCCATACGCTAAACGTACTCCCTTCGCCCGGCTGACTGACGGTCTGTACCGATCCACCGTGTACTTCTGCCATTTTTTTAACATAACTAAGCCCTAATCCAAAGCCTTTAACGTTATGTAGGTTCCCGGTGGGAACACGGTAAAATTTATCAAAGACGCGTACTATCTGATCACGCGACATCCCCAGTCCTTTATCTTGGATAGATACCCTGATACCATTATTTTCATTCACAGTACTTACCGTCAAATGGAGTGTCTCGGGTGAGTATTTAATAGCATTATCGATCAAATTGTACAATACGTTTGAAAGATGCAGCTCATCTCCAAGGACTATTTCATCCACGGCCTCAAAATCCAGCTCTACTTCGCCCTCGCGTTGTTCTATCTGAACACTCAGGCTATTCAGAACCTTGGCAATTACGTCATGCATATTCACGCTACTCTCTTTCAGCTTTACTTCACCTTTGTCCAAGAGAGCCATCTGCAATACTTTCTCCACATGCGCAGCCAACCGCTTATTCTCTTCTTTTATTATACCCAGGTACCGGTCTAGCCGAACCGGCAGATCTGCCAAAGCCGTCGTTGACTTCATATTTTCTCTGGCCATTTCGGTAGCCAAGGCGATAGTCGAGATTGGCGTCTTGAACTCGTGGGTCATGTTGTTGATAAAATCGTTTTTGATATCCGAGAGCTTCTTCTGCCGAAGGATCGTCATTACGGCAACGTAAAAACAAACCAAAATAACCAACACTAATACTCCCGAACTGGCAAACATAGCAGTCATATTACGCAGGATGTACTCCTGCTGATCAGGAAAATAGACATACAGCAGATTATTGCCACTCAACATCTCGCTCGGAAAAAGAGACGCTTTGTAAGCACGCTGCTCCCATTCCGCGGGATACGACTCTGCGGTTGACAGTATCAAATTCCGGCCGGTTTGGCCTCGAACCGCAAATTCATACGGCAGGCTAATACCGTTTTGAACCAACTCTTTTTTAAGTAAGGAGTCCAGCAGAAAACGATTGACCCGTTCCTCAATCGGCCGGTGGGTGTACATCAGGTCCTGCATTACCTCACGTAGTAGCTCGGCGCGGTCTTGTGATTTAAGTAGTAAAACCTGCTTATCTGGTTTTACCTTAGATTTTGACTTTCCTCCGGTATTGACTACGCCCTTCTGACTACCTGATGGGGGTTTAGCCAAGCCACCTTTACTGCCTGTTACGGCCTGAAATACATCCCCAAGATTTTGTTCCTCGGCAATCCGTCGCCGCATAAACTCATCCAAACCAGCCACTCCAAGGCGTTGCGCCTGAAAAAACTCATCCATGATTCGCTGCTGACGGTCAACCATTACTCTAAAATTAGGGCTGAGGACATCCGAGGGTATGACATCCGAAAAATACTGATAGGTCACTTCCCCGGTAGGACTCACCGAAATTTCTACACTAGTAGGCACAGGCCGCTGTTTTACCGCCACCCGTTCGGGTGGCGTAGCTTCGGGGCGAACAGGTTTCTTCCGCTGGCGCTCGTTTACTTTCGTAATCTGTTCTAGTTTTGCTTTTTGTTGTTCAGATTCGATCCGTTGTTGCAGAAGGTACATCATCTCCTGCTTTTCGATGCGATGCACTACCTTCTGAACCGACTCGGCTACTTTATGGTTAAACTGCTCATTTCGTACCGCAATGGCTTCGCGGATAAAGTACCATTGGAAGCCAATCAGCCCGATTAGCGCCAGACACATCAACCCTACAATACTTTGTATTTTCTGCTTCGTCATTTTTTAGTTCCTGTATGCAACGATCCGTTCTTCAACCACGACATTACTGATAGTAACAAAACTACGACCTTCAACATTCTTCTCCGAAGCATTTAACATACTTTAACACAGAGGTGATTACAATTAATATAATTTTGCAAATACCTGATTTACAAACCATAATGACTATTTAGCTATGAAAAAACTAATTTCATCCCTCGTTCTTGTCGCTATTTGTACGGTAGTAGGCTTTGACGCACAGGCCCAATCAAAAGAAAATAAAAAGCAGACCACCATCAAAATAAAGGTAGTGGAGAAGAATGACAGTAGGACTCGCGTGATAGAACGCAACTATACCACTGACCTTATGTCAGATGGCGAACAAAAAGCATTCGTTGATAAAGTACTGGATTCCCTGGGGCTGGATGGTTCCGGGCAAAAGCAGATCAGTATTATCGTAGATAGTGACGATGAAGTAAGTCAGAACGATCAGGACCGCCATCGCGTCATAATCAGAGAGAAGAAGCCTAACACTAGCCATGAACCAATGCTTTGGAGGGACGATAATCATACGTTCCGGTTTGATACCGATGAGATGGAAGGTAGTATACATCGAATAGAAAAGGACATGAGGCCCCGAATTGAGGTTTTGCGGAAAGATATGGAGCGCTTTGGTGACCGAATGGGTAATCTCTGGACCAATGACCTCATGCAAGCTGGAAGCGTAAGGGGCTTGAATGCCTACCCCAACAACCCCAATAATGGCGTTCTGAACCTACGCTTTAATGCCCCCGAAGCGGGTGACGTTGTAATAACCGTAACTGATACCCAAGGGAAAGAAGTTGGTAGAAAGTCCATTAAAGATTTTAGTGGAGAATTTGTTGGTCAGGTAGAGATTAAGAAGAATATTCAGGGAACATTGTTTGTCACAGTAGTTCAAAACGAGGATGGAGCAGTACGAAAAATTGCCCTAAAATAGGCTTTTGATAGCCTCCACTAATTACATCCCCGCACCTTCCCGGTTAGCTGCGGGGATTTTTACGTTAAAAAACAAAAAAAATAGTACAGGGTTTGGCAAGAGTTGTAAATTTGTAGGTTAAAGTCCTACTTTGTTTGGGAACGCATTCAACTAAGCTACATATGTTAAACCTTGTACTATTTGGTCCTCCGGGTGCTGGGAAGGGAACCCAAAGTGAAAAAATCATTGAGAAGTACTCCTTGGTACACCTGTCAACCGGCGATCTTCTGCGTTCGCAAATAAAAGCGGGTACAGAACTTGGCCTAAAAGCCAAAACCCTTATGGATCAGGGAATACTGGTACCCGATGAAGTGGTTATTGGTATGATTGATTCAAAACTTAGCGAAAATAAGGAAGCCGCTGGTTTTATTTTTGATGGATTCCCCCGAACGGTTCCCCAAGCAGAAGCACTAGACGCATTACTTGTCTCGTACGATGAAAGTATTACCGTTATGGTGGCTCTGAAAGTCCCCGATGATGAATTAAAGAAGCGTTTGCTTGTGCGTGGTCAGACCTCGGGCCGTCCCGATGATCAGAATGAAGAGAAGATTAAAACCCGTATTCATGAATACAACGACAAAACTACTCCGGTAGCCGACTATTATCGTCAGCAGGGTAAGTTTGTAAGTGTTGAAGGCGTAGGTGAAATTGAGACTATTTTCAGTAGCATCTGTGAAGCTATTGAAAAAGAAGCATAGTATATAAAATCACTCTCTCTGACTTGTAGAACGTATTGTAACGGTTTTATAAGTCAGAGAGTTTTAGCACAAGGAATACAATTCATTGAACTTGTATTCTACAAAAATTTATCAATAGGTAGTAGGGTATGGCATCATCTAATTTTATTGATTACGTTAAAATTTACGCTCGCTCGGGCGCCGGTGGTGCAGGGTCGGTCCATTTTCGTCGCGAAAAGCACGTGGATAAGGGTGGACCTGACGGAGGAGATGGTGGGCGTGGAGGACACGTAATTATGAGAGGTAACATACAACATTGGACATTACTACACCTCAAATATACCAAGCACGTCAGAGCTGATGGCGGAAAAGCCGGTGATGGCGGCCGAAGGGCCGGAGCACAAGGAAGCGATATTTTCCTTGATGTACCCTTAGGTACGATTGCAAAAGACGGTGAAACCGGTGAACAAATAGCTGAAATCACCGAAGATGGACAAGAAATTATCCTTTTGCCAGGTGGCCGTGGAGGCTTAGGAAATGATCATTTCAAGTCAGCAACCAAACAAGCCCCGCAATACGCTCAACCAGGAGAGCCGGAAACTGAATTAACGGTCATTCTTGAACTAAAAGTACTAGCAGACGTAGGACTTGTGGGTTTTCCCAATGCTGGAAAATCAACGTTGCTATCCGTTGTTTCGGCCGCCCGCCCTGAGATTGCCGACTATCCTTTTACAACCCTCGTACCAAACCTTGGTGTAGTAGCCTACCGTGATTATCGCTCCTTTGTAATGGCTGATATTCCCGGAATTATTGAAGGTGCCTCTCAGGGTAAAGGACTTGGTCTACGCTTTTTACGACACATTGAACGCAACTCAGTACTTCTATTTATGGTACCCGCTTCCAGCGAAGATATCGCAGCCGAGTACGAAACTCTATTAAACGAGCTTCGACTATATAACCCCTCTCTTCTTGACAAACAAAGAATAATAGCCATTTCAAAGGCCGATCTTGTTGAACCCTCCGAAAGAAAAAAATTACTTAAAAAGTTGCCAGCAGATGTACCAAACCTTTACTTTTCGTCGGTGACTCAGGAAGGTCTTGATCCATTGAAAGACTTAATCTGGAAAACTATTAACGAAGGGTCGACCGGTTCAGTAACTTGTTGATTTGTTAACAGGGCAAAATGCTTGTTAATAAGTCTTAAGTACTAAGGCAGAATTAGTTTGTATTATTAATTTAGTCAAATCAATGGCTAATATTCTCTATATCAAATATTTATAAAAATATAACAGCTACAAGCTAATAGCTATCAGCTACTTATGTTAGTATTGTTGGGTACTTTAGCCATTATCCATCCATTTAACTGTGTCTCTTCCCGGGGCGCGCAAAGTATACTATGCGTTTACTAGTCATTGTAGTTATTACTTTACTTGGGTCTACGCCTCGCCAAGCATACGGGCAAATAAGCATTAGCTTCCCTACCAGTCGTACTGTTCTTCAGCGAGATAAAAACAACTCTGCTACTGTTTATATCCGTGGAAGTTACTCCCAACCTATTGATCGGGTCGAGGTTCAGCTACGGGCAATAAATGGCGGTAATACCTCCAATTGGATCACTATTATAAACAACCCGCAAGGTGGTACCTACGCCGGGAAATTTGACTGGACCGGGGGGTGGTACGAAATGGAGGTACGTGGCTGGCTGGGAGAACAACACATAGGAAGTGTAACTCTGGATCGTATAGGTATTGGTGAAGTATTTATTCTGGGTGGTCAGTCGAATGCCCAAGGATACTTCAATTATGGAGGACCCGGAGCCAACGATGACCGGGTTAATTGTGTAAATTATAGTAATGTCAATTCCACAACTTATTCAGAGCTCCCTACTCCCGAGTTCATCCATTTGGATGCAGGATCGAATGTATCACCACGCGGAGCATCTGCCTGGGCTTGGGGTAGGCTAGGCGACCACCTCACCCAACGACTAGGGGTTCCAATTTTATTTTATAATATCGCGTGGTACGGATCTTCCATCCGGAACTGGCGTCAAAGTATTGACGGGACTGCCTACTCAGCATACAACGGGGAAGCTTTTATTCCGGACAGAATGCCCTATGGCAACCTCAGGTTAGTTTTACAACAATACGTGTCTATTACGGGAGCCCGGGCTATTTTATGGCAACAAGGTGAAGCGGACAATTTTGCTAATACCTCGTCTGATGCCTATAAAAGTGACTTAAATGCTATTATTACCCAAAGCAGATCAGAAACCGGACGAAACTTATCCTGGGTTATTGCTCGCTGTTCTTACGATAATCAGCGGGGTACCAACCCCCAGGTAGTAGGTGCCCAGGACGAAGTAGTCGCTACTACTCCCAATGCCTTCAAAGGGCCCGATGCCGATAAAGTACAAAGCCCCCGGCCCGACGGTGTCCATTTTCAAGGGCAAGGTCTGGTTGATTTAGGAGACGCTTGGAACACCGCTCTGAATGATGCCTTTTTTACTCAATCGCAACCTTTCAAATCAGCACCCTCCCCGACGATACGTGTAAGCTGCGCTGGCAATAATAATTTATCCCTTACCATTGAGGGAGGAAGCTACAACACTGTAAGCTGGAATAATGGCCAGGGAGAAGCTACTATTTCGGTTGGTGAGGGAAGATATTCGGCCAAAGTAAAAGATGCCTCTGGCAATATTTTTACAACTCCGGAGGTAGTAGTACCCGGGCAAGTACAACCCGGAAAACCCACTATAAACGTGGAAGGCTCCCGTCTCCTTTGTCAGGGAGGAACAGTAAACTTAAATTCTTCAATAAATGAAAATATTCGCTGGAATACCGGACAAACCGAACCACGCATTCAAACTGGTATCGCGAGTAATTTTTCTGTAACAGCTTCGAATATTTATGGGTGCACTTCTACTTCTGATCCCGTAAATATTGAAGTATTCTCTGCACCACCACCTCCCAAACCAAGTATTACGGCATTAGGAGCAACAACTTTTTGTGAGGGCGAACAAGTGATTTTACAAAACAACCAGGATACTAAGAGTGTTTGGTCAAATGGGATAGAAGGCCGCTCTCTGCCTATTCAGCAAAGCGGCGAGTTCCGGGTACGCTCCATTGATACTAATGGCTGCCAATCCCCAGAATCAGAACCTATTCAGGTGATCGTCAACCCAAATCCAGCCAAGCCACAAATTAATCTGAACGGAAGTCCCACGCTCTGTGCAGGCGAAATCGTAACTCTATATTCTAACTATCAAAGTAATAATCAATGGAGCAATAGCTCATCCAAGTCTTTGATTGTTGTCAATACATCAGGCATATATAGTGTTTCGGTTACTAATGAAAGTGGGTGTAAATCTACCTCTGAACCCGTTCAAATTAAAGTCACCCCCCTGCCTGCTACCCCGAATATTACTAGCCTTGGCGTGACCACCTTTTGTGAAGGTGGTCAGGTAATTCTGCAATCAGACCAAAATGCACGAAACATATGGTCTAATGGGCAAGAAGGACAATCCATAGTCATTTCCAGAACGGGTGAATTTAGGGTATATGCCGTAGGTAATGCTGGTTGTCAATCTCCTGAGTCTGAACCTGTGCTAATCACTGTAAATCCTATTCCGGCTAGACCGCAAATAGGCATTAGTGGAAACACTACCTTTTGTGCGGACAAGAACATTACGCTTACTACCAACTACAAAAATAACATACAATGGAATACTAATGCATCAACACCCTCC
>JBDNFP010000319.1:0-5507 GCA_041689775.1 Spirosomataceae bacterium
CCCGCAGGATTTTGAAAACAAGGAGGCGCTTCACATGAAGATAAATCATATTCTTGAAAAATACGGAGGGTCAGAGTTTTCCATCAACTGCTCAATTAAATAAATGTATGTTTAAATATGGCCAACTACTTAAAAGAACCCAATACAGATAGTATACGTCAAAAAGTTAGTAATCAGTTTGTTTGTGATAAAGTGGTTTACGACCGTAGCGATTTCAAACTCTTTTTACCCAACGAGACATTTCCTATGAAGAAGATTTTTATCTCCTACTCCCAAAGCGATGAGGGGTACAAAGACGAGCTAAAAAGACATTTTGTGTCGCTCATTAACGAAAACTTGGTATCGGCTTTTGACGACCGGGAGCTTTCCATGGGAGGCAACTGGGACCTTGAACTAAAACAGAGAATAGACGAGTGCGACATCATGATCGCGCTCATCAGTGTAGACTTTCTGAACACAGGCTTCATCATGAAGACAGAAATCCCCCGGGCAATTGAGATGGGTAAAACCGTTGTCCCCATCATAGTTCGCCCCTGCGACTGGACGAACACGATTTTGGGAACGTATAATGGCACGTTGAAGGGGATGGTGATCAGCCTTTTTAAAGAAAAAAATGAAAACGGTACGCCCCGCTATCGGAGTGGAACGCGCGAAGAACGGGATATGTTTTGGCTGGACGTGGTGAAGGAATTCAGAGCAAAAGCCTTTGAGTAACTATAATTCTGTCCTGCCTTCGGCGTTATTGAAATGAGTGCCCTGCATGGTAACCTACTCGCGGAAATCTATCTCCCGTAAAGTTGGTCGTAAATGCCTTTACCTATGGCAAAGCATTGGTTAAAAACTACTTTATTATCTAGGCGCACTTCCGAGATCAATAAAATACCACGACAAAACTCTACTATGGGATCGTGGTATTTCTGGGGCCATAACCCACTAAGGCTGCTAACTGAATACTTACCGTGTTGGCCCCCGGAGTAAGTACTACATCGCTTCAACCCCAACCACACCCAATGGTAGGGTAATCATAACTTCCGTAAACTCGCCTTCAACCGAGGTTATATCTACGCGACCCTTATGATCTTCAATAATATCTTTACTCATAAAGAGCCCCAAGCCGGTACCTTTGGCGGTGGGTTTAGTGGTAAAAAACGGACTACAAATTTGCTCCAATTCTTTTTTAACCATTCCCTTTCCATTATCCCGAAGGTGTATTTTTACCATCTCACCCTCCACTTCGGTACGCACCAAAATTTGCATGTCACAGTCCTTTTTGAGCTTACTTTTCTCCGCGAGCGCATAGCATGAGTTATTGACCATATTTCGAAGCGCTTGTTCAAACTCATCGGGAAGTAGATTTACGTGGAGTGGTTGGTCATCTGCCATCTCAAACACCAAATCAATGGGCAGGCAGTTGGTTTCCTTCGCTTCCGCTTCTTTCATTAATACCGGTATTTTTATTTTTAAGTACTCGTTGATTTCTGCACTGATAAACTGGGTGGAGCGTTTTTTTAGTAGTTTTTGCATATCTCCCACAATCCGGGCGGTACTATTCCCGTGCTCGTTTATTTTGGTGACACTCATTTTAAGCATGGAAATACTATCTTCCAGATCATCCTTATCATCCTCTGAAAAGGTTTCTTTATTCTTATCCACTACTTCTTCTACTTCTTCTACCAGTGAAACTGCCGATTGAGAGAAGTTATTAATGTAATTCAAAGGGTTTAATACCCGGTCCACAATCCCTGTAATTAACTGACCAATTGAGGCGAGTTTTTCTTGCCGGATTAATTCTTCCTGGGTGTTTTTTAGTTCATCCAAAGAAATCTCTAATTCATTGGTCGTGATTTTAAGCTCCTTGGTGCGCACTTCAACGGTTTGCTCCAATAGCTTCTTCTGTTCTTCCAGGCCCTTGGTCCGGATACGGACTACCTGTACAATCACAAACCCAAGCAATAGTGCATACAGCATATAGGCCCACCAAGTTTGCCACCAAGGGGGTAATACGGTAAATGCGTACTCGATGGGAGTACTCCATCCACCGTAAAAGCCTTTACTACTTAGCTTGAATACGTAGGAACCCGGGGATAAGTTACGGTAATCAGCCAAGGGTACATCCGTAGTAGTGTACCACTGTTTATCATTCCCTTCCAGGAAGTATCGATAGCTCGTCTTATCCGGGTAATTTAGATGAGTACCCGTAAAGTGGAATGTCAGGTGGTTCTGGTCGTAGGGTAATACCAAACCAACCGGAAGATGCCAGGGTCCGCTGAGGCTGTCCCACTCGATGGAAGTCTTACTCAACGTAGTAGTATCGGAAGGCACACTAGAAATGGTTACAAACTTTGTATCCTTTCTCGACCAAAGGGTATCCGCCCGCCCTAGTATTTTAGTTAGAAAACTCTTACTAATAAAGTCCTGGGGGACATCCATAATATCAAGGCTTGCCAGGAAAGGTTGCGGCTTAAAACCTGAGTCCGGAGCGTCAAAAGTACGGTTCATAATTGTAAGGATGTCACTCGCCCCGAGCCAGAATTGCCCCTCTTTCGTAATCAGAAACGCGTTAGTATTGAAATCATCCTTTAAGAATCCCTGGCGCTTGGTCAGGTTTTTAAGGATCCAGGAGGAGATGCCATTTTCATTGTTGCTTTCACTTATCTGGGTAAGGCCTTTGACGGTACCGGCGTACATTTTACCCCGCCATTCTTCCAGCGACACCACCGACATATTCCCCAGCCCGTTGGCGGGAGTAAAGTTGGTCATTTGCTTTTTCGATAAGTCCAGCATGGCTATCCCTCCCCCGTAAGTAGCCAGCCAAACCCTTTTCAGAGAATCGGCAGTAATTCCACGAACAGCATCGTTGGGAAGCCCCTGCTGAGAACTGAAGTATCGCAGGGTCTTCTTTTCAGGATTCACCAAGGTAATACCTCCTCCCTCCGAGGCTACCCATAATTCTCCGGTAGGAGATTTCCACATATCACCCGAATAATTACTACTCAGTCCATTGGATTCATTGAGATAACGGAGTGTATTTTTTTTAGAATCGATTACGACTACACCGCCACCGGCAATAGAAACCCAGGCATTGTCATCTTTATCCAAAAAAGTGTGTTTGGCCTCCTGACCACCCAAACCTTGCAGGTAGTGCCTCAGAACCCCCTTTTGAGTATCAATGACATATACCCCATTACTCGAAGCCAACCAGATATTGCCTTTTGAATCTTCCGCAAGATCCCAAAATCCATTGATACGGATATTCAAATCATTACTCACGTTTTTTAGAGTCCTGGTCTTTCGGTCGAGCATATCAAGTCCACCAGGAGTAGATGCCAACCACATGTTGTTCTTGCTATCGATAAGGAAGCTTTTCATGCTGGTAGAAGTCAGACCACTAGCGGTGGTTAGATGCTTCAACTCTCCCCCGTACAAATTGATGATGTTAGTACCACCGGCGTTTGTTCCCACCCAGATCTGTCCCTGACTATCCTCGGTTACCGCACTAATGCTATTGCTACTAAGTCCCTCGCTTTCCGTAATATTTCTGACTAAACCCCGCTTGAAATCTACTACGCTTATACCCGCGTTCAGCGTCCCAATCCAGGCTAAGCCCCGGGAGTCAAAACAAATATCATTAACCACATTACTTACCAGGCCATTATCATTCGATAATCGGTACAGCGTATTTTTTGACTGATCGAAAATATCAAGGCCTGATCTTGACGTAGTAATCCATATATTTTTCTGGTTATCCTTCGCTAACCCCAGAACGGTATAACGTCCAAATTCGGCGGTAGGATGAAAAATATTTTTATCCGAAAAATTCAGAATGTCCAGCCCCTGAAACGACCCAACCCAAATCGTCCCGTCCGTATTTTCAAGGATTGAGTAAATCTCATAATCGCCCAAACCTTGGTCCGTACTGATATTTTTGATGGTTTTTCGCTCGGCATCTACCAGATATATCCCATGCCTATACGTTCCCACCCAAACCTGATTTTGTGAGTCGACAAGAAGACATTGAGGGAAATCGGAGAGAAACTCTTTCGACCCCATCAAGCTGCTAATTGTACTTTCGGAAAGGTCAATTACGTCAACTCCTCCGGTAGTATTCAATAGCCATAGTTTACCATCCTTATCTTCGGACAGCCCAAAAACATTATTACTGGTAAGCCCTTGCTCCGTAGTGTAGGTTTCACAATACTCGCCATCGTACCGGCAAAGGCCATTGTCGGTCCCAATCCAAAACCATCCCCGACTATCCTGTAATAGACATAAGCCAGCGTTGCCGGGTAGCCCCTGATCTTGGCTAAATATTGAAATATCCTGCTTGGCACCATCTTTAAGCCGGGGAAATCCTGCCTTCGTCCGCGTAGGCTTCCCGAGGATTGAAGTCCGGAATGATATCGGAAAGCTTGGGAGGGAGTCTGCTACCAAAGGACTTGATTTGCCATTTTTGATATCAAAAGGTATCGACTGCAGTGGAACAGGATAAGGTTTAAAATCACCCTCATCGAAGGGTTTGGAAGGCATATTAGCCAAATTGAATTTCCTTTCTTCCACCAGAATAGTATCGAGGCTCGCCTCTCCCCACTCAAATGGTTTGGACTCTGAGAAAGCAAATACTTTGGTGATAGGTTGACTAAACTCACTTTCTCCGGTGGGAAAGGAAGTAGTATCATTCTTTCTGTTGCAAGCGAAAAGGCACATAACAAAAAGAAGTACAGCTGAAAACGACTTAACCGTATTCATAATCAATTTCATAAAGTTGAGAGGGTATCTACTGGTATCTAGAAATCAAGATACAGAATTATTCCCAAACTCTATGAAGGACTACCCTAAGGACGGGTGCTCCTCCGAATCCACCAATGAGTATTAATTAACGAAAAAAACTAATTTATAAACTCTATAGTAGCCACTATCGGGTAGTTCAGGGAAAATTATACCGGAAGAAACCAGGGAGCAAATTTGTACTCAAAAAAGAAGACAGGCGCTATAAAATCGCCCGGTGGAGGCCTGAAAAGTAAATACGTATTACGCAAAACAGGTCAATTGAATCAGTAGAGTAACGATTCAATTAACCTGTTTAAAGCCATTTGCTCATCGATCAAACTAGCACATCTCGTTCGAAATACAGATAAAAATACACCGCTGAACCAAAACAAGTAGCATTGGTTGAGGCTAGCTGCCAGCCGTTTTTTGCGTGTTCATCCAGTTTTTCCTGAATAGCCGGCGTGGATGATTTAATAATGTGCTCGGCATCTAAGGTTAACTTGCCGTAAAAGATCAGACTCTCTACTTTGTATTCTTTCATAGTTTTAAAGAAATTAATGCTCCTGATACGGAAGAGCGACAGAAAATGATTGAATAAAACTAAGTACTAGAGACAAATTACTTTGCATTAAATGGGCTAAAATTAATATTCAGACATCGGCCGACGTTGGCCAAGCATCTGTTGACAGCGTATGCGAGCGTTTGATCGTCTCGGTAGTCCTCCGGCCTGAGCCCCCCTC
>JBDNFP010000320.1:0-22141 GCA_041689775.1 Spirosomataceae bacterium
GGCACTGGTTTGACCCAGGGAACTGATCAAATAATCAGTAGATAGATCAAGGTCTGTTTGCATCAACCAAATTTAATTCCCTTCTTTTAGTTCACACAATAGCTTTGCGTAACATCAGATTATATAACAATATGAAAAAAAGTAGGATTAAAAAGAAAAAAGGTGGTAATACTAAGAACGCGAAGAGAAACCCAAATTTCAATACACACCAATTATCTCGTACTATACCTGATGAGATAAAACAGCAGATTAGGCAGAATTCAAAGTTTGGCTGCGTAGTTCCTAATTGTAGAGAGGCATTCTATGAGTATGAGCACATTATTCCAGAGTTCAAAGATGCCAAAGAACACAACCCAGATAAGATGTGCCTAGTATGCCCAACACACAACCCAAGGAGAACTGGAAAAAAAGGACAGGAAAACTTTTCGAAAGAAGATATAGCAGGTTTCTATACTGTAATAAGGAGTTCAGAATCAGTGCCTGAGGCAAGAAGTGAGTCTTTTTTTTATGGTTTAAAAAGAAACCCAACAATAATCATTGGTAATTCTTCTTTCATCAATATTGAATCCATCATCAACATTGATGGTAGAAATGTTTTTTCGTTTATCACAAATAATTTTGAAGATCCACTTAGCCCACAAGTTACCTTTTTTGGTTTTTTTCAAGATTCGCTTGGAAATGAACTTCTACGAATTGAAAATAATCAGTGGTTTTCCCCCTCAACTCACTGGGATGTAATAACAACCAACGGTGAAGTCAAAATATGGGACTCATCTCAAAAGTTAGTGTTTCATGCCAGAAAACTACCCAAAATGAATTCGATTGAAATAGTAGAGTTGAATATGTGGGCGGCTCCTTTCCATATAAAGATAATAGATGGTAATCTTTCCGCCGGACGTTTGTCTAAGGATGGTAGAGAATATGTATATCTTTCCGTAAGTGCTGATTATGCATGGGGTAAATGTGGTTTATATCTTAATTCCAACGACTATTTCCAACGCCCTGTTATTTCAGATATTGAGATGAAGGGCGGCAAGGGAACCACAATGGTAGGGAGTGGTATCTGGTTTGGTAAAGGAGCAGGTAGAATGCAGCTTAGAAATGTAAAATTATATTCATCATCAAACATTAAATCTGCTCCTAATCCGTTAAAGCCTAAAAAGACTATTTTACCACCTAGTGATGCTAACTACTTTGTGAAAGGTATTTTAACTACCAAGATATTGCCGTTTTATATGTGGGAAGAGAAGGTGTTTGAACTTAATGGACAATCGCTAGATTATGAACCAATGTCTTGGGGACAAATAAATGAGGAGGGGGAGAACCTTTACTACATAAGTCGAGATGAACCTGCAGACTTAGCAACAAATGTTGGATTTGTAGGTTTTTATGCAAATGATCTATTAAAATACGAATGGGCAGACAGGGTCTTTGAGGCCGAAGTTGAAGAGTTTGACTCAGAGGGAAACTCCTTGACTATAAGAGTCAAAAGAGCTAATATAAATGGCCGTAAGGTGCTTTCTGAGGTTAATTCGGAAACCCAAGAGTATTATCATCCCCATCAATTTGGATGTATTTCACCATGGATAAATACGACAGCACTACCCTAGCCCCCCACAATCGTCACTTTACTAGTCCCATCCATGCCCTTTTGCACTTGAATCTGCACCGGAATGCGGTCTTTCATCTCGTGGCGGTGTGAAATAACCCCTACCGTTTTCTGGCTGTCAGTTTGTAGCTTTTCCAGCGTAGTCAAGGCCGTTTCGAGGGTGTCGGAGTCGAGGGTACCAAAGCCCTCGTCAATAAAGAGACTTTCGATCTTGATATTCCGGGAAGCTAAGTCAGATAGAGCCAACGCCAACGCAAGGCTGAGTGTGAAGGTTTCCCCGCCCGAGAGGGTGCTCACGGCCCGGGGCGAGTTGCCCTGGTAGTTATCTAGTACAAATAACCCGTCGGAGTCATTCTTTGGTTTTTCTAGTACGTAACGATCTGACAGAACCCGGAGCCTAGTATTGGCCAGGCCGATGAGGTTGTTGAGCGTCAGGCTCTGGGCAAAATTGCTGAATGCGTTGCCGGTGGCGTCACCAATGTATTTTTTTAGCAATACCCACTTGGAGTGTTCCTTTTGGAGTTTTTTTAGCTCGGATTGTAAGGAGGCGTACAGGCTTTTACCCTCAGCGTCTGTCCGTAGTTGCTGAGTATACCGGGAAGACTCACTCAGGTATTGATCGCGCAGCCCTTGATACTTGTTGACGTTTCCTTTCAGTTCATCTTCGTTGAGATCCTTTTCCTTCCGGAGTTCCCCCTTTTTTAGTAAATCTTCGGTAAGCGATTTGTCTTGGGTACTCAGTTCTTGCTGTTTATCACGGAGGAAGTCTTGTTCGGTTTTTAAGCGAGTTACTTCATTTGCTGCCAGCAGGCGAGACCGAGCCTCGTCAATGGAAGTAATACCGGCTTGCGATAAGCTTTTTTGTAGACTCAACTCAGAAGTCTCTATTTTTGTGGTGGTTTCTTGCTGCTGTTTCTGGCTCTCTGCTAGGGCTTGTTGGTTGTTTTGGGTGGAACTAGTCCAGCTTTGCCACTGTCGGCTCAGTGTTTTTACATCCTCTTGTATGTTGGTACCTTTATAACGATCAGTTAACTCTTTTTTCTGTTCCTGACCTTTACTTACCACTTCTTGTAACCTCAGAAAGTTGTCTTGCAATCGAAGTATAACCTGAGAGGCTTTTTGGGCGGTGTCCCATTCTTGAATGCGCGTGCGTTCCAGAGTAATCCTGTTTTTCTCGGCTTTGATGAAGTCCTGATCCGGGTGCTCAATCAGGCCCAAGGCGTCGAGCTGCTCTTTGATTTGTCCCTTGGTCGAAAGATAGTCAATACGTAAATTAGCTAGTTCGATATCCAGTTGTTTTACTTGGTTATCGGCAGACTTGATGGTAGTATCAAGCTCTTTCTCCTCCTTTTGAAGTACTTTGAAATGATTCTCCTTCTTGCCTAAATCTTCCTTCAAAGCAAAGAGGTTATCGATGTATTCGTGGACAAATGGGTGGTGGAGCGAGCCACAAAGTGGGCACTCTTCTCCTTCGATCAACTTTTTGCGCTGCTCTTCAAAGCTACTTCTGGTCAGCTCCTTCGTTAGCTTGTCCCGAAGCTGGGTTATCGCCACGGAAAGATTTTCCAACTCCTCCCTTTTTTGTTTTAGAGTAGGGGTAGAGGATTCTATTTTCTGAGTTGCTTTCTCCCTACTATCCTTTTTCAGGTTACCCTGGTTAGTCAATGACTCAAAGGAGCTAATCAATCCGTTAAGTTTGATCAGGCTTTCCTGTTTGCTGCTTAAAGTAGTAAGCGTGGAATTAGCGTCAAAATCCTCGGAGAAGTGGCTAAGGTGGACTTGTTGCTCTTGTTTTACCCGTTGCAGCGTTTGGAGCGACGGTTCTATTTCACTGGCCAATAGCTGTTTTAAGCTGGATATGGTGCTATCCTTAACTTCTTTATGAATGACATCCTGCAAAGGTCTGGCCTGCTCACGGTAGCTCGAAATTATTTTTTCAATGGCCGCTATTTCTTTTTCAAACTGATCAATCGATGCGAGAAAAGTATCAGTATTCAAGTCGCTCCCAACTAGGTTACAGCCTGCTTGCAGGAGCTTGGTATGCTGTTGGGTAAGGTCTTCTTTTTGCCGGGTTAATTCTGCTTGTTTTTTAGTGAGCTTTTCAAGATCCTCTTTGGTTTGTTTCAGGGTGGCTAGTTCACCAGCGAAAGTGCTCACGGACTCATGCTGCCGGAGCCGCTCGGCCATGGGCGCAAAGGCAGTGGTTTTTTGCGTAAGTTGGTTCTGCTGGTCTTTGACTGATTCCAACTTGGTGTTTAGTGCCATGCACTCAACAAGGAGCCTACTCTCGGTATCCCAATGGGCAAACTGTTCCTGAGCCAGTTTTTGTTCTGCGTCAGCTCTATCCTTTGTTTTTGTAATTTCCGCAATCTCCTCTTCCGTAAGCAGCTGTACTCCTTTCATCTCCGACTGCTTATCCCGCAAGATATCCCCCTCGGCTTTTTCCTTGTCATAAGCGGCTTTGCCTATTTCCCGGTAGATGTGCTGCCCCGTGATATCTTCTAGTAGTTGGCTCCGGTCGTTGCGGTTTGCTTTCAAAAACTCGGCAAAACTACCCTGCGCCAGGATGATAGATTTGACAAATTGATCGTAGTTCAGACCGATTAACTCTGCATTCTTCTTAGGGAAATTAGCTAGTCCTTTTACGTCTATTAATTCTCCGGTAGCCACATCGGCTATTTCCATGGCATAGGATTTCCATTTACCATTCCGATTCTTTGCGATTGACCATTTTGAGCGATATTGCCTACCGCGTGCCAGGTACTCTACTTCGGCATAAGCATCTGTATCAGCGGCCTCAGCTGCCTTTAAATTTACCACTGAGCCCTGAGTACTGACTTCGGTAGTCGAAATATTTCCTTTGACTCGGGGTACCTGATTGTACAGTGCCAGAGAAATTACGTCCAATAAGGTGGACTTCCCCGCCCCGGTAGGCCCCGAAATAATAAATAGTCCGGTATCCGAAAGCGGAGCACTCGTGAAATCAATAGGAGGGTGCTCTCCGTAAAAAGAGTTGATATTTTTGAAGCGAATGCGTAAGATTTTCATACTAGGAGGTGGGTGTGAAATGGGTTACTGATTGCCTTGTACTTCTTCCAGGAGCTGCTCATAAGCTTCCAGTAGTTGCTGCCGGGTTCCCTTTTCAATATCTTCGTTTTCGAGTCGGCGGATAAATATATCCCGGGGGCTAAGGTCTTCAATGTGAGTCCCGATGGTGTAAAGCTCGTCAGCCTCCCTGGCTGAGCTCTCGTAGGTAAGCCGGGGCTTGATCACCTTAAAGGGCGCGGTAGAAAATTCTTGCAAAAGCATATCGAACCGAACACTTTTTTGCGGATCAAAGGTGGGTTCAATCACATTGAGCTCGACCAAGGGTTCCAGCCTGGTATCAGGAGCATAAATACGCAGTGATTCCCATACCTCATCAATTGTACCCGTGAAAGAACGTAGTTCACGGAAAGCGGGAACCGGCATGGTTTCGATGGACTGGATTTTGGCGTTTTCAAGTACTAACTCCACCACAAATTTTGGGTCATTGCGTTCGCTGAAACTCAAAGGAATAGCCGAGCCGGAGTACCGGATGCGATCGGTAAGTTTTTGGGGTTTATGAATATGACCCAAGGCGACATATTGATATTCCTCCGGAAAATGGGCGGAACCGAAAGCGGCTAAACCACCCACGGCGTGGATCTCGCGTTCGCTGTCGGAGGTAGTAGCACCACTCACGTGGAGGTGCCCCATTCCGATCAAGGTTAACTCCCCATACTTGCCCTTGTGAAGGTCAGCTAGTTGTTGGTAGTGTTGCTGAATACCCTGTTTGATGGCTTCGGTCCGCTCGTCGTAGCTTTGCCCGGATACGGACCGTCGAAGGTCTGCGTCGCGGAGATAAGGTACCGCCGCAATAGCCAAACCGTACTGATCAAAAAGAAGAAGTTCGTCTTCATAGTGTTCGGTAGCACAGCCTACTACCCGTACGTCCAGGTTGCGTAGTACATCGCGCGGGGCGTTGAGTACTCCCGGCGAGTCGTGGTTGCCGCCGGTGATGACTACCTGACATTTCCGACCGATAAGACGTTGCAAAAAATTATAGTACTGCGCCAAGGCAGCGTGCGAAGGGAACGCCGTATCAAAAACATCGCCCGAAACCAGCAGCAGATCGATGGCTCTTTCTTCAATCAGGTTACCCAACCAATTTAAAAAAAGACTCTGATCTTCTTCCAGACTGTATTTATGTAGTTGTTTTCCCAGGTGCCAGTCGGCTGTGTGGAGAATTTTCATAGGGCTATCGGCTATCAGCCTTTCATTAGGATGTTAAATGAAAATCGGCGAGGTTTATAAAAAGTTCGTTTTTTGAATTCAAACCAGTATCCTCACGTCTAGTAGTTTATGTAAGTTTTTACGAACCATTTTGCTTTGTGGGGAAGAAAAAAGCCGACAGCCGATCGCTGACAGCTATCAGCCCTATTCTTTTTCAAACCACTTCATCCAGGTACCTTGGGCTTTCATTACTTGCTCTATGAGCTCGCGGACGGCTCCGTGGCCTCCTTTCTTGGGAGAAATATAGTTGGCAATGGCCTGAATCTCGTCAACGGAGTCGGAAGGGCAGGCGCTGAATACTTTCTCGCGGCGCATTACTTCGTAGTCGGGTAGGTCGTCGCCCATAAATACTACCTCTTCTTCGTTTAGGTCGTTATCCAACAGGTATCTTTTATAGATCGGTAGTTTACCGTCGGGCGAAGAGCCGATAAAAATATCCCTGATACCGAGGTATTCGAGTCGTTTGCGCACGCCTACCTGATTTTGGGCGGACAGAATAGCTACCCGGTAGCCCATTTTGATGGCTCGGTTGATGCCATAGCCATCTTTTACGTTGAAGGTGCGGGGCTGCTCGCCGCTTTCCAGTGCTAGTACACTGCCGTCGGTCATAACTCCGTCAATATCAAAAATAAAGGTTTTTATGCGTTGAAAGCGCTCAGTCTGGGGAGAATTCATTTCTATTTGGATTCGGTTGAACACGAAATTAACGCTATTTTTGATTTTTTCTCCTACTTAAAATTCTTCCATCTTTTGATGTAGCGCAAGAATGGATATTAAGAAACTGACGGAACTGTATCGGAACGAGCTGGCCCAAAACGTGCTACCTTTTTGGCAAAAGAAGGCATTTGATCCTTTGTATGGAGGGGTCTTTGAAGCAATTGATGAGGAGGGGAATTGTATATCAACCGACAAGCCCGTTATTACTCAGGCGCAGGCGGTGTGGGCTTTTGCCTTTGCCCACAACCAATTAGGAGGTAACGCCGAATGGTTGGAACTGGCCGTGGATACGGCCGCATTCTTGCTCGAAAAAGGCCGGGATGCTAAGGGTAACTGGTACCAGCAACTGGACCGCCGGGGTTTTCCGTTAAAGATTGCGGAAGATTTTAGTCCGGCTTTGTATAGTGTTTTGGCGCTGGGACAACTTTTTAAGGCTACCGGGGAGCGAGGCTACGTTGAAATTGCCCAAAAAACATTAACTCAAACCCTGAAAAGGAGAAATGCCGCCCTGAATAAGCAATTGCAAGACGATACCAAAGGTAGGTATTTCAAGCAGTTAGAAGAGTTCGCGCTAATCGGTCACGTACTGCTGGAAGGAGAAGTATACATGGACCGGAAGTGGTACAAGAAAGCAATGGCTGACTATGTAAGCGAGCTGACTAACGACTTCTACGATAAACGAACCGATATTCTGCTGGATCAGATAACTCCCTCGGGGCATTTCTGGGATTGTCCGGAAGGGCGGACGCTAGTGCCGGGAAGAGTGCTGGAAGTAGCAGGCTATACCATGGATATCGCCGACCGGGCCCGAAATCGGAAACTACTGAATCAGATGCTGGACCTCACCGAACTAACCCTCGGGGCAGCCTGGGATGAAATCCACGGAGGGTTTTACTATAAAATGGACGTTAAAAGCATTCCTTCCCTGGATATGCGTTGGAATCATAAACTCGCCTGGGTGCACTTGGAAGCATTGCAAACCATCCTCAAAGCCCACTTACTATCGGCCCGGCCGGTGTTTCTGGAAACCTTCGAGAAGGTTCATGAGTACGTTTGGGAACATTTTCCGGATTCAATGTACGGCGAATGGTTTGGTGAGCTGAATCGAGAAGGGCAACCTTTATTGCGTCATAAAATCACACCGGATAAAGGGTGTTGCTATCTGGTCAGGAACTTAACTACCCTGAGCCAGCTTTTGGAAATTGCGGCTGACTTACAACCTAAGAAAAAGAAGGAAAAATTACTTCCCCCTCAGTCGACGTCGAAATAACGCTCCCGGACGCTTTCGGTGAGTTGGCGGTATACGGATGCCCATTCAGGATTGAATTCCTGCAAGTAGGCCAAGTGCTTATTGGTAATGGCCCAATCGGCCCGCCGGGCGGGACCGGTTTGTACATTGCCGGGATCATCGCTGAGTAATGCCTTGTTGATCGTCTCCCGAATAAGCGGTTTTAGTAAGTCAAACGATAGTTTTTTGTGTTGTAGTAAATCGTGTGAAATCGATAAAAGGTGGTTGGTAAAATTACAGGCAAATACCGCAGCTACGTGCAGATTGCGACGCTCATCAGAATCGCCTATTTGTACTTTTTTACTTATTGTTTTGGCGAGCTTTACAAGGGTGGTTTCCGTTACTTCATCCGTTGCTTCAATGCAAAAAGGGATGTCTGTGTAGTCAAGCGGTACACTTTTGGTGAACGTCTGCAAGGGATACAGCACGCCGGTTCGTACGGGTACATCGCTGTAAATAGTAACAAATTTTTGCAGATCAAGTAAGGAGCGGCTACCCGACGTGTTGGCTAGTATGACTCCCTGTGGCAGTACTATCTGTTCCATAATATCTTCCAGGGCATCGTCGGACGCTGAAATGAGTAGAAGGTCGGCTTCACTTTCGGAAAAGTTGAGGTTGGGCTGAACAGCCGTGCCGTACAGAAGACTGGTCAGCTGCTGGGCGTGCTTGGTATCACGGCTGTATATTTCACAAATAATATGACCGGCATTTTCGAAGGCCTGAGCCAGGTGCCACGCTACATTTCCGGCTCCAATAATCGATATTTTCATGGGAATCAATGATAGAATGATGGAATGAAAGAGTATCTTCTCATTTCATTTAACATTGTTGTGTAATCTCCTACTTTTGTGCGTACGAAATATAGTTATTTTCATTCTTGAAAGACGTCCTCCTGTTGCAAAATACCCTGATAGATGTTGTAATTCCTGCCTTCAACGAAGAAAATTCGGTAGGAAACGTGGTTCGTGACCTCCCCAGAGATTACGTACGCGAGGTAGTCGTAGTGAATAATAACTCCCGCGATGAGACCCGCCGGGCTGCCGAAGAGGCCGGAGCTACTGTGCTCGACGAGCCCCGGCAGGGCTACGGCTACGCCTGCCTCAAAGGGATTGAGTACCTCAAAAATAAAGCTGACCAACCGGATGTGCTGGTCTTTATTGATGCCGATTATTCTGATTACCCTGAGGAATTGGCAAAAATAGTAGACTATCTGCTGGAAAATAAGCTGGACATGGTCATTGGTTCGCGGGCGTTGGGCGTGCGGGAGTCAGGCTCTATGACGCCGCAGCAGGTATTTGGCAATTGGCTGGCTACGACACTTATTAAGCGTTTTTACGGCATTACCTACACCGACCTCGGCCCATTTCGGGCTATCCGGTTTGATAAGTTACTGGCGATGCAGATGGAAGATACCACCTACGGCTGGACGGTAGAGATGCAGCTCAAAGCTGCCAAAATGGGTTTTCGGGTTGGTGAAGTGCCCGTTACCTACCGCCGCCGTATCGGGCATTCGAAGGTGTCGGGAACGGTAAAGGGTACGGTGATGGCGGGGTATAAGATTTTGAGTTGGATATTTAAGTATAGGTAGTTTTTTGTTTTCCGCCTAGTCTTTCAAGCCCCGATTGTGAACTAGAACCGTATCCCTACCACTACCCCAAAGCCCGTATTGCGGACGATCTTTTCAACGCGCATGAGGGGATAGACCAACGGATTACCCTGTGGGTTGGTGACTTGTACTAGTGGTGCCGAGAGTGTGCGGGCACGGCTAATGTTGAATAAAAGCGGGGTTCCTTCCAGCTCTATAAACAAGGCGGTTGGGCGGGAAAACACCTGCTGAAATCCTGAATCAGTCTGTTTTCTGAACAGCTTTTTATTCAAGGCATATTTCACCCCAAGCCCCGCAAATACATGGTAGTCAACCTGAGTAAAGTAGCCGTAGTTATCCCCCCAGAAGGCACTTTTGAAGTCCAGTAGGTAGTCGAGGCGCTGTCCCAGACGCAAATACCCTACCGTGCGCTGGGGACGGGTACGAAATTGTAAAGACAACACCGAGGAAGCGTAATGAAACAGATTGTCCTGAACGGTGCGGGGAGGTAAAAACACAGCATATCCCTGATCTTGCTGGTAAACCGCTTCGGACCGGAACCCTTTTTGACGATACCCCACGCCTACCTGCATGGCAATGCGGGTAGTGAGTAATAGGTCATAGCAAATCATTCCATTGAAAGTGCCTCTACCGTAGCCCCCCGTCCGGTTGCTGCCGATTCTGGCTCCGGTAGTATCGGGAAGTGCCGGAATGGTTAAAATGTTGAGGTGCCTCTGCCGACTCGAATAAGCACCTAGTTTGAGAGTCCAGGCTCCCGACTGGGCGCAGGCTTCCTACGGAAGCTGCATGTGAAACAAAGGGTAAGCCCCAGGACTGATAATGCGTTTCGAAGTCTCATTGCAAATTATATTTAACACACCTAAGTTGAAAACTCTGCCTTGGTATCCGGCATATACATTGGTATAGGTATGGTAGCTGGGAAAAATTATACTTGATGCATCCTTGATAAGCCGACCCTCGGTGTACAGTTCGATACGTTTATTCAACGCATACGAACATTCAACGCCAGCTGTCCGCCAAAGGAGTCGAGCATTGGAAAGCGTGTCCATTCGACCGGGGTAATGTAGGTAGCACCCGCTTGCAGGATGATGCTTTCCGTAGCATACAGCTTCCATCCTCCGTACAGTCCCGCCCGCAAGCCTACTTTCCATTTGGATTTATGTAGCTGGTAGGTGAGGAACAAAGGCAGTAGCAAAAAGCCGGTATTGCTGCTGTTACGTGCCGTATCTATGGATTGACTGATCGTTTGTACTTGTAATAAGGTAAAGTAGCGAACGTCCCGGTACGTAAGGCCGATTTGCCAGCCCACCTGCTTACGTTGCCTTCCCACAAATATGTTTGCTTCGGGGCCCACACGCCTAGGGTTAAAGTAGTTTAGCAATGCCGTATCGTAGGTGTTGGTGTAAGAGCCCATTCCGCCCGAAAATCCCACATAATCAAATACCTGACCGTACCCTTTCTGATGTATAAAAAAGAGTACGGCCAGAGTAATGTAGGTGATGGATGCTGCTTTTAGCATGGACCTATACTGGTTGTTAAAGTCAGAACCGTACCCCAACTGCAAGGCCTACACTGGTATTGCGCACAATCTTCTGCATCAGGAAAGGTTGCGTATAGACGACTTCACCTTCTGCGTCGGTTACTTGAACAAAAGGCACGTCCGATACTCTGCTTTTGTGGACATTGAATAAGGCAGGTACTCCTTCCAGTTCCAGAAAAAAGACCGTAGGGCGGTTATATAGTGGTAGTTGGTCAGGTTCGTTTTTTTGCCTGCCCCATTTCTTTTTTAGTGCGTATTCTACGCCCACAGCGCCGAAGATATTGAAATCAAGTTTTTTGAAGTAGCCGTAGTTATTTCCCCAAAACGGGCTTTTAAAACCCAATAAACGGTCTAATCGATGCCCAATGCGTAGATACCCTACCGTCCGCTTCGGGTTGGTGCGAAGCTGAAGAGCTACCTCCGAAGACAGATAGTGAAATGTATTTTTCTGCTGAGGGAAAGGCAGAATATTTGTTGCATACCCTTTATTTTG
This sequence comes from Spirosomataceae bacterium, assembly GCA_041689775.1. Lineage (GTDB taxonomy): Bacteria > Bacteroidota > Bacteroidia > Cytophagales > Spirosomataceae > JBDNFP01. Next base: position 11,568 of record JBDNFP010000320.1, read on the forward strand.
GTCATAAATAGCATCTGACAAAAAGCCCTTCTGCCGAAAACCCAATCCAGCCTGTATATTCAGGTTAGCGAGCAATGGACGATCATAAAAAGCCATGGCTCCAAAGGTCGTACGGGAATATTCCAAATAATAATTTCCGATATAAAGTGGGAGAGAAGGAACAACGATAGGTACATTCGTAATTTGTTGCCCGTTCGAATAAAGCCCTGTTTTTAATCCCCAGCTCCCTTTTTGGCCATAGAGTTGTAGGGAAAGAAGTGATAGCGGTAAGAACGTAAGAAGAGCTAAATTTTTCATAAAACGTAGTGTAAGGTGAACTGAACTATGCTGGTACGATAATCCGAAAATCGGGTGGATATTTTACGTGGAAATGGATAGATCAATGCCGAAGCATCCCTGACCAGCGTACCATTCATCCCCACAGACAGGTGACGATTAAGCTGATAGCATATATCGAGTCCCACTTGCCCCCCGAATGCATCCACGGTTGGAAACCTGGACCCGGAGGCGAACCCGTAATAAATCACATTTGGATACAAACGACTGGTCAGCATTTCCTGACCGAAGGTTTTCCATCCTGTATACAGCCCTACCTTTGCCCGTAGGTGAATATTCTTTGAAAGAGGCTGTGAATAGGTAAGCCAAACGGGTACGAGGATGAATGTATATCGACTTCGTATGTCATTGGAATCAAGCACCGTTCTATTGCTGTCATATAGTACACCTGTCTCTTTGTATCTTACATCCCGATAATTTATCCCTGTTTCCCAGCCAAATCCTTTCTTGCGGGCTCTCCCATAAAAGATCCCCAAGTTAGCACCGCGCTCTACGGGGTTTGAAACATTGGAGAAAGCACTATCAAAACGGTTACTTGAATACCCCACCCCGCCCGCCACAGAGATGTACGGACGGGGCTGGGCCACAACTATTTGACTAATTAAAAATAGTGAAATAAACAGTACTCTTCCGATCATGAGCATTGACCACTGAAGTTACTTGATCCTCCAATCCACGGAGCATTTTGATTGATAATGGAAAAATCAGAAACACGGAGGCATCTTAACCCCCGCCCTCCACCATACACTTGCCACTCTTGTGTATAAAGAAGCTCTGCACCGACCACCCCTTGGTATTGTAAGTTGTAATTGTAACTAATATTTGGATTACTTGGCCAGGTGCCTGAATCAGTGTTACAATTAGTTCGCCAATAAATGTTCGAAGTGAACGTCCCATTTGTTAGACATGCATCAAAAACTGTTGAAAAAGGAATAGAAGGAGTAACCCACGCCCAAATCACTGCGTCCAAACGGAAGTACACAGCATATTTTTTATAGTCAGTCCCCCTCACGTAACGAGCTGTATTCGGATTAAGAGAAATAGGACTATTACCAGTACAAGTGCTATGTGCATTTTGCCTTATACCTCCATCATTACTAGATATTCCACCTCCACCTATGCAAAAAGTCGTTCTTGCATTTGCTAACTTTTTGGAATTACTATCAAGGGTCGGTGAAATCGTAATCCCCTCATCAAGCAGCGTTAGGACTTCATCTTCAAAGGAAAAAATGTATATGTCTTTGTCTTTTTGTTCTTTTAGCAGTTTGGAGTACACATTTTTCTTTTGATCCTGACTTATGACACGAGCAAGCCTGTCCTCGAAGTTTAGTTTAATGATCCAGTTTCCGATTTGTAACACTCCTTCTGAATTTAGTAAACGTGCCAGTTCATCAGGTATTTTGTCCGTGCCTACTCCTTGTTTTACATTGGCCTGCTTACTCGCCAATGATACAAATCCCGCTGGTACATTGGTCAATTTTCGGCGGTTGACTAATGCTGAATCATAGTCTGTTCGTGTGTCAAATACCAGAAAGGACTCTGCTGGTACGACTGCGTCCTGTTCAGCCGGTGAAATACCGCCAAACTCACGTTGGCACCCTGCTGTTAGAATTAGAGCCAGGAATGTGCAGAATAAAGCTACTTTTTTCATACTTTTGAAAAGGTTTAATTGTTGAAAAGAATGGTTAAACTAGTTCAAAGCCGCGTAGGAACCATGGGGGCCAATCCAGAGGTAACTGCGTGGCTTTGTTTGCAAGTAACCACAAGAATTTTAAAAAACAATGTTACCTTTTTATTAATTGTTCTAGGACAATTTCTTTCATTTATTAAAATGATATAATGCTGTATATGAGTTATTTACCCCACCCCCCCCTTATCCCGATAAATTCTTCGTATTTTTGATAGCGTGAACCGGGTAATGCCCAAATAAGTAGCTATTAGTTTACCCGGTAGACGTTGCAGCAGGTCGGGACGTTCCTCGGCAAACTGCCGGTAACGGTCGTAGGCATTGAGCAATAGAAACTGTTGCATACGGTGCTCACTTTGCCATAGGTAGTGCAGGCTAAGCTGGTAGGCCAGGTTTTTGAGCATTGGGATATTGTGGAGAAGGGCCTCGTAGTCAGCCTTGCTGATCGCTACGGCCCGTACATTGGTGCAGGCCGTGTGGTATTCGGCGGCAGTTTGCTGATTATGAAAGCTTTGGACGGAGGCTACAAAATCGCCCTCCGTCGCAAACCAGTTGATAAACTCTTTCTTACCGTTCTGGCAGCGGCTCATGACCACGCCCTGCTCAATAAAGTACAGATGGCTTTGCACTAGCCCTGGACTAAGCAGATGTTGCCCGGTAACGAAGGTCACTGGCTGGGCGGCATTAGAAAGCGCTGCCCGGCTGGAAGTATCCAACGGCAGGCGGAGTAAAATGGTGGAAATAAACGGTTTCATTGAGGACATGGACAATGAATGGTATGGGGATGATATGGCAATAATATTGTGCTATCACTTTTCAAAACGTAACGTAAAGAGTTGATAAAAAAGTACTTTTTTATCAACGATATAGCCAGATTAGTAGTACATAAAACGTCCACTTCTTCAAGTCAGGAAAGTATCCTACCTTTGGAGGTAGAAGGGCTGGCGCCGGGCACCTATTTAGTCCGGGTTCGTAGTGGCTCCTTCACGAAAACCAGTAAAGTGATTCTGAATCATTAACCATTTTGTTTGAGGCGCTGCAATACCTTGTCCTTACTCTATACTTGCTCTCCATCCTGTTTATCTTCGCGTACAGCGTATCACAGGTGGGGTTGGTAGTAGCTTATGCAAGGAAAAAGAAAAATATAAGTCCGTTAGAGAAGCCGCTGTTACTCGATCGTTTGCCCGTAGTAACGGTTCAGCTACCAGTCTACAATGAGCGCTACGTCATTGAGCGGCTGATCGATGCGGTTATCGCCTTTGACTACCCAAAAGATAAGTTAGAAATTCAACTACTGGACGACTCCACCGATGATACCGTGGATATTATTGCTCGAAAAGTGGCTCATTACCAGTCGGAAGGCTTTGATATAAATCACATCCGGCGGACCGACCGCACGGGCTTCAAGGCCGGAGCCTTGGCGTATGGCCTCACAATACTACGGGGTGAGTTTATTACCATTTTTGATTCTGACTTTGTACCCCTACCTGCCTTCTTAAAACGATCAATTCCCTACTTTACTGACTCCGAAGTGGGCGTGGTGCAGTCGCGTTGGGGGCACCTCAACGAAGATTATTCGCTCATTACCCGCATGCAAGCCTTCGGGCTGGATGCCCACTTTACCATTGAACAGGTAGGACGAAACGAAGGAGGGCATTTTATCAATTTCAACGGTACCGCCGGTGTATGGCGGGCTACGACGATCCAAAATGCTGGGGGGTGGTCGGCTGATACCCTCACCGAAGACCTTGACCTCAGCTACCGGGCCCAACAGAAAGGGTGGCGGTTTGTGTACCTCGAAGACTTGGTTTCACCGGCTGAACTCCCCGTGACCTTACCCGCCGTTAAGTCTCAGCAGTACCGCTGGACCAAAGGCGCGGCGGAGTGCGCCCGTAAAAACCTTCCGGCGGTATGGCGGTCGCCTGTTCTCTCGCTGTCTACCAAACTGTATGCCTCCTTTCACTTGCTCAACAGCTCGATCTTTGTGGCGACTCTGATGACCGCTCTCCTGAGTGTACCCATGCTGGCGTTGCGGCTAGGTTGGGGTTGGTTGACTTTCTTTCAACTGAGCCTGGTCATTATGGCGGCCTTCTACTGGACCTCCTTCCGGCAGAGGGGCGGTACATTTGGGCAGTTTATAACTACATTTCCGGTCTTCCTGACCCTGATGCTGGGGTTGTCGCTGCATAACGCCGTGGCCGTCATTGAGGGGTACATGGGACGAAAGACCCCTTTTATTCGTACCCCTAAATTTAACGTAAAGCTGCGCAGCGACCGCTGGCAATCCAATACATACAATGCCCGGAAAATTCCGCCCCTTACCTGGGTGGAGTGGGGGTTGGTGCTGTATTTTCTGGGGGGAATCGTGCTCGGTATAGCTACCCAAAATTACAGTGCGCTGGGCTTTCATACGGTGCTGGTACTGGGCTTTGGTTTTATTGCCTACTACTCGGTACGTCATTCGATGGTCAGGTCATGAAAAGCCGGATGAGGTGGAGGCTGTGGGTAGTACTATCGCTGGTGGGCTATGTACTACTGGTCCACATTCCCAGGAATGATTCAGCATCGCTTCTTGCAATTTGGGGTGCTTTGTTCGCTTTGTATGGTGTAGCTATGTACTTCAAGGCAGAAGAACGTGCTTTCCCTCTGTTGGTTAGTGCGGCCGTTATTTTTCGGGTCATTGGCATGACAACTCTTCCTACTTTGTCCGACGACGTGTACCGGTTTATCTGGGATGGTCGGTTATTGGCTCACGGCTATAATCCTTTCCTGTACTTACCAACCGACATCATTGGTTCAGATATCGCTACCACGGCAGAATTAACCGACGCGCTACTCCAAAAGCTAAACTCACCCGAATATTACACCATTTATCCGCCTATTCTGCAAGGGTGGTTTTGGGTAGTAGCGAAGATCAGTTCTTCGGAAATGGGGGCTGTTTTCTGGCTGCGACTTCCGATTTTTCTAGGAGAAGTGGCTAGTATATGGTTAGTGTATCACCTCTTGAAAGAATTTGGTAAAGATAACAACGCTGCCCGAAGGGGTACTTTGCTCTACGCCTTGAATCCGTTGGTTGTCATAGAGCTAACCGCGAATATTCATTACGAAGGACTCACCATCTGTTTTCTGTTGGCGGGTCTTTACTACTTCAAAAAAAGTAAGGCCAATTTTTCGGCTACCTTTCTGGGGTTAGCGGCCGGAGTAAAATTACTCCCCTTGATATTTCTTCCGGCCTTACTAGATAAAAAACACCTGCTGAAAAGTACTCGCTACTACCTGATCTCGGGTGGTATTGTGCTGATCCCCTTTGTGTCTTTCTTTGATAGCCTGGTGATCGAGCGATTTTCTACGAGCCTTGATCTGTACTTTCGACGATTTGAGTTCAATGCGGGGCTGTACTATGGGTTGAGGGATACAGGAACGTTTATTCTGGGGTACAACCCTATTGCCACCATTGGCCCGCTGCTGGCTATCGTTTCTTTGTCGATGATTCTGTTTTTTTCTTGGACCAATCGTTTCACTCTTTCACTACCCGAGCGGTGGCTGTGGGTACTGACTACTTATCTTTTTTGCGCCACTACGGTGCACCCCTGGTACGTGATACCATTAGTGGCGCTGAGCGTACTTACCCGCTTTCGGTTTCCTCTCCTTTGGTCGGCGTTATTAATCCTTACGTATACGGCCTACGGAAATGTTCCTTTCCAGGAAAATGGATGGGTGGTTGCCTTAGAATATCTGGTCGTGTGGAGCTTTATGAGGTGGGAGATCAGGAGTAATATCCGGTAGCTATCCGCTTTTGAGTGGAAAGTAACCTTCCCACTTTCCCATGTTTACTCAACTAGATCCCCCTACTACTATTCTCGGCCGAATTCGCTACCTCGGTCCGGGCTTCATCATGTCGGCGGCCATTGTGGGCTCCGGTGAGCTGATTGCCACCACGACCTTGGGGGCCAAAGCCGGGTTTGTTACCTTCTGGGTCATCATTGTGAGCTGCCTGGTGAAGGTAGCGCTGCAATTGGAATTTGGAAAAAACGCCATCTACACGGGTACCTTTACGATGTATAATTTCAATCGGCTACCCGGTATGCGCTGGCGGGGTACCCATTGGAGTATCTGGTTGTGGCTTTCGATTCAAGGACTCAAACTCATGCAGGTGGGGGGTATTGTGGGTGGGGTAGCCATTGTGCTCAACATGGCCTTTCCGGGCATTTCGGTCAATATCTGGGCACTGCTATCGGCGTTGGTTACGGCGTTGCTGGTATACCGGGGCTACTACGCACCGATCGAAAAAGGATCATTGGTGATGATTGTACTATTCTCTTCGGTGGTGTTGGTATCCTTAGGGTTATTGCAGGGAACTCCTTTTGCGATTCGCTGGGAGAATATTGAGCAAGGGCTAAGTTTCAATCTTCCTCCGGAGGCCGTGGCGGTAGCTTTTGGCGCTTTTGGGATTACCGGGGTAGGCGGCGACGAAATCATGTACTACAACTACTGGTGCATCGAGAAGGGCTATGCGGCTTACGCTGGTCCCAACGATGGGAGCGAAGCTTGGGCCGAACGCGCCAAAGGGTGGATTAAAGTCATGTACCTTGATGCGATCTTGTCGATGGTGGTTTATACCGTCGTGACGGCGGCTTTTTATTTGTTGGGGGCAGCCGTGCTGCACCGTAGTGGCGAAGTACCCGAGGGCTACCGGATGATTGGCGTCTTATCCCGGATATTTACCGAAACGCTGGGTCCGTGGGCTGAAACGCTGTTTTTGGTCGGAGCTTTTACGGCGCTTTACTCTACGCTGTTTACGGCTACGGCTAGCTGGGCGCGGGTATACGGTGATGCATTCGGGCAGCTAGGTTGGCTGAAATATGATACCGTCGAAGAGCGTCGCCGTTCCATTGCCATCTTCTCCTGGGTTTTCCCCTTTGCGTGGTGTGCCTTTTTTCTCTTTTTCCAATCGCCGGTAATGATGGTGATTCTGGGGGGAATTGCCACCTCAGTACTACTCCTCATGATTGTGTGGGTAGCGTGGGTATACCGCTACCGCGAACTACCCAAAGCGCTTGTGCCCTCCCGGCTCTATGATGTATTTTTCTGGGTCAGTATCGCGTCGATCCTGCTGGTGAGTGGGTATGGGGTGTGGCAGGTGCTGTGAGGAGTGTAATTGATCGTCCTGCTGCATTCCAATAGTAAGATCCGAAGACCCGATTATCCTGAAAATGGTTGAATCAATCAGCGGCTATCTGTACTTTTAGGTAGAAACTTTAAGTAGAAATCTATGAGCCTTTTCAAAAAAGAAGCCCCCAAGCAGTACGAAGCTAATGGGAATCAGATCATTTGTCAGATGTGTAGGAACGACTATTTCTTTGTGCAAAGGTCGCAACTCAATACCTCATTAGCCACCTTCTTTAATTTGGATTGGACGAACAAAGAAGCCACCTGTTTTGTCTGTTCAGAATGTAGACATATCCACTGGTTTTTGGTTTAATACTACTTTTTTCGCCCGTATTTCTTCATCAACTCCATTACTTTCTCCTTGGGTAGTTCCTCTACTTTATGTTCCTGCGTGCCCGTAGTTGTCTTGGCCATGAAAAGTGAATTGATAATCGCCTCCTCCGTAGCTTCAATGGCGGCTAGGAAAAGCGGCGAAACGAAGTCGTTGTGTAAAAGAGTGACCGACGAGGTAGGTTGCGCTGCGCTGTATGGTACGCGGTTTGCGGTAGAAAAAGCAATTACGTAGTCACCGCTGCCGTTGGAGGCAATGCCCCCGGTGCGGGCGAGCCCCAACAAAGCCCGCTGGGCGAGTCGGCGTAGATTGCGAGCGTCGAGCGGCGCATCCGTGGCTACGATCATCATGCACGAGCCGTCGGACGATTTGTCTAGGGTTTCTTTGAATGAATATTGCCCTAGCTCTTCGCCCACGGGTACGCCATTGACTTGCAACACTCCGCCGAAGTTGGTCTGTACCAGCACGCCTACGGTATAGCCACCAAGTTTGGCGGGTAGCTTACGGGAGGAAGTACCAATGCCCCCTTTCCAGCCAAAAGCCACGGTACCCGTTCCGGCACCTACGTTGCCCTCCGCTACGGCTCCGGTTTGTGCTTGTTGCAGTGCTTGTAGTACGTGTTCTTTCTTAACGTATCTTACCCGGATGTCATTGAGGTAGCCGTCGTTAGTTTCGCCCACGACCGGGTTTACCGAGCGCACGTTTTCGTTTCCTTTCTGATTGAGGGTCCAATCGATGAGCGCATCCGTAGCCGTAGGCACATTCAGGGTATTGGTGAGTATAATGGGGGTTTCCAGGGTACCTAACTCCTCTATCTGCGTTGACCCGGCTAGTTTGCCAAAGCCATTACCCACAAATACGGCGGCGGGTACTTTCTCCTGAAATATATTTCCGTGGTGCGGCAAAATAGCCGTAACACCCGTTCGGACATCCTGACCTTCTACGAGCGTTACTTGCCCTACTTTTACACCGGTTACGTCAGTGATAGCATTGAGCGCTCCGGTGGGTAGTACACCCATTGTAATGCCCATATCTCGCGGGCGGGTTTGCGCGGTGGCGGTTTGCATGAGGAGGAAAGAAATGAGTAGGAAAGGTAGGAAGGAGGAGAGGAGAGAGGGTTTCATTTTTTTGAAAAGGAGAATTTATTGCCCGGTTGAAAAGTATTGGTAGAGGTATGAGGTATTTAAATTGGCCGCATCAAGGAAATATTTCATTGTCTTCATTAAATCCAGGTGGAACAAAATCATCAAAATCATCCGAGCTATTTTTTTGTTCGGTATTCATAGCAAATCAGTTGGTAGACAAATATACCAATTTTATATTTTATTGAGCAGGGGCTATAGTTCAGGCTTGACAAACCGGACAAAAATACGTCGTACGCCCTCCTACCTTGATAATCTCGATGGTTGACTGATCACGTGGGCATAGTAAATGCTGGTTTTCGTCCTCGTAGGGGGAAGTATCCCAGGCCCGGGCGTGGATGAGGTAGGACGCCGGAAAATCGGCGTAGCGAGCTTCCTTTTCGATGGCTTTTCGGAGTACCGTACCCGTGGCTTCCCATAGTGCTTCTACTTCCGCTGGACTGAGTGTATTGGCGGGCTTCTCGGGATGGATACGGGCCTGATACAGTAGCTCGTCGGCAATCCAGTTGCCCACGCCGGCGGCCACACTTTGATTCAGCAACGCCGACTTGGTAGCCGTTTTACGCTTAGTGAGATTCGGGGCAAACTCTTCCAGCGTTATTTCCAGCGCATCCTTGCCGATTTTTTTACTTTTCAGAAAGGTATCCACATTCTCTACCAGTCCGATGCGTTCAAACTTGCGGGGACAGATAAAGCCCAGATTAAACCCTCCCCGAAAATAAAATACGATCCGAGCATGGCGCGGACGATCCAGGGAGCTGTGGTAATATTCCAGATCACCCGTCATGCCAAAGTGCATTCTGAGGATAACATCAGGCTTGCTGGTGTAAATGAAAAGATTCTTACCCACCCGCCGGGTACCGGTAAACTCTGCTCCGTGGAGCGCTTCGGCAAGGATAATCTGATCGGTGGTGAGGAGTTTGGTGTCTTCTACGTCGAGATTTTCGATGGATTGGTGAAGGCTTGTGGCTTCCAGGTACCGGCGGTAGCCTTCCACTTCGGGTAATTCGGGCATGAGGTAGTTGTTAGGTTTTTAATGAAGAAGTGCCGGTCAGGGCATGTACTCATTACAACCGGGGTAGTGGCAAATGGTTTACCAAGCTCAGGCAAAGGCTTGTGGAAAAAGCGTCTGCTGTTGTTTGAGCATAGAGTTACAGGACATGAACCCTGCACCAAGTATCAACCATAGCAGCCAAAAGAATAGTGGGGTAGCCAGCATCCAAGGGCTAGAAGGCTCCACGGATTCGATGACCCTCCGTAGTAGTAGAGAATACAGCTGATAAAGGTTAATGGCCGCTCCGAGATAAACGAACTTATTGTATTGAAATCCGCTCAGTTTAAAATGCTTGTAAGGCCCTTGGCGGTAAAAAAACAACGTGGCGACTAAATAAGACAACAGTAGTAGTGCTCCGTTGACGATCATGAACATTTTTGTTTCCAGCTCAATGAATCCAATAAAAAGAATAATCCCCAAGATTAAAGAACCTAGTATCAGGGGTAATCGGAACAGTTCTTTGAATGATTTCCACCATAACCTCCTATTATACTTCATCACTGCGGCGGCTTTTTCTTCCACTATCCCCAAGAACCCAAATATCCCAAACCCACTGTACACTTGCTGCAAGGCCGTGTCAAAAGAAACGGCCGGGTCAGCGGCCATGCGTTGTTCTACTTCGCTGGCCAAATGGTCCACGAGTTCTAGTTGTACGTCGTAGTAGTCTACGTACTTCTTTTTGGCGAATTCAAAAAGTGCATCAATTTGCGCGCCGGTGAGGGTGATGGGTATTTGGAATGGGTAAATTATTGACTACTAGCACCTCAAATGAAACAGTATACAGTATTAATTTATTGTAAGTCAAGTACTTAAAGAGCGCCAATAGCTGACAGCACCCTCTATCCCAAACTAACC
>JBDNFP010000321.1:0-2866 GCA_041689775.1 Spirosomataceae bacterium
CTAGCGGATGCCGCGATGGAGTTTATGGGCGAGGATACAGCCAAACCATTTTTCTGCTACGTACCCTTTAACGCCCCCCATACGCCGCACCAGGTACCTGAATACCATTTCGAAAAGTACGAGAAAAAAGATCTCTCCGACGAGTTAGCCTCCATCTACGGAATGGTTGAAAATGTAGATGATAACGTGGGAAGGTTACTAAGAAAACTGGATGAATTAAAGCTTACCGAGAAAACGATTGTAGTGTTTGCCACCGACAACGGCTCGAACGGTACGCGGTACAACGGCGATATGAAAGGGATAAAGGGTTCGGTTGACGAAGGAGGAGTGCGGGTACCTTTCTTTGTGAAGTGGCGAAAAAAGATCGAGCCCAAAGTAGTGAAATCACTGGCAGCGCACATCGATTTGCTACCTAGTTTGGTAGAGCTATGTGGATTCCCTACCCCAAAAACGCTCCCGCTCGATGGCGTCAGCTTTGCCGGAAAACTCCTCGGGACTTCTCCTGATGTTCCAACTGATCGAACACTTTTCACTCACGTGGCCCATTTGGATAAAAATCTGAAACCAACTCCGGGCGGTTTACGGACCACCCGCCATCGCTGGGCCTGGAAAGGACAGGAGCCAGAATTATACGATATGCTGGCAGATCCTTCGCAAAAGAGGAATATTGAGGCGAACGAGGCTACCCTGATGAATCAATTTAAAACTGAGTTTGACACTTGGTTTGGATTAACAACCAGGGATCTTTCCATGAACGAAAGACCGGCCGCGGTTGGCTACAACGGTAGGGAGGTGGAGTTAGCCGCCCACGAAGCGAGTTTCTTCGGTAACCTTTCTACAAGGAAGGCCACGGCTGGGCGCACGACTGGCTCGTTGGTTGGACTTACCCTAACGATAGTATTGAATGGCAGGTGGAGAGTCAACGGCCGGTCAAACACACCGCCTATTTACGCTACACCTGTCCCGAAGGACAAGCGGGCTCCCAAATTCAATTAGCTACCAAGAGTAATGCAGCAACGAGTACTATCACGGAAGCCTTTGATCCTCCCATGATCGACAGTCCAGACCGGGTTCCGAGGAAGGAAGCCTTTGAAAAGGTATGGGGATTATTAAAAATTGGGGAGATATCCATACCAACCGGGGTAAGTACCTTACAGTTCAAAGCTTTGAGTGTTAAGGCCGGCGAAGTCGCCGAAGTAAAATCCCTGGTGCCTTTGTCCTATACATGATTGATGAATCCAAAACTTCAACGGCTTCTGGCCCTGCTTATTGGTTTTGAGCCTACGTTTGACTTGCGGGTTACTTCACGCCTTTGATGCATCTGGATCATTCACTTTCGGATATGATGGACTCTACCCAGGTCATAGGGTTTGAGACTTTTCTGGTGAAAGTAACGACGTTTCTTGACCGTAAAATAGGGTGGGGTTTTTTTGATTGAAAGGTAATTTCATAGGCGGACAAAAAATCCCTAAATTTGCACTCCGAAAAATAAGTGCCATGGTGCATTTTAAACTTTCAACCGACTGCCAAAAACGACCGTGAATTACAAAGAGTATAAAAACCTTAGCTATCCGCAGTTGGCGGATGAGGTATTGGATTTCTGGAAAGAAAATAAAATTTTCGAACAATCAATCGAGGTTCGGGAAGGACACCCATCATTCACTTTTTACGAAGGGCCACCCTCGGCGAATGGCGCTCCGGGTATCCACCACGTGATGGCGCGTACCATTAAGGATATATTTTGTCGTTACAAAACCCTCCGCGGATTTCAAGTAAAACGCAAAGGAGGGTGGGATACCCACGGCCTGCCCATTGAATTACAGGTAGAAAAAGAACTGGGTATTACCAAAGAAGATATTGGCACTAAAATTAGTATTGAAGAATACAATGCCAAGTGCAGGGAAACCGTCATGAAGTTTACGGATCAGTGGAATAGTCTGACCGAAAAAATGGGCTACTGGGTAGATCTTGAAGATCCGTATGTTACCTACGAAAATAACTACATCGAGAGCCTTTGGAGCTTATTAAAGAAGCTTTACGATAAAAACCTTCTCTATAAAGGCTATACCATCCAACCTTATTCACCGGCAGCGGGTACGGGACTTTCGTCCCACGAGCTGAATATGCCCGGTACTTACAAGGATGTGAAAGATACCACCATCGTTGCGATGTTTAAGGTAAAAAACCTGAGCGCTTCGAAGGTATTTAAAGACTTTGCAGACACCGATGTTCGAATCTTAGCCTGGACCACGACCCCCTGGACTTTACCGGGAAACTCAGCGCTTACCGTTGGGGCTAATATCAGGTATGTCCTCGTGAAGACCTTTAACCCCTATACCTTTACTCCGGTATCGGTAGTATTGGCCAAAGACTTGGTAAACAACTACTTTACGGCAAAAGGGAAGGAGGGTGACTTTGATGGCTACCCTACTAGCGACAAGAAAATACTGCCTTGGAGTATCGAAGCAGAGTTTTCTGGAAAAGACATTGAAGGTATTGAATACGAGCAGTTGATGCCCTACGTAACACCCAAAACCCCGGCTTTTCGGGTAATTCTGGGTGATTTTGTAACGACCGAAGATGGTACCGGAGTGGTACATACCTCACCTACTTTTGGAGCGGATGACTTCCGGGTGGCAAAAGCCAACGGTATTCCGTCGATCATGGTGCTCGACGGAAATGGAAAAGAAGTGCCCATTGTGGATCGTCAGGGACGTTTTGTGGCAGAGATTGGTGAGTTTGCCGGTCGCTACGTGAAGCCTGAGTATTATTCCGCGGAAGTGCAGGCTGATCCTGACTTCAAGCCGACTGATGTACTCATTGCCATTAAGATGAAGGAGGAAGGCAAAGCGTTTAAAGTAGAAAA
>JBDNFP010000322.1:0-4040 GCA_041689775.1 Spirosomataceae bacterium
AAGAACATTTTAAATGAAGGATTAAAAATATATCGTCAGGAACTGGCGATTACAAAGGTGGAGAGGAAATTAGACTTTGGTAACAAAGCACACTCTATGAAACCCGAAGCCCATCGCCTCTGGCGTGGGTGGGTAGTTCACCATACCAACTCCGGAATTGGGCTAAGCCTCGTTTAGTGGGCTACATGGAAAGTCACGATGAAGAAAGACTGTTGTATGACCTGAAACAAACTGGAAAAGTCCAAGGGAGCTATTCTATCAAAAATGAAAAAACGGCCTTGGAGCGAGCAAAGTTAGCCGCAGCATTTTTCTTCCCGATACCGGGGCCAAAGTTAGTCTGGCAATTTGGCGAGTACGGATACGATATATCCATCGATCAGGGCGGAAGAACCTCCGCCAAACCGGTACTTTGGGATTACTTACAGCAAACCGACCGCAAGAATCTGTTGGGTGTATATAGTGCCTTAATCAATCTCAGAAATACGTACCCTGCCTTCAAAACTACTGACTTTACGTTGGATATAGATGCTTTGGTAAAGCGCATCACGCTCAGGTCTGCTCAGGGAAATATATTCGTTATTGGAAACTTTGATGTGCAGACGGTAGTGGTGCCGTCTGGTTTTACCACCACTGGTACTTGGTATGATTACTTTACTGGGCAAGCTAGTACGATTACCGACACTCAGCAATTCATCCTATTACAGCCCGGTGAGTTCCATATATTTACCTCTACCAAAGTAGCTACTCCCCCGGCGGGTATTGTGCCTTGGTCAGGTACTATTTCGGCGGTGACTTCCCTGCCAACTGTATCGCAGGTGCCCACTGTCTACCCTAATCCGACTCAACAGGCTATGAATATTGGCTGGGTATCGTCTTACCAGGGAAAGGTACATTTAGAACTCACCGATTTATCGGGTAAAATCATCGGTAGTAGACAAACGGAAAAAACTAATGAAAACTGGAAAGAAAACTGGTTGATGTCTTCGCCAGTCCATGGTGTCTATCTGCTTAAAATTCAGACCCCCACCGAATCTTTCGTCCGAAAAGTAATTCTGGAATAGAAACGGAAGCACTGTGTCAACATTATAATTAGTATAATACTGTCTTTGTTGGTTAGACAGTTTCAAGTACGCATTATACCTTATACCATGGATAAGAAAGAATTACGCAGTCGCGGTTGGTTTGGCAAAAAAGGCAAGGACGGATTTATATACCGGGCGTGGATGAAAAATCAAGGATTTCCCGCCGATGAGTTTGAGGGACGGCCCGTCATTGGTATCTGTAATACATTTTCGGAATTAACTCCTTGTAATGGACATTTCCGGGAATTGGCCGAATCAGTGAAGCGCGGTGTGTGGGAAGCGGGTGGTTTTCCGCTAGAATTTCCGGTGATGTCGTTGGGAGAAACCTTGATCAAGCCAACGGCCATGCTTTACCGCAATCTCGCCAGTATGGATGTTGAGGAATCAATTCGGGCTAATCCTATTGATGGGGTAGTGCTACTCTGTGGCTGCGATAAAACAACTCCTTCATTGGTAATGGGAGCTTGTAGCGTAGATATCCCAACGATCGTGGTATCGGGCGGACCAATGCTTACCGGTAGGTACCGGGGTAAAAGTATTGGCACCAGCGATGTGTGGCGGTTTAGTGAAGCTTACCGTCAGGGACAGATGTCTCAAGAAGAGTTTACAACAGCAGAGGCCTGCATGTGCCGGAGTCAAGGACATTGCGCAGTGATGGGTACTGCCTCTACCATGGCCTGCATGGTAGAGGCTTTGGGGCTTACCCTGCCGGAAAATGCGGCTATTCCGGCGGCGGATTCGCGTAGAAAGGTTATTGCGCAACTATCGGGACGACGGATTGTGGACATGGTCAAAGAAGATCTTCGGTTATCTGATATCCTGACCCGTGAAACGTTTGAAAATGCTATTAAAATAAATGCGGCCATTGGTGGCTCTACCAATTTTGTAATCCATTTGTTGGCCATCGCCGGTCGGATTGGGGTGGATTTATCCTTGGAAGACTTTGATCATCTTTCGGCTGATATTCCTTTGCTCGCCAATCTTCAACCTTCCGGGGGCTACTTTATGGAGGACTTCTACTACGCCGGAGGGCTTCCGGTGGTGATCAAGGAACTCTTATCCCGGATTCATGCTGACAGGATCACCGCAAATGGGAAAACGGTGCGGGAGAACTGCGAAACGGTAGAATGCTTTGACCCCGAGGTGATTGCTACCTTGGAAAAACCGGTGAAAGACGTTACAGGGTTGGTGGTGGTAAAAGGTAATCTGGCAGAGAACGGAGCCGTATTGAAACCCTCAGCTTCCCTGAACCCAAAACTGCTGCAACACCGTGGCCCGGCCTTGGTATTTGAAGATATTGATCACTACAAGGCTCGCCTTGATGACCCCACGCTTGATATCGATGAAAATACCATAATGGTTATGAAGAATGTAGGCCCGAAAGGGTACCCTGGTATGCCTGAGGTAGGTAACATGGGTATTCCCAAGAAACTACTTGAAAAAGGGGTGACGGATATGGTACGGATTTCGGACGGACGTATGAGCGGGACCGGATTTGGTACAGTAGTACTGCACGTTTCGCCGGAAGCCGCCGTGGGTGGAAATTTGGCATTAGTACAAGATGGTGATATGATTGAGCTGGATGTTGCCAATCGACGTTTACATCTCGACGTATCCGATGAGGAACTAGCCCAGCGTCGTGCTAATTGGAAACCACTGGAACTTGGGTACAATCGAGGGTACGTAAAGATGCACATTGAGCACGTTATGCAGGCCCACGAAGGTGCCGATTTGGATTTCTTACGGGGAGGGTCGGGCGATAAAGTAGCGCGTGATTCACATTAATTACCTTTGGAGGAAATCCTGACGGACTTCCAAGAAAATAGATTTTTATGAGCGAGAAGTTTTTTTCTAATGAGGTTGCTATAGTTACCGGAGCAGGGCAGGGGATCGGTCTTGAAATAGCTCGTCAACTTGCCACTCAGGGAGCCAAAGTACTACTCAATGATCGGGATACCGCCTTGGCTAACGAGGCAGTAGCTCAGATACGGAGCGAGGGTGGTACCTGCGACGTGGTAGGGGGCGACGCCTCTGACTCCGAGGTGATAGACCAAATGGTTGAAAAAGCGATAGAGCTGTACGGAAAACTAACCATAGCGGTAGCGAATGCGGGAATAACCTTGTTTGGAGATTTTTTCGAGTATCCCGCTTCTGATTTGAGGCGGGTACTCGAAGTAAACCTAATGGGATCTTTTTTGCTTACGCAAGTGGCCGCCCGGCAGATGCGAGACCAAAAAACCGGAGGTCGTATTTTGTTGATGTCATCGGTAGTAGGGCATCAGGCCCATCAATACTTGGCTGCTTATGCCATGACCAAGGCCGGATTGGAAATGTTGGCTAAAAATCTGGTGGTGGAGTTATCTCCGCACGGTATAACTATCAATACCGTAGCTCCCGGCGCTACGATCACCGAACGAACCCTACAGGAAGACCCGACGTATTCCAAGGTGTGGTCCGCGATTACCCCGATGGGACGTCCGGCCACTCGCGAGGATATTGCCCACGCGGCTTTGTTTCTTCTTTCACCCTCATCCGGGCATATTACAGGACAGAGCTTGGTGGTGGACGGTGGCTGGACCTCCGTGAGTCCTTTGCCTGACCTTAGTAATATGAAAGTCAAGTAGTTACTAATTTTTATAAACGTACCCTTGCAGATTTTTAAGCCTGACGTATTCCTATGCATCAACAGATTGTTCAAATAGCTCTGGTAGTCAGAGACTACGATGAGGCCATCGCGTTCTACACCCAAAAGTTAAAATTTACCCTTCTGGAAGATACCTGCCTTAGTGAAGAAAAACGCTGGGTTAGGGTTGCTCCCGCCGGTGCGAATGGTTTTGCGCTTTTACTTGCTCAGGCTTCGAATGAGCAGCAAATGGCAAGTATAGGTAATCAAACGGGAGGGAGGGTATTCTTGTTTCTCCATACCGATGATTTTGATGGGGATTACCAGAATCTACT
>JBDNFP010000323.1:0-45624 GCA_041689775.1 Spirosomataceae bacterium
AAAGGAGATAGGAAAGTAGTTATTTTAGTACTGATTCAGGTTCAACCGACCACAAAGGTTACTAAATACGAGACTTTTTTCTAAACTTTTACCATATTTTATATAATTATAAGAGTATTAATTTTTATAAGAAAACCCTGTATTCATAACTGATTCCTCTAATGAAACAAATTGTGAATGAAAAGCTACCCAGCCAACCCAATCTACGTATGAGATATACGAGTTTGAGTAGCTTGTGACCCCTACTCGTCGTAATTTAAAACCAGGTTTAGCAAGGAAAGTTAAACTGTGAGCGTATTGAAATCAGGCTTTTGATGGTTCAATATCTGCATTAGATTACAGATTGCAGCGTACACTTGTCTAATAAGGTAAGGTTTCGGTAGAGTGTAAACTCTTCTTTTCTCAGTTCCCTAGCCCTACTATGATTGTAAACCCTGCAGCACGGCTCGCTGCCGAACGATCTGCCGCGCGGTGACGACTAGTTACAGACCTCCGGACGGTCTTTCATTGCCCTTGCTTTCCTACTCCGTAATTTTGTAGACCTCACAACAAATGCTTCTACCAATCAACAACACACTATTACATTCAAAATTAGCTAGTTTTCCCGATTCCCAGCGCTATTTTGACTACCACCACGTGGGTTCTGATACCTTCGATGCCGTTAAAAAGCAGGAGTTCAAAATGGGAGGTGCCGCCAAGGAGGATATGAATCACCTGATTGATAAATACGGACTGGAATGGTAATTTTAGCTGGGAAATTGTAGTAGCTACTACAATTTAGGGTTCTGCTTATGCCGATCTTTATCTCTGATTGTTTTCTTCGCCATGTTTTTCTCGAAAGCTTCGGTTAGGTTGATCCCCGTTTGATTGGCCAAACAGATCAGTACCCACAACACATCGGCCATTTCATCGCCTAGGTTTTTATCCATATCTGACTTCTTGAAGGATTGATCCCCGTAGGTGCGGGCCATAATACGGGCCAACTCTCCTACTTCCTCGGTAAGTATGGTCATGTTCGTTAGCTCCGAAAAGTACCTGACGCCGTATTCTTTGATCCAGGTATCTACCTGTTGTTGTGCTTCGTCTAGTGTCATTTTATTTGTTGGTAAGTTATACGATGAGATATGCCCTAGCTTCTGCTCTTTGAGTCGATGACAATCGTAACCGGTCCATCATTCAATAGCCTGACCTTCATGTCAGCGCCAAATTCTCCCGTCGCGATGGTTTTCCCCGTTTCACGATTCATAAATTGAATCATTTTTTCGTAAAGGGGGATGGCTACTTCCGGGCGCGCGGCTTCAATGAATGAGGGTCGGTTTCCTTTTTTCGTGCTGGCGTGCAGGGTAAATTGACTGATCAGAAGAATATTGCCGTCTACACTTTTCAAGTCCAGATTCATCTTACCTTCTGGATCGCCAAAAATTCTCATGTTGATGATTTTCCGGCCTATCCATTCTGTGTCCTCGGTCGTATCGTGGGTAGTGATCCCCAGCAACACCAGAAATCCATTCTCAATTTGACCTTTAATTTCTCCGTCAATGGTGACGGAGGCCTCGCTTACTCTTTGAATAATGGCAATCATAAACAGAATTTAATTTTACGTAAAATAGGGTACAGCTCCTGCCATTTGCAAAGTTCATACCCTGATAAAGTGCGCTAAGCACGATTGTCGCGCACGATCAGGTAAAAGTCCTTGTCGAGTTCGAGGTAGCCGTAGTCATACACAAAATAGTAGACGCTGCCTTTCTGCGTAACGCGTTGGCTGGTCATTAAAGAAAAGTCAAAACCTTTTGATGAAAGGGTTGCCCGGGTAGTTTTAGACTTATCGTCGGGGCAAAGCTCTTCCAGAATCCTCCGGTTACGTCGAAGTTGGTTATTGGTATTCCGTATGACGTTGTAGGAATCCGAATTTAACTTGTTGTTGTAGGCATTCCGGCACATATCGGAGCAGAACTTCTTATCAGCTCGACCCACAATCGACTCATCACATTCAAGACAATTTTTCATGAATACTTAACTGAAAGGTTGAAATGAGCCTGATATAAGGCTGTGCTACAAATATATACAATGATATTCATTTGCAAACGACTACAAATGCTTTTATCCGATTATAATTAATTAGCAACCGAATCGGGTCCTTACAACATACCACCTTTGTATCATCAGTTCGAAACTGAACTAGATAATCACTAACAATTTAAACAATTAGAAAACATGAATTTAGTAAAATTGATCGGAAACATCGGAGGCGAAATCACAGTACGTGAATTTGAAAATGGTAAGGTAGCCTCGTTCAGCCTCGCTACGAATGAAAAATATACCAATAAGAATCAGGAAGAAGTAAATAATACTACTTGGCATACGGTAGTGGCTTGGGGAAAAATGGCCCACCAATGCGAAACACTAGTGCGCAAAGGAAAGCTGGTTTCAATTGAAGGAAAACTAAACTACCGTCAGTACCAAAATAAAGAAAACCAAACGGTACGGATTACGGAGATTGTCGCCTACAAGGTGGAGGAGGTAGCCAAGAAGGAAGTAGCCGCGTGAGGGATGTATTCAATTGAAAGCTGACAGGGTAGTACTGGTCAGCTTTCAATTAGAATCTAGTCAAAGACCAAGTAGTATATGGGCTAAGCCGAAATACACACCATAGCCGATGAGGTCATTGGCGGTGGTGATAAAGGGACCCGAAGCAACGGCCGGGTTAATACCTAGCTTATTAAGCATCAGGGGCGTGACGGTACCCATAAAGGAAGCCAGAAATACCACCGATAACAGGGCAGAGGAAACCACGATGGCTAGTTGCAGTTCGTTTCCAATCAGTAAGTTGAATCCAAAAACGATGATACTGATAATAATACCATTGATAAAGGCTACCCCAAACATACGGACTAAACGTTGCCATACCCCCGTATCCAAGCCTGATTTGTCGGCGAGGCTTTGGAGAATGATCGAGGAGGTTTGAATACCGACATTACCACCCGTGGAACCGATGATCGGGATGAAGGCAGCCATAGCGGGAACGACTTTTAAATCGCCTTCAAAAAAACCAATGAACTTTGCGGCCAGAATTCCACCCATCATACCGACCAATAGCCAAGGTAAACGAGCCTTGGTTTGTTCCCAAACCGTGTCGTCTTCCTCGACGTCGCCGGTAATACCCGCCATAGCCAACGTATCCGAGCTTGCCTGCTCGGTAATAACGTCTACCACGTCGTCGATTGTAATGCGGCCGAGTAATCGCCCTTGAACGTTAACGACGGGTATGGCATCAAGGTCATAGCGCTGCATGAGCTCGGCGATTTCCTCGGCGGGCCGGTAGGTCTCTACGTAAATAATACCTTTGTCGTAAATACTCTCAACTTTGGTATTCTTATGAGCTAGTACAATTTTTTTCAGGGAAAGTAATCCAAGGAGGCGATCATGGTCATCCACTACGTATACGGCGTATACTCTTTCCACATCCTCGGCTTGTAGGCGTAGCTCCTCAATGCACTGATTCATATTCCAATTCACATTGGCTTTTACAAGTTCCTTCTGCATCAGACCTCCCGCTACGTCGTCGTCGTAGTGCAGCAAATCCAAGATGAAGCGGGCCTGCTCGCGGTCTTCCAGTAAGGCAATGACTTCCTCTCTGACCCTAATGGGTTGTTCGTTGAGCAAATCAACGGCGTCGTCAGAATCAAAGAGATTGACGTAACGGGCTATCTCTTCGGAAGTAAATGTTTTGAGAAAGTCTGTCCGTTCGTCGGCATCTAACGCCGCCAGAATTTCCGCACCTACCTTCGTTTCCAGCTGATTGATCAGGTACCGAGCCCCATCACTTTCAATTTCGTACAGGATACCCGTCACGTCGGCAGGGTACATGCCTTCCATCTCGGCTTTCAGGGTAGCCGAGTCCTGATTTTCGATCAGTCTTAGTATGTGATCAAGATACTCTTTGGTAAGTTCGAAAGTCATGCTGGTCCATATTTTTTGTTTATCCCCGAAGGGGATTCTCCTCATTCGTGGCAGCTACTAGCTGCTGTGTCAGCTTTACAAAATCATCTACCCCTAGCTGTTCAGCTCGCTTGTTCAGATAGTCTGATTCAAAGGTAACTCCCAACGGTTTCAATGCATTACGTAACGTTTTTCTTCTTTGGTTAAAACCAGTTTTCACCACCCGGGTAAACAACTTTTCGTCACAGTCGAGTTGTTGGGTCTTGTTGCGTACGAGTCTGATTATACCAGATTGAACCTTGGGAGGTGGATCGAAGGCCCCGGGAGGCACACTGAAAAGGTACTCGATGTCGTAGAATGCCTGCAACAGCACACTCAGAATACCGTAGTCTTTGTTTCCGGGGGGGGAAGCAATGCGTTTGGCAACTTCTTTTTGCAACATGCAGACTACCTCCGGTACCCTGTTGCGTTGTTCGAGTACCCTGAAAAATATCTGTGAGGAAATATTATAGGGGAAGTTTCCAATGATGGCGATGGGGTCCTCGGTCAGTTGGGAGAGGTTCCAGCGTAAAAAATCCCCCTCGACAATCCGGGGAGTCAGTTCCGGGTAGTTTTGTTTCAGGTAGGTAACTGACTCACGGTCAATCTCAATTACGAATGTTTCAAAATCTGTCTTTGGTAATAAGTATTGCGTCAATACCCCCATCCCTGGGCCTATTTCCAGCACTTTCTTGTAGCCTTGGTGAGACGTAAGGCTTTCCACGATTCGTTGGGCAATGTTTAGATCCCGAAGGAAATGCTGTCCTAGGTGTTTTTTTGCGCGTACTTTCAATAGGTAGTTCGTTGGTTATTGAGCTAATTAGCCCCAAAATTAATCCTAAATTTGTAAATTTAGCCTACGAAGACTGAGCTTTCAGTCCTTTTATCCTCAGTACTAGAATACGTTCTATGGAAACGATACGTTCCTTTTTGGATTGGCAATCGGCCAATTCAACTCTTGATCACCTGAATCTGATTAGTATTTCACTTGATCTTGACTTTACGATTGAAACCGTAAGTCCTTATACCTTTCATAAGACGGGTTGGGAGGCGGCAGACCTAGTTGGAAAAAACTTTCTGGAGATCCTGATCCCGGAATCTGACCGGGAAGAAACCATGGAGCTTCTGGAAGATGGCCTATACCGGGGAATTAAAATCGAACGACGGGAAATACCCATTCTGGCAAAGAACGGTAGCCTGCGGACGGTGGTGATTAATTCCGTTTTGGTGAAAGAAGAGAACAGAATTCCGGTAAGCTTTTCCCTCGTGGGTGATGACATAACGCGTCGACTCCGAATGGAGTCTGCTTTGTCGCGCTCCAATTCCCAGCTGCAAGATCTGGTTGATAATACCAGTGACCTCATTCAGCTGATTACCCTGGACGGCAAGTTTATATTCGTGAACAGGGCGTGGCGCGAAATACTGGGATACAGTCAGGATGAGATCGCCTCCATTACGCTCACGAACATCCTCCACCCGCAGTTTCGGGAATCCACGCTAAGTCAGCTTAGTGAGATCCAATCGGGGAAGGATGTGCCCTATTTTGAGACAGTATTTTTAAGTAAAGGAGGTCGAAAAATATTCCTTACCGGAAGCGTTAACTGCCGGTTTGATAACGGAGTACCCACCGCATACCGTTGCATCCTGCATGATTTTACGGAGAAAATCAGAGCCGAAAAGGCGCAAAATCTGTATTACAGTATTGCCAACTGGACCATCAGTACCCAAAATCTCGATGACCTCTACTATAATATTCATCTGGAACTGGGGAAAATTATCGACGTCAAAAACTTCTTTATAGCGCTGTATGACCAGTCGAAAAGTTTTCTGTATTTTCCTTACTACGTAGATGAGTACTTCAAAGGAAAATTAAAGTTTACCAAGCGTAGATTGGGGAACGGCCTTACCGAGTACGCCATTGCCTCCAACCGTCCTCTGCTCCTTTTTAAGGAAGATATCCAACGGCTGGCAAAAACCAATAGTTTGTACCTCTACGGTAGTACTCCCGAAGTACTACTTTGCGTGCCTTTAAGAATAGGTGACCGGGTGACGGGTATTATTGGGGTAAAATCGTACGATAACGCCAACACCTACGATGCCCGTGATCTGGAACTCCTGGAATTTATATCGGGACAGGTAGCCCTGGCTATTGCCCGAAAGCAAAGTGAAGAAGAGCTCAGTAAATACGCTGCCCGACTTGATGCCATTTTTGACAGTAGTACCCACCTGATCTGGTCGGTGAACAAGAGTTTTCAACTGACGTCCTTTAACCGAAATTATTCTGACCTGATAAAAGGACAACTCCACACGGCTCCGGCCTTGAACGTGAGCACCGAAAAATTGGGGTGGAGATTGGTAGGTAGTAATAACCGGCGTAATCTGGAAAACCGGTACCGGCAGGCGTTTAAGGGAGAACTTCAATACTTTGAAATGAAGATTGAAACGTGGGATAACTCCGAAATGTGGTTGGAATTTTATTTGAATCCAATTTTGTACGATGGTGGGGTCATTGAAGAAGTCTCCGGTATCGCCCGGGATGTTACCCGCCGTAAACAGGCGGAAATATCACTTCGGCAGAGCGAGGAGGTGTTCCGGGGGATATTCGAAAACTTGCAGGATATCTACTGCCGGATGGACCGGAAGGGGGTCATTACGATGATTAGTCCGTCGGTATTTAAGCGTACCGGGTATACTCCGTCGGAGGTGATGGGCAAAAATATCATGGAATTCTTCACCGACGAAGCCCTCATTCACCGAGCCCTTTTCAAGCTCCGGCGGGATAAAAGCTTGCGCAACATTGAAGGGACTGTTCGGGTAAAAGATGGCGGAGAGCGTCAGTTCATGTTTAACATGTTGATGTTTACCGACGAAAAAGGTAGTCCGGTGGAAATAGCGGTACTCGCCCGGGATATTACGGCACTAAAACGAAACGAGCAAGAACTCCTCAAAGCCAAAGAGCAGGCCGAACATTCGCTAAAAGTAAAAGAAGGATTCCTGGCCAATATGAGCCACGAAATCAGGACACCGATGAACGGGGTGATTGGGATGATAGACCTTTTGATCAATACCAAGCTTAACGATGAGCAGCGGGATTACATTCAGACCATCAAACGTTCGTCGGAAACATTGCTCCACATTTTGAACGATATTCTCGATTTGTCAAAAATCGAGGCGGGAAAAATGGCCCTGCACGAAATGCCATTATCGATCAGGGAGCTATTAGATAAGTTGGTTTCTTTGTTTGGTCAAACCGCCAGAAATAAAAATAACGATCTGATCTACGAGCTCGCTCCTGAGCTACCAAAGTACGTGATTGCTGATCAGACGAGATTGTTGCAGATACTATCCAATCTTACGTCCAACGCCTTAAAGTTTACCGAGAACGGATCAGTTAGGTTAAAAGTAAAGTTGGTTGACAAAAAAGGTAAAATTAATAAGATCAAAGTGGAGGTGTATGATTCGGGGATCGGAATCTCCGAGGAAGATCAAAAACTCCTGTTTACATCCTTTACTCAGGTAGATAACTCATCACGCAAATCTTACGGTGGTACCGGCCTCGGACTTTCCATCTCCAAGCAACTGTGTAAGCTGATGAACGGAGATATTGGGGTTGAGTCGGAGATGGGGTCGGGAAGTATGTTTTGGTTTACTTTTGAAACCAAAGAAACTTCTATTGCGCCTTCCATGGTGGTGGAAAACGAGGAGGAAGCTTTTATTGATAATGTTTTTACGGACTACCACCCCCTGATTTTATTGGTGGACGACAACATGGTAAACCGAAAGGTAGCTAGTGAAATTCTTAAAAAAGCGGGCTGTATCGTCGATACGGCCGAGAGTGGTTTTGAGGCCATTGATAAAGTAGCGGAGGTGTATGCCAATCCCGATGGGTACTACGATATCATTTTTATGGATATCCAGATGCCCGATATGGATGGGGTAGAAACCACTCGAAAACTGCACGAAGCTAATCCCAAACTACCACCCATCATAGCGATGACCGCCTATTCTATGAAAGAGGATCGGGATAGGTTTATGAGTCAGGGTATGGACGATTATATGGCCAAGCCTATCCGGGCTCAACGCCTGATCGGTAAGGTCCAGGAAGTAATTG
Source organism: Spirosomataceae bacterium (assembly GCA_041689775.1). Taxonomy (GTDB): domain Bacteria; phylum Bacteroidota; class Bacteroidia; order Cytophagales; family Spirosomataceae; genus JBDNFP01. The sequence continues at coordinate 8,090 of JBDNFP010000323.1, forward strand.
GGGCGGCGCCTAACCGTCAAATGGGAGAAATGCAACGGGTTATTGCGCAGGAAATGTCTCTTCCGGTGCTGGACCGTAGTATTGTGAACCAGTTGATGCAAATAGGTGGAATGGACCTTGTACTTTCGGTATATGATGATTTTGTGACGGAGTCGAACGACCTGGTGAGTGAAGCATTGATAGCTTACGAAAATGGAGATATAGCTAGGGTGAAGAGTAATCTGCATACCCTCAAAGGAAGCGCGGGTACGGTGGGGGTAATGCAGGTAGCAGAAATCGCAATGGAGGCCGAAGCTTGCCTGAAAACGGACGATACCAGCACCCTTTCGGAAGCATTACCCAAATTGCAACTAGCCTACGGTAAGTTTCTGGAAAACCATAAAAACTGGCTAGAGGAGTGGTTGTGATCAAGAAGGTAAAAAGAGAGGGTAGCTGCCGGGCTACCCTCTCTTCTCATTCCTTAATCAAACGCTTTATCTTCCAGATGTTCATCAAGTTCGAGCTTTGGGACTCCTTTGCTCCACCATTCGGGGGCTTGACTTCCTTTCAAGTGATGGTCAAAAAACTCCATCATTCGTACGGAATAATCCTTGCGGTTGGGCATTTTGGCTAAGCCGTGATTTTCTCCCTTGTATTGAATCAAAACCACGGGTTTCTTCAACCTGCGTAGGGCATTGAAGTACTCAATTCCTTGCGTAAAATCAACCGCACCGTCCTTGTCATTATGAAGCAGCAAGAGGGGTGTCTGTACTTTCTTGACGTGGTAAATAGGGGAGTTGCGATTGTAAGCGTCCCAGTTGTCCCAAGGCGCTTCAAGCCGACCTTGTGAAGCTTCAAAGATAGAGCCATTGGCACCACCGCTATTCCAGTAGATCAAATTATACATCGAAATCATATCGGTAAGTGGCGCACCGGCTGCCGCTGCCTTGAACATGGGGGTTTGGGTAATAAGGAACGAAGTTTGATACCCTCCCCATGAGTGGCCGTGGATACCTATGTTGGAAGGATCGAGAACTCCGGTGGCAATAGCCGCCTTTACTGCGGGTAGCACACACCACACTGCTGACATACCCGGATCATTGAAACGATAAACAATATCCGGTATAAACACCGCGTAGCCATTGGAGGTATACATAGCAGGGTTCCAGCCCGTACGGCCGTAGGATGGATTTACAAAGTTGTGTAGCGTCTGCGATAACTTTTCGTAGTAGTACACCACGGTGGGGTACTTATTGCCCTCCACATAACCCGCTGGCAAAAACAAAGCTCCTTGGAGAGAATCACCTTTATCGCTGATGTAGTTGACTAGCCGTGTACCCGCTGACCACGCATACTTCCCAAAGTCCGGAGCATTTTGGCTGATTTGTGTACTACCTGTTAATTCGGCTGAGGTAGTGCCAAAGTATTGGGTAGGTTTGGTGAATGTCTCACTGCTGTACACGAAGTAATCGCTATTTTTTGCTTTCGAAAGGCCACGGATTGTAGCATCTTCCCACAGCAGAGCCTTTGTACCTCCAACAATTCCATCCACTTGGGCAATTCCGCTCTTCTTTGTCGTTTCACCGTACATGCGCACGTACATGGGCTTAGAAAGATCGACTCCTTTTTCATCTGGATCGAGCTGAAAACGATTTTCGTACCGAATTGTTTCTGATTTGCCGTTCTTGGTAAGGTTGGTATAGGCGGACCAAACCGGCATATTCTTTGACTTTCTTCCCTTGGTTTCTGGGGTCTCCTCTACGGCTACCTTCCAGATGTCCCAGCCATTACTCAACAGTACGTACTTACTATCGTTGCTCCACCCGATAACCGGGTAGGGTGGTTGCTTTACGTTATGATCGTCTTCGGTATCCACAAAGGAGGTAGGTACTTTTTCGGTAATATTTTTTGCCGCCTGATCCTTCATGGAATAGGCATAAAAATGTCCGTCAGCCCAGTAAAGAAATTTCAATCCATCGGGGGAAGGACTCGGTCCGGCGTAGTAGTTGGGTAGGTAATGCTTCTCTCTCACCTTGATCCGGTTGCCGGTAGTAAGATCGGTCAGGTATACATCCGCGTAGTTTTGACCATCGAGGTTAGTATCCCATTCGTATAGTTGATTGTCGGTGCCGATGGCAAACTGCTGCTTAGGTGCGATGCGTACGGTCCGAACTGTGCTATCCGAAATCTGCGAAAATTGTTTTGTTACAGGCTCATACATACCTACAAAACTGAATCGTTTATCCTGACTTTCCTGTACTTGTTGCTTGGACTGTAACCGATTATCCTGCCAGTTCCAGATCGCCACATCAGGTTTTTCGGCCTTGTCTTTGCTATTTTTGGCGTTGTCAGGTTTGAGTTTAGCCAATGCCTTGGTGAGTTGATCTACCGTTTTAAGGGTGGTATCTGCTTTCACTTTGGCGAGTTGCTCCGCTTCTGAGACTTCGTTTTTAGATTCTTCTCCTTTGGTATCGGCCTCTTTGTTGGCTAGGACAATCTTGTGGAAACCAAAAGTTAACCTTGAAAGATCATCGGTCCATTGCGGATCCCGATTTGGACTGATCGTCATTCCTTTTGGGAAGTGTAAACTATCCGTTTTCGGATCATACAATACGATTTCCGGGGTAGCGGCGAGTCCTTTAATGCCAATTAAAGTGTAGAGCGATTCTTTGTATTTTTTATCTTTTGTACCTTTTACCAAGGCGAGAGCCGTGCCTTCTTCATTCCAGTTCATGGACTCAAAGCTGGCTTTGTCGGTATCCATGGGGCGGACCACGCCCGTTTCCAGGTTATGAAGTACGACACCATTACCGGCTTGATTTCGGGTATCCAGCGCCAGCGCCAGCCAGTTTCCGTTTTTATTGAAAGCATACTCAGATACGTTGCCGATATTTTGGGTCTGCTTTTTGCCCAGATCATACAGTAGTAAGTCGGTTCCTTTTGGATCGGTTGGCTTGGTACCTTCTTCGGGGGCCAGAAGTACCGTCAGATGACTCGACTTTTTACCGTTAAAAGCAAAGGACTTGATTTGGTCAAATTCCTTTTTATTGGTTGTGCCGAGTTCGAGTAGTACTACTTTCTCGGCTTTCTTTTTATCTTTTTTCTCCTTTTCGGTGGGCGAAATTTTGTAAGCAAAAAAACGAGAATCATCGGAGAATGCAATCGTAGCCCGCGAGGTAACTCCCACTACATAGACAAAGCGGGTTGTGTCGGAGGTTTTTTGAAGAATCAGCTCTGCATCTCCTTCGTCGGCACGGGTAAGTAAATAAGCGAACCACGTGCCATTGGGTGATATTTCAGTATTTCCGGAAGAGGAAATGGACTTCCAGGAGGCAATATCTTTCCAGCTTGGTGCTTTCTGGGCAACCAGTTGGTTGCTTACCAGGAGCAAAATAAGGAATAGAAACTGATTCAGGATATTTGCTTTTTTCATGTATATAGTAAGGGGTTAGTAAAAATAAAGGCACAAAACGGCCTATCCTAAAGTAGGATACAAAGATGTATTAAATATTTTGGTTGAAAAAGCTATCAGGAATGCGGTATCAAGGCCAATTTTATCCTCGCGATCAAACTCCTATAATTCAGTTTCAATTCGTTCATTTTCAGATTTAATCAGCTCCTCAGCAACTTCTATTTCCTTCGATAAATCCGCGTAATGATTTAGTAATAGGCTTGGGGCTTCTTCCGCTTTAATTTGTTGCTCAAACTCTATTACTTTGCCGTACAGAACAGTTAGAGCTACCATAGCGAAAGTCGGTTTTACCTGATGGGTCAAAGAGGCGGCTTCCGCTAAGTTTCCCTGTTGCAGGGCCGGGCCAATTTGGTCCCAGATGGGTAGTGTATCTTCCAGAAAAGTGCTGAACAGTATATTGATCATGGTAAGATCGCTTTCGTAGGTTTCTTCCAGATAGTCGGCGTCGAGTGCCTGATTGAATTCAAACATATAGAGTCTTCGTTTTTTGGATTAAAAAAATAGTTCTTGTCCGGAATTTCAAAATAACGTAGTCTTCACGTCTCCGTCGGTGACGACATCCTGAAAGCTAAAAAAGCGATTCATGAGGAGTTGTTACCCTCAAAATAGTAAGAAATGGCACTTCAATGTGTTTTGGCGAAATTCTTTTCACCAGCCATTACTTTAATTAGTAAACTATTTTCTTTCGGCGGAATCGGACAATTATAACCGTCTGAGTAGGCGCAATAAGGGTTGTATGCTTTGTTGAAATCAAGGGTGTAGTCTCCCTCTTTAATGTCGCCCATTCTGATATCCATGTACCGTCCACCTCCGTAGGTTTCGTGAGCGCTCGTGGCATCCTTAAAGGGAATGAAAAGGTAGTCGCGATACATGGGCTGTTGGCGTAGACTCAGACTTTGGTACACGCTCAACGATAGATCCTGGCTATTAATTCTAAAATGAAGCTCGCCATATTTAACGTATTCTTTTTGAATACCACTATACGTTGGCATTGAAAAAGGCTCACTTTTGGGTGCTTTCACAAAGTTGGCCACGACCTTGTAGGCGGAATCTGGGTCGAAAAAACGCAAATAGGTTAAGTCTGCTTCTTTGAGGGGAGAGTGTGAATCTTTCAGAAACTCTTCTTTATAGTGAGCCCTGTGGTTCTCGATTTCCACTTGAAAGCTTTGCCCTTTGGCCAGTAACATGGTATTTAGAACCAAGAAAATGAAAACAGGAATTCGTAATATACCGTACTAATGAAATAATAACGCGTAGTTTCAACCAAATGGTGCTTACCACCAATTTTTTAAACGAATTTAATACTTCCTAAACTCGTAATTTGCGTTCTTGGTAGAATTATACCTAAATTCACCATGCCAAATCAATTTTAAAACCCGAACAACGCCCCATGTCATACACGAAACGCGTATTGATTGCCGAAGATAGCTCGGTAATTCAAAACTTAGCTCGTAAAATATTAGAGTTCCAAAATTACGAGATTACAGCCGTCAAGAATGGCGAACAGGTCCTCCAACTCCTCGAAAAAGAGGGTTTTGATATCATCTTGCTTGATATCAACATGCCAATCATGGATGGAATGGATTGCGCTCGTAAAATTCGGGCCTTAGATGATGCTAAGAAATCTAAAACCCCGATTGTGGCTATTACCGGAAATGCCAAAAACTACACGGACGAAGACTTCAAAGAGGCAGGTTTCAACGATGCCCTCATGAAGCCACTTAACTTTGACCGACTGGTTGAATTAGTGGCTAATCTGACAGAATAAGCCACATGAATGTTACCTTTTTAGGAACAGGCACATCGCAAGGGGTACCCGTTATCGCTTGCGATTGCGCTGTTTGTTGCTCTCTTGATTATCGCGATACCCGCCTGCGTGTTTCTGTCTGGATCGAGATAAATGGTAAATCCTTCGTGATTGATACTGGCCCTGACTTTCGTCAGCAAATGCTTCGTGCCCGGGTCCGGCACCTTGATGCAGTACTTTTTACCCATCAACACAAAGATCATACGGCCGGGCTGGACGACGTCCGGGCCTTTAATTTCTCCCAGCAGAAAGATATGCCGTTGTACGGTCGGCAGGATGTATTAAATCAGATCCGCTCGGAGTTTTCCTACGCATTTACCGAAAAAAGGTATCCGGGCGTGCCGCGCCTGGAACTCCATGCAATCCAGAATAAGCCTTTCGAAATTGAGGACGTTACTTTTACACCCATTGAGGTGATGCACCACAAGCTACCCGTATTTGGTTTTAGGGTAGGAGATTTTACCTACATTACTGATACCAACTACATTTCAGAGAAAGAGCTTGAAAAAATAGAGGGTACCAGGGTGCTGGTGTTGGATGCCCTTCAACGGGAATCTCACATGTCACACTTCACCCTTTCCCAGGCCCTCGACCTGATCGATCGCCTCAATGTACCAAGTACTTACCTTACCCATATCAGTCACAGGATGGGTCTTCATAGTAGCGTCGATAATGAATTGCCTCCTAACGTTCGGCTTGCCCACGACGGTCTCAAAATCTCGTTGTAAATTTGTGAGTAACTTTACCGTTCTGGTAGCTGCCTTTAGGCAGTCTTCCTCCATGTGAAATACCCCAGCAGTGCATCAGAATTACTACTTTCTTCGTCAGCTAGCTCCCCGTCTTTCCGATGAAATGACCGGCAAACACTTTATGGAAGCGTTTAGCCAGGAAAAGGATGAAATCATTCTCGTTTTTGCGGAAGCAAGGGGTAAAAATAATTTTTATAAACCCTTTTTTCTCAAAGCCTCGCTCCGGGCTGATTTTGCCTGCCTGAATTTTCCCGAGGCGTTTGACCGCGCCCGAAAAAATACCGTGGATCTCTTTACTGCCTTGTACGACCAGCTGGTTACTGGCGTCCGGGTTTTTGAAAACGAGCGGGCTTTCGGAATCTTTTTAGAAAACGGGCATGTACTCGTTTTTAAACTATTTGGTAATCGTTCCAATATTATCCAAGTCAACGAAAAAGGGGAAGTCGTCGATCTTTTTAACAAAAAACTAAGAGGGGATCAGTCGATTAAGATTTCGGAACTGGATCGGAAACTGGACCAATCCTACGAAGCGTTTGTTACTAATGAGGCCCGGTTTGAGAGCTTGTTTCCTACCTTCGGCAAGGTAATTAAAGAGTATTTATGGACCGAATTGGAGGGAATAGAAGCGCCGGAAAATCGTTGGAAGGTGGTACAGAAAACACTGTCTCTCTTGGATGAGAAAAGCTTTATGCTGACAAAACTAAACCACGTGCCAATTCTCTCCTTAGTACCCATTGGCGAGATTATGGAATCCTTCGTGGACCCCCTCCTAGCTCTGAATCGGTATTACTATGCCTACGCCCGGCTCAGTACCATTGAGAAAGAAAAGGGAGAATGGCTGAGGATACTACGGAAGCGAACCCAACAAACGGAAAACTACCTGTCAAATTCTTTTCAGAAACTGGTAGAACTCGAAGAGGGGGGCAAAAATGAGGAACTTGGACATATTTTGATGGCTAATCTGCACCAAATTCCGGAACGGGCAGAACGGGTAGAACTCTACGATTTTTACCGTGATCAGTCCATAACGATTAAGCTAAAAAAAGATCATACGCCGCAAAAAAATGCGGAAGTATACTACCGTAAAGCAAAAAATGAGAAAATAGAAGTTGAAAAGATTCAGGAAAGCCTAGCTGCCCGGGAGAAAGATCTGCAACGTCTAAAAGAATTGTATGAAGTAATCGATGGTATTGAAATGCTACGAGAGCTGCGGACTTTTGTAAAAAAGAATGGATTAGTTGCGTCCAAAGCAGGGGTAGATCAGGGGCAGTTATTTCGGAGAATTGAGTACCAGGGGTTTATGATCTTGGTGGGCAGAAACGCCAAAAACAACGACTTACTCACCCAACAATATGCCTTTAAGGAAGATTTGTGGCTGCACGCCCGGGATGTGTCAGGCTCTCACGTGGTGATCAAGTACCAGGCAGGGAAGAAGTTTCCGGTCATGGTAATAGAGCGGGCCGCTCAGTTGGCTGCCTTTTATTCGAAGCGTAAAACGGATAGCCTATGTCCCGTTATCGTCACCCCAAAGAAGTTTGTCCGTAAGCCCAAAGGGTATCCCCAGGGAGCAGTGATGGTAGACAAAGAAGAAGTAGTGATGGTAGAACCGATGGGGGAGTAGGGTTCACTGTTTGGGATTTTTTTGATCTTTTGTAATTTTAAAAGGCTCAATTCCTGCCTCTAATTCCCGGTAGTCATCAAACTGTTTCAACACTTTCTGATTTGATTCACTGAGCTCCATCGTTACTTTCCAGCTCATGGAAGCGGCTAGCTGGTACATCATAAGCTGTATCTGATTGTTAGCAATCCTCGGTAGGTCGCTTTCCATGGCCTTCTCGCTCATGGTTTCCTTGGCTTCGGAAAGAATATTGGTGTAGTCGTCACTTTGGAACCGATTAAGCCAGCCTTGCTCAATATCGTAAAATTTATAATCCGTATCCATCGAAAGTATCTCTGGACTAGGGAAGTACTCAACCACAATTTTACGTTCGATGCCTTCTACCCGGAAGCGCACCTTGGCAAAGTCAAAGCCAATAAGTACTTTGGCCTTCGCAATAACCAAAGCTTTCTTTTTATCTTTGAAAATATTCCAAAATTCCTTATCGTGTTGATAGTGGTAGATCTCGGTAAAGTACCCTTCTGCCATGACTACCTTAAAAACCTTTTCAATCCGATCGAGCAGGACACTGGCCTCCTTGGTTGGTTCTGACTTGGGACGGCCTTTGCCTACCCAAAAATAAAAGACTCCTATTCCAAAACCGGCACCGACTAGTAATGAAATCAGGAAAAAAAGGAAGGTAGTAAAATTCATGATGTTGTATTTTTGTCTGCTGACTAAAATTCTAACAAAAAGAGCACAAACCCAAACGTGACTGAAAAATGCCTTATTGTGGTAGCAGGCCCAACTGCCGTTGGGAAAACGGAGCTTTGTCTCAGGCTTGCGAAAGAGTTGAATACGGAAATTATCTCGGCTGATTCCCGGCAATTTTATCGTGAACTTACTATTGGTACTGCCAAGCCTACCTCCGAAGAGCTAAACCAGGTACCGCACCATTTTATTAATTCACATTCGATTGCGGAGGAGTATAGTGCCGGTGATTTTGAACGCGATACCTTGAAGCTGCTCGATACTTTATTTCAAAATAAAGATTGCGTCATCCTGACAGGAGGTTCGGGGTTGTATATCAAAGCAGTCTGTGAAGGGTTAGATAATCTGCCCAGTCCTCAACCCGGCCTCCGTGATGAGCTGATGCGAAAACTTAGAGAAGATGGGTTGGAGTTTTTACAAAATGAGGTGTTGCACATTGATCCGGTTTTTTCGGCTACGGCGGAGTTTACTAATCCCCAGAGAGTGGTAAGGGCACTGGAAGTTTTTCACTCCTCTGGCCGCACTATTTCCTCTTTTTACCTTAACAATAAGCCAAGACGGCCCTTTAAGCAAATACTAATTGCCCTTGATCGTGATCGGGTTGAGTTATATCAGCGCATCGAAGAGCGTATGGATCAGATGCTATTCGCCGGGCTTATTGAAGAAGCCCTTGGGGTTATGGAGTACCGAAATCATAATGCCTTAAAGACGGTTGGGTACAAGGAGGTATACGGCTACCTCGATGGAGACTACGACTCGCAAGAGATGGTGAGGCTATTGAAACAGAATTCCAGACGATACGCCAAACGACAATTAACCTGGTTCAAACATCAGGGAGATTTCGCTTGGTTTGGTGCGGCTGACTATGATGAAATTCTAAACTTGGTCATAGACCAAATGACTTGATGGGTGATACAACGAAAACCGCCTGAAATACTAGTAATAGATTTCAGGCGGTTTTGTATCAGGTGGTGGTATTCTACGCCTCACTTTCCATTTCGCGGTAGGCTAAAATACCTCCGAGAACATTGCGAACGTTCGAAAACCCGTTGGCTTGTAAGAATTTTTGAGCGTTACCACTCCGGGCGCCCGAACGGCAATGAATTACAATTTCCTCATCTTTCAAGGCTTCCAGCTCATCCAGGTAGTCAGGAAAATCACCCAGTGGAATTAGCTTTGCTCCAAGGTTATCGGCCTCGTATTCGTGTTCTTCCCGAACGTCGATAAAGTTAAATTTCTCGCCGTTTTCAAGGCGTTCTTTAAGTTCTTGTGCTGTTATATCCATGAATCAGAAGAGATTTGAATTATTTTTTGATTACTATTTTTTGGGTAGTCACCCTTACCCCATCTGTTAATCGCAACACATATACTCCTTCGGAAAGTTCAGCCAGGGAGGTTTCTCGTTGGGTACCAGATGGGTATTCCGTTCTTACTTTGGTACCTTGCAGGGTGAAAATGTCGATTTGCTTCAGCGACTCATTGCTCCACCGAATCAGTCCATTCGTGGGATTTGGATAAACAAAGGTCGATGATGTAAGGGCCGGTTCTTCGCCGGTAATGATACTACTTGCTTTGCCACCAAAAAAGGGACGTATCATCACGCTACCTTTGATTTCGGTATTCTTAACCCACTCTTGCGAAAGGTTGGAGAAAAGCTGTGTACTTCCGAGTTCTGAGTTTCGGTCAAGCCCTACCGAAAGCGCATCTTGACTAATTTGGAGCCAGCCTACATAAAAGGTATCGCTCACAGCTACGCCATTGTCAAATACATACTCCACAAAACCATTACGGTCAGCGGCGTAATTAAGTGGTACCGATTTCTGGTAAATAACCCGGTCAGGCTTACCCGAAAGATTACTCCATACCTGAATCGTGAATCCCTGACCAGAAAGGTCTTTTCGGAAAGGCACGATGGCCATTCGGACTCCGCCCAGAGTATCCCGAACCTGGGTAGTAAACCGAACGGCGGTTCGGCCGAGTCGTTGGTTCATTCTTACGCCAAACTCAGCCCCGCCGTCATCATAAGCGTAATAATCGGACAAGTCTGTGTAGGCACTGATCGTATCGTTCCGCCTTAGATTAACGGTAGGAATCGTAGGGTTCTGATCATCAGTCGTTAGTAAATCGAATTTATACTTGAGCCGCATTCGGGAACCAGTATCAGGCTTGGTAATTGGTCTGATCTTAATACTTTTTGGTTGAGTATTCTGAGCCTGAATAAAAGCAGAAACGGGCTCTTGGAAGCGTTGTACCTCTTTTCGGCCTAGCTCATCGTAAATAGTAAAAGTAAAGGACGTGAAGTTAAAGTTATTGAATAAATTGACGATGTCAGTACGCACCGAATCGGCAGTTTCGAGTTCTGGACGGGCAAAATAATGCTTGAATGGCATGGCCGTATACCTTTTAAGTAACGAAGTTAATGGTTTCCTAACGGCGATATCTTTGATAAAACGATCGGTCAATAAACGCTTTTTGTTTAGGTAAATGTAGTCGAGATGCCATGTGTCAAAGGCTCCGGAAAGTCGGCCAAAAGCGCGAAAGCGGAATTGAAAATTAGCGTGTAAAAAGGCAGGATTTGTAATTTTAATAAATGACTGCTGGAAATTGGCAGAAAACTCACTTCCTCCTTTTTTCCAAACCGTTATCCAGTCACCAAGTTGATTAAGAAATTCTAGCCGGAAGGTATCAGAGCCATCGGGTAGCTCGCCCAAACCTCTGGCTTGCCAATAGTAGCTCAGATAAATGGAATCTGTGGCAACAAGCCCCGTCAGATTGATGGGTTGTGAGGTAAGTGTATCGGAGTCGCCTTGGGCTTGTTCGTTCGTAAAATTGTAGGGTACTCCCTTTGAATTCAAGCCATCGAAGGTTGCAACATTAATGGAGGGCTGCTTAGTAGTGAGGGTGTTGTTGATGTAAACACCGCTACCCGGCACCCAAAGCGCATTGTCGGGATGAAGAGTAGCGGTTGAGAAATCGTCAAAGAAAGGTAGATTAAGGACAGCAACTCTCGCTGATTTTGTTGGAGAAGTTATTCCCTTGTTATCCAGGATACCCAAGGGCGTAACTTCCAACTGGGCAAATAGGGTAGTGGTAAAAACCATACCTAAAAACATACCCAAAAGGAGCCCTTTACCTGTAAAGCGGATCAAGCCATTAGATTTCTTGTCGTTCTTCATTCGTATCAGAAGGCAATTCTTCTTGCGGGTTTACAACCCATAGGTCAATTACGTCCCCAATGCGTGTTTTATTGCCTGAATCAGGATTTTGTCTTACAACCGTGCCCGGTGCGGCGCCTTCCTGATCTACTACCATAATCTGGCCAACTTTTAAACCAGCACCCATAATTTGGAATTTCGCTTCTTCGATCGACATACCAATAAGGTTAGGCATGTTGAAGGTAGTAGTACCTAATCCATCGCCAATTTCCAGATCAATTTTTGATCCTTTGGGAATTTGTTGGCCCGGTAATATTTCAGAGCCCTGGTACAGCTGCTTTAATACGGCTCCTTGGGCCAAATCTGGAATGTATTTTAAAGTGCCTAATTCAAGCCCAACACTTTTCAAACGCATCTGAGCACTGCGTTGTGTCATGTCAGTAAGCTGAGGCATCTTCACCAACGGAGCAGTTTGGTACACTACAGTAACGTAAATTTTACGTCCTTCCTTGACCTTGGATCCTGCCTGAGGGTACTGCGAAATGATGGTCAGTGGGGGGACATTTGCTACGAAAGTACAGTCGCTTACCTCGTAACGTAAATCGCGTGAATCAAGGAAATCTTCCAATTCTTCGACATTCATATTTTTAAGATCCGGTACCGTAATCGCTTCACCATGATTGGTGCGCATAGGAAGGTAGAGGAAGAAAAAACTCAGGAACATGACGGCAACAATCGAAAGAATGATACCGATATGAATTAAGAGGTCCTTCCGGGAATTCGTACTTATTTTATCCATGGGCTTACAAGAGTATTTCGTTTCTGAACGGTAAAAGTAGGAGGATTTTTTAACCTCACCAATAATCTTGGCCGGTTAACGTCCCATCATACGTTGAACGTATTTTCCAAGAATATCAAATTCGAGATTTACTACGTCGCCTGCTTTTAGTTGGTGGAAGTTTGTGTGCTCATAGGTATACGGAATGATCGTCACCCTAAATGAGCCAACTTTTGAATTAAATACCGTCAGACTCACACCATTGATTGAAACGGAGCCTTTTTCAACGGTAATGTTTCTCAACGCAGGGTCGTATTCAAAATCGTACAGCCAACTTCCGTCCCGTTCTTCAACATGTGCACAAACTCCCGTTTGGTCTACGTGCCCTTGCACAATGTGTCCATCAAATCGACCATTGGCGGGCATACATCGTTCGAGATTTACCTTACTCCCTTCTTGCCACTTTCCCAGATTAGTCTTTAATAATGTCTCTTCTACGGCCGTCACAAAATAAGAGTCTTCTTCCAGGGCCGTTACGGTTAGGCACACGCCGTTGTGGCTGATGCTTTGGTCTACTTTCAACTCTGAGGTAAGAGTAGTGCTTACCTGAAATGTAACATTTGCTCCTTCCTGCTTTACGTCAACTATATGGCCAAGCTTTTCAATGATGCCGGTAAACATACGGGGATTTTTAAGTTATGATAAGTCATCTCTGATTTAACTGTGTTATTTTTTTTTCGTTCCAAAGTCATCCAAACTTTATTTGGTATTCATTCGATAACATCGGATTTTTGCCGGACTAAACCTAATTAACCATGTTTCGAAATAAAATTGTTCGGTGGAGTACGATTGCCATGCTCATCGCCATTTTGGCCTACTTTTTCATTGAGACTTTTCAAACTGCCCCTGCGGCGGAAGAGTCAATAGTAATGGAAAAGATAGCTGATGAAGAGTATGCTGCCCAGATGAAAGAGCAACGGGAGGAAAAGGAAGTTTTTTTTCGTACTTCACCAGAGTCGCCCATTGAAAATAAAGCAAATTTTACGGGGCTTACCTATTTTACCCCAGATCAGAACTTTCGGGTACTAGCCAATCTCACGCCCTACGATGGAGAGGAAAAGGAGCTAAAAATCGCCTACACAGACAGTACCACTGATACCTACGAGCGATTATACTACGCCGACTTTACTATTAGTGGGGTTGGTCAGCGCCTACTACTTTTAAAAAATGAAGGAACAATCTCTGTTCTCTTTCGCGATCAGACCAGCGGTTTGCTATCTTACGGTGGCGGGCGCTACATTGATATTGCCCTGGATGATGTGCGAGGTAATACGCTCATTATAGATTTTAATAAATCATACAGCCCTTATTGTGCCTATTCACCCGGATATGCCTGCCCGTTGCCCCCGGCAGAAAATACCATGACGGTAGCAATAGAGGCAGGTGAAAAATATGAAGAAGAAAAGCGTTAATTTTGGAGATTGATCTTTTCATTTAAGAGTGCTTTTGTTCCATTTGATATAACTCAGGATTATTTAATACCATTTCATGAAGATTTCATATAAGTGGCTGAAAGAGTTGGTAGATATAGTAGAGAGTCCAGAAGAAATCGGGGCCTTACTAACCTCTACTGGCCTTGAAGTTGAAGGCATAGAAGAAGTAGAAACTATAAAGGGTGGATTGCGGGGAGTTGTGATCGGGGAAGTACTGACGTGCGAAAAACACCCAGATGCGGATAAACTTAGCGTTACGATGGTTGATATAGGTGGTGAGCATACACTCTCTATTGTTTGCGGAGCTCCCAACGTGGCCGCTGGTCAGAAAGTTATCGTCGCTACGGTAGGTGCTACTTTATACCCAACGGGTAGTGAAGAACCTCTGGTCATGCGAAAAGCAAAAATAAGGGGTGCGGTGTCAGAAGGAATGATCTGTGCGGAGGATGAGCTAGGCATGGGTATATCTCATGCGGGTATTTTGGTGTTATCCGTCGATCTACCTAACGGAACGCCAGCTGCCGACTACTTCGGCATGGAGTCTGACTTTGTGTTTGAAATAGGACTTACACCCAACCGGGCCGATGGGGCTTCCCACTACGGGGTAGCCCGGGACTTGAAAGCGGTATTGAATCGGGAGATTAAGCTTCCTTCTATTGAGGAGTTCAAGGTTGAATCTCAGGATCTGCCCATCACGGTTAGTGTAGAAAACTTTGAAGCATCACCACGCTATTGCGGTCTTTCGCTGACAAACCTCACCGTCGGGGAATCACCAACGTGGCTTAAAAATAAACTGGAAGCGATTGGGGTCCGGCCGATTAATAACGTGGTTGATATCACTAACTATATTTGCCACGAATTGGGTCAACCGTTACACGCATTTGATGCTGAAAAAGTAATCGGGAATCAGATTTTTGTCAAAACACTTCCGGAAGGGACCGAATTTACTACGCTCGACGAGCAGAAAAGAAATCTGGCGGACGTCGATCTAATGATTTGTAATGCCGAAGAACCCATGTGTATTGCGGGAGTGTTTGGTGGAATGAAATCAGGAGTAACAACTTCCACAACCTCCATATTTCTGGAATCGGCCTATTTCTCACCAGCCTGGGTACGCAGAACGGCTCAAAACCATACCCTCAAAACAGATGCATCATTCCGTTATGAGCGAGGCACTGACCCCAATATGCCTTTGTATGCCCTAAAACGGGCGGCGCTACTCTTAAAGGAAGTAGCTGGTGGCGTAGTTTCGTCAGAAGTAACAGACCTTTATCCTGAGCCCGTTCAGGACTTCAAAGTACCGGTGAAGTACCGAAATATTGACCGACTGATTGGGAAGTCCTTGGACCGTACCTTGATTACTAGTATTCTGGAAAGTCTGGACGTAAAAGTAAAGAATCCGGATAAAGAAGGTTTCCTGGCCGAAGTACCTCCCTACCGGGTAGACGTACAGCGGGAAGCCGACGTGGTGGAGGAGATTCTCCGTATTTATGGATTCGACAACGTAGAACTTTCGGATTCTATGAGCTCGGATTTTCTCTCGGATTTTCCGCTGAATGATCCAGAAAAGCTTCGATTACGGTGTTCGGAACTACTGGCATCCAATGGTTTTAATGAGATCATAAACAACTCACTAACAAAGCCCGCCGGGCAGGCTTTATTGGCTGAAGAACTGTTCGGAGAACCCGTACCAATTTTAAATTACCTAAGTGAAGAGCTTTCGGAAATGCGCCAGACCATGTTATTTAGTGGCTTGGAAACAATGGCTTATAATGTAAA
Source organism: Spirosomataceae bacterium (assembly GCA_041689775.1). Lineage (GTDB taxonomy): Bacteria > Bacteroidota > Bacteroidia > Cytophagales > Spirosomataceae > JBDNFP01. Next base: position 23,670 of record JBDNFP010000323.1, read on the forward strand.
CCGGAGACAAAGTGATTTGAAACTCTTTGAATTTGGAAAAACCTATCATAAACTGTCGAATAAGTACACCGAAAAAGGTCATTTATGTCTTTTCATGGCTGGTGATTTGAATTCGGAAAGTTGGCTGGGAAATGGTGGTGCTGTTCAGTTTCATGACCTAGCCGCCGCAGTGAACAAGGTATTGGCTGCAATGCGGATCCAAAAGGTTGAAACTAATGTTACAAGTTCGAAAATATTTCAGTCAGGCGTTGAGCTGACGCTTAACAAGAAGGCAATCGTTAGCTTTGGGCAGATACAGCCTACCCTAGCCAAAAAAGCAGGGCTTAAAATTGCCGTTTGGTTTGCGGATTTCGATTGGGACTACCTGATAAAGCAGTATAGTTCGGTTGTTCAGTTTCAGGAGGTGCCTCGTTTTCCAGAAGTACGACGTGATCTGTCATTGGTTCTTGATAAAACCGTTACCTTCGATCAGCTAAAACAAATAGCGTATCGAACCGAAAGGCAACTATTAAAGGATGTGAACGTTTTTGATGTGTACGAGGGAGAATCCCTGCAAGGAAAGAAAGCCTACGCATTAAGTTTTATGCTTCAAGATCTACAGCAAACACTTACTGATAAAGTGATTGATAAAACCATGCAACGTTTGATGACTTCATTTGAAAAGGAATTAGGAGCAGTTATTCGTAAGTAATCTAATGGCCGTTAATCCCTCCAATACTCTTACTAAAAAGCTTGGTGAAGTCAGCGAAAAGCTCAAGCACTTTATTGCGTTAAAGAAGAAGCAGGAATGGGACTTATTGAAGTTAGAGCTAGAGAATGCTCAGCTTCGGGCCTCTAACAAAGAGTTAACCGAAGAATTGAAAGAAATCCATAAAAAACACAGTTCGTTGCAAAAAGATTTTAATAAATCTAAAAATTTCGCTAAGATTGTTACTAATAAGCTGACACCAATGGACGGTTTAGCCGAACTGAAAGAATCAGTTGAACGATATATAAGAGAGATAGATAAGTGCATAGGAATACTTGAAGACACTTTATGATGGATAATAGTAGGCCTAAACCTTATGCAACCGTATTTATCAAAATCCTCGACAAAGGCTTCAATATAAGTGTGCCAGCCGAGCATGAGGTTTTTTATAGGGATGCCTATGAGGTTTTTTTGCACAAGATAAAGATACATGAAGCAAAAGGATACAGCCAATTAGAAGGTATTGCATTGACGTCGATAGACTGCCTTGTGGCCCTCCAAAAATCTCAGGATCAGCTCAATAAGTTATTGTCTGCGCTTGAAGATCAGGTTGACGAATTAGATTCCACCATTATGGATGCCTTGTGATTTTATTTAAATACACTCACTACCCACTCGTTTCAGCCCTACAGTTCCGCATGAAATCGCCTGTTTAACCTCAGCGTTAAAATCATATTTAACAGGGATCCATTATGCAAGACTTTTTCATATTACTATTGACCGATGCCATAGCTTTGGTGGCTGGCATTGTTTTCGGGAAAATGATTTTTCAAAAATCATTTAAGAAAGCAGAGGATGATGCATATTCTCGAGCCTCCGAAATTATTCGGAACGCCGAGGTAAGCGCAGAAAGCATCAAAAAAGACCGTATCCTTGAAGCGAAAGAGAAGTACTTACGCTTGAAGAGTGAGTTTGAGGAAGATTCTAATAAGAAACGTAATATCCTTCAAACAAATGAGCAGAAGCTTAAACAGCGCGAGCAGCATATTTCCCAGATGATGGAGCAAAACAAGCGCCGGGAAAACGAACTAGAATCTCTTAAAGGTAACCTTACCCAACAAACGGAAATTGCTGCAAAACGCCGGGAAGAAGCAGAAAAGATGCTTCAACAACAAGTAACCCAGCTTGAAAAAATTGCTAATCTAACGGCAGATGAGGCCCGTGAACAACTTGTGGATGCCCTGAAAGCCGAAGCAGAGTCGAAGGCTGCTTCATACATCAAAAGTGTAATGGAAGAGTCACGGCTGACGGCTACCAAGGAAGCAAAGAAGATTGTGATCGATACCATTCAGCGTACTGCGGCTGAGCATGCCATTGAAAACTGTGTCTCGGTATTCAACATTGAAAATGACGATATAAAGGGAAAAATCATCGGTCGTGAAGGGCGTAACATCAGAGCACTGGAAGCAGCTACCGGAGTTGAAATCATCGTTGATGATACTCCTGAGGCAATTGTAATTTCAGGCTTTGACCCCGTTCGCCGGGAAATTGCCCGCTTATCACTCCATCGACTCGTCCAGGACGGCCGTATTCACCCAGCTCGTATTGAAGAAGTAGTTACCAAGACTCGCAAAAATATCGAAGACGAAATTATTGAGATAGGAGAGCGTACCGTTATTGATCTTGGAGTACATGGTCTGCACCCAGAGTTAGTCAAGATGATCGGGCGGATGCGTTTCCGGTCTTCGTACGGTCAAAACTTATTACAACACTCGCGTGAAGTGGCCAAGCTCTGCGCAACTATGGCTTCGGAGCTGGGGCTGAATGCCAAGTTAGCCAAACGCGCCGGGCTTCTTCATGATATTGGTAAAGTATGGCACGAAGAATCAGAAATGCCCCACGCATTATTGGGCATGGAGTTGGCGAAGAAATACAAGGAAAATCCGGAAGTATGTAATGCTATTGGTGCTCACCACGATGAAATTGAAAAAACAAGCATAATATCTCCGATTATTCAAGTTTGTGATGCTATCTCAGGTTCTCGTCCCGGGGCACGGCGTGAAATGATGGAATCGTACATTAAACGTCTTCGCGATCTTGAAAGTCTGGCAACTTCTTTTGAGGGGGTAGATAAGTGTTATGCTATTCAGGCTGGCCGTGAGATCAGAGTTATCGTCGATGCGGAGAACGTTTCTGACGACAAAGCAAGTATGCTATCTTTCGATATTTCTCAGAAAATCGAGAAAGAAATGCAGTACCCAGGTCAAATCAAAATTACAGTTATACGAGAAATGCGTTCCGTTGCTTACGCTCGATGATAATAAATACTACTCCTGAGAAAACCTATGACCTTTTGCCGGTCATAGGTTTTTTTGATTTTATTGGGTAGGTAAATCGGCTAAGGGTTGAACGAATCCAAATAGCCGTATAACTTTGTGCTCTGAAAAAACAATGTGATGTCAACTACTTCTAGTGTAATTCTTATTACCGGTGCCTCTTCGGGTATCGGCAGAAGTGTGGCCGAGTATCTCTCAGAGCGAGGTTATCGGGTTTTTGGTGCTAGTAGGAGCCAGCCTGAAAACACAAACTTTGAGTGGTTGGCGATGGATGTTACCAGTGAAGAATCGGTACAGGAAGCAATCAGGAAATTACTCTCCAAAACCGGACGGATCGATGTGGTTATTAATAATGCGGGTTTAGGTATTGTAGGGCCATTGGAAGAAACCACGGATGAGTTGATTTATAAGGTCTTTAATACCAACGTGATGGGGGTACTACGGGTGTGCCGCTGTCTCATTCCGGTATTCCGGGATCAAAAAATGGGGTTGATCATTAATGTGAGCTCGATTGCAGCCGAAATGGGCCTTCCTTTTCGGGGAATTTACAGTGCAAGTAAAGCTTCACTAGAAATTCTTACCGAATCCCTCAGTATGGAGCTCAAAGAGTTCAATATTAAAGTATGTAGTGTATTGCCCGGTGATGTAGCCACCAGTATCAATCAAAATCGATTGGTAGTGAGCTTGAAGAAAGAGTCGGTGTACACAAACACTTTTTCGAAGGTTCACAAACAAATCAACGATGAAGTGAACCAAGCACCCAAGCCTATCACTATTGCCCGAGTAGTGGCTAAAATTATTGAAGACCCCAATCCCCGACTGCACTACGCTGTTGGCCCATTTCTACAAAAGGCTGCTATTTGGCTGCGCATATTACTTCCCCAGCGGATGTTTGAACGACTACTCATAAAGTTTTATGGCTTGTAGTTTCAAACCATTTTATAGACTGCGTTGTTAGGCTAAGGTAACATCTAGCTTCATTTACCAATCCTACATGAACTACGCCGATTTAAATTCCAAACAACTACTCAAAATTCATACATTGAGCGAATTGAAAGCCGTAGGCTACCGCTCACAGACCATCAAGCAAGAACTTCGGACTAATCTCATTGAAAAAATCAGAAACAAGGAAGAGGTATTTCCCGGTATCCTGGGGTACGAAGATACCGTCTTGCCCGACGTAGAAAGAGCAATTCTTTCGATGCATAATATCAATCTCCTCGGACTACGTGGACAAGCCAAAACCCGGATTGCCCGGATGATGGTTAATCTGCTGGATGAGTATATTCCTTTTGTGGCAGGTACAGACCTTAACGATGATCCATTGGAGCCACTTTCGAGGGTAGCGAAGGACATTATTGCTGAAAAGGGTGACGATACTCCAATTGCCTGGATGCACCGTTCAGAGCGCTACACTGAAAAGTTAGCTACTCCTGATGTTTCCGTGGCAGATCTTATTGGGGATGTTGATCCGATTAAAGCAGCTACTCTGAGGTTACCTTATTCCGATGAGCGCGTGATCCACTTCGGACTGATTCCTCGTTCGCACCGTGGTATTTTTGTTATCAACGAGCTTCCCGATCTTCAAGCTAGAATTCAGGTAGCACTTTTTAATATTTTGCAAGAAGGGGATATTCAAATACGAGGCTTTAAGCTACGCTTGCCCTTAGATATTCAATTTGTATTTACCGCAAATCCAGAGGATTATACGAACCGTGGAAGTATTGTTACCCCGTTGAAAGATCGGATCGACAGCCAGATTGTAACGCACTACCCAAAGACGCTTGAAATTGGACAGAAAATCACTGAACAGGAAGCGGTTATTAAACCTGAGCAAAAAGGATTAGTTCGTGTCAATAATCTGATCAAGGTTCTGATCGAACAGATTGCATTTGAAGCCCGCGAGAGTGAATACGTAGATAGCAAAAGTGGAGTTTCGGCCAGGATGACTATCTCGGCTTTTGAAAGCCTGCTTAGTGCGGCGGAGCGGCGTGCACTAATTAATAGCGAAAAAGCTACCCACGTTCGTATCTCGGACCTTTATGGAGTTGTTCCGGCTATCTGTGGTAAGGTAGAGCTCGTATATGAAGGAGAAGTAGAAGGTCCGGTGATTGTAGCTCAGAACCTGATCGGAAAAGCTATTCGGACTCAATTTCTTAATTTCTTCCCTAATCCTGAAAAAGCAAAGAAAGCAAAGAAGAATCCATTTGCCAAAGTCGTAGAGTGGTTTGCGGCGAATAATGAAATGGACCTGATGAGCGATATGACGAATCGTGAATACGAAGCCAGATTAAAGACAATTGATGGTCTTGATGATATCGTGGAAGAGTTCACTGAGCGCCTTTCGAAAGAAGAAAAACTATTCATGATGGAGTTTGCCCTGCACGGTATGGCCGAGTACTCCTTGATTGGTAAGCAAGCACTTGATAAGGGTACCCATTTCAAAGATCTGGTGAGCAGTATGTTCTCGGGGCCCGGAGAAGGTGATGACGATGATCCGAATTATGGGTTTGATTTTGATGATGACGACGACGACGATGATAATGACGATAGTCCGTTATGATCGAGGATAACCTTCAAAACCTAGTATTTATTAACGACGAATGCCCCTTCAAAACTGAGGGGGCATTCGTCGTTAGTATAGATAACTAAAAACAAGATAATACTTGATGATCAAGGCTTTCCGTTACTTTCGACATTTGGTTCACTTGTGTCCACCAATACTTCGGGGTCACCATGAACCTTGATTTTAATTTTCTTCTCCAAATCCTCCATAAGTTCGGGATTGTCCTTGATCAAGGCCTTAACAGCATCCCGGCCTTGTCCGAGTCTGTTTCCGTCGTAGCTAAACCATGATCCGGCTTTCTTAACAATATCAAGCTCTACCGCTAGGTCGATTATTTCCCCTGCCTTAGAAATTCCTTCTCCGTACATAATATCAAATTCAACGACCTTAAAAGGAGGTGCAAGTTTGTTCTTCACAACCTTCACACGGGTACGGTTACCGAGGATGTTATCAGCGCTTTCTTTGATTTGTCCAACTCGACGGATGTCCAAACGAACCGAAGCGTAGTACTTTAATGCGTTACCTCCGGTGGTGGTTTCGGGGTTTCCAAACACCACACCGATTTTCTCACGCAGCTGGTTAATGAAGATACAGCAGCAACCAGTTTTATTTATAACCCCGGTTAGTTTCCTTAGCGCTTGCGACATTAATCGGGCTTGCAAGCCCATTTTGCTGTCTCCCATTTCACCTTCAAGTTCCGCACGAGGTACGAGTGCAGCCACGGAGTCAATAACGAGTATATCAATGGCTCCACTGCTGATCAGGTGTTCGGCAATTTCGAGCGCTTGCTCACCGCTGTCTGGTTGAGAAATCAATAAATTTTTTGTGTCAATACCTAGTTTCTCTGCGTAAGAGCGATCAAAAGCATGCTCTGCGTCAACGATTGCTGCCAGGCCGCCTTTCTTTTGTGCTTCGGCGATACAGTGCATGGCGAGGGTTGTCTTACCAGATGATTCTGGACCGTATATTTCTACGACTCTTCCGCGGGGTACACCCCCAATGCCAAGTGCAAGGTCTAGCCCGAGTGAGCCGGTGGAAATAGTGGGGATATCCAGTACTTTGCTATCGCTAAGACGCATTACTGTACCCTTTCCGTACGTTTTATCTAGTTTTTCGAGTGTAGTTTGCAGTGCTTTTAACTTGCTGTCTGCATCTGATTGTGCCATAAAGGAAGTTTGAAAAGTGTTATTTTATACGATCAAAAACTGGTCAAAGATGCCAAATAACCAGCCCGGAATTTATCATACTAGTATGTTGTAAATATATGTTTAAATTTTGACATAGGCAATCAATTCTTGTATTATAGTGTCTGTTTTTTGAGGTAGAAAAGCCCAGTTAGGGACAAGGGTATCAAGAATAGATAAAAAGGATAAAAGCTAGTAGAACAACTTGGGATATTAGCAGTACTAAATGCCTGATTATAATAAAGTAAGGCAAATCGTAGCGTAATCTACAAAAGAATTCAGGATCTTAGAATAGTATGGTCCGAAATATGAACCCATTTTTTTTAAAAACTGACCCTGCTCATCTTTTAGGAAGGGTACCTCCTGTACTTTTGCTGAAAATTAGTAGTAGTCAAAAATTGTCTTTTTTATGGAAATCTTACTTTTTTTCGTTGCCCATTGGTACCTGTCACTCTTAATGCAAACCTTCTTTTCGCATCGTTACGCAGCCCATAAAATGTTCACGATGAGCCCTGCCTGGGAAAAAGTATTCTATACCCTTACTTAGATTTTTCAAGGCTCATCTTTTCTAAGTCCTTATGCCTACGGGGTTATGCACCGGTTGCATCATGCCCATGCTGATACCGAAAATGACCCTCATTCTCCGGGTTATTCTAAAAGCGTATTTGATATGATGTGGAAGACCAAGGATTACTATAATAACATCTTGAATCACCGGGATTCTATTGAACCAAAATTTAAGAAAGGAGTACCATACTGGGGATTCATCGAGAAAATAGGCAATTCTTGGATTTCTCGTCTTGGTTGGGGAGTGCTTTATACTTTATTCTACATTCAATTTGCCACTACTGGCTGGGAGTTTCTCCTTCTTCCGATTCACTACCTGATGGGACCTGTACACGGGGTGATTATCAATTGGTACGCTCACCGTTATGGGTACGTTAATTTCAAGGTGGATGATACTGCCAAAAACTTATTACCCTTTGATTTCCTAATGATGGGAGAGTCGTACCACAATAACCATCATAAGTACGGTGGCCGGGCAAATTTTGGTATCAAATGGCATGAGTTTGACCCTACGTATCCCCTGATTAAACTACTCAATGCCATCAAGGTAATCAGGTTAAAGCCCAATAATGATCTTAACTACATGGGGTAGCGGGGAGAAACTAAAAATAAGTATCAAATGGGCCCGATCTTTTACGATTTGGCCCATTTGATTTTGGGTGATGGTTAGATTGAAATTACTTTTGCGTAATGATGCGCCTGGGTGATTGAAAAATCTACCGCAGTCGTTGTCAATTTGTAATTTAATGACACCGTATGTTGTATAAGATTATTGTCGGGTTGGCAGCGCTTCTTTTGATTTTGGGTATTTATAATCGTGAGTTGCTAAGCTATGGCTGGATGCAGGCCAAAGGACAAATGAGTATCCTAATGAATGTGCAACCTGTGGATGAAGTTTTGGCTGATTCTGCTTTCCCAGATTCACTCAAAAAACAGATTTTACTGATTCAGGAAATTAAAAAGTTTGGGGTTGATTCACTCGGGCTCAACCCATCGGATAACTATACAACTTTTTACGATCAGCATGGTAAGCCAATTTTGTGGGTATTGACTGCCTCCGAAAAGTATAATTTAAAAGCCGTTGAATGGTCTTTCCCGATCATTGGAACTTTTGCCTACAAAGGATATTTTGATTCTACCCGAGCGATCCGGGAGGAATTAGTTTTCAAAAATCAAGGATTTGACACCAATATCGGGGAGGTTTCGGCTTGGTCTACCTTGGGGTATTTAAAAGATCCAATCCTTTCCAGTATGCTATGCCGGTCGGAGGGGAGTCTTGCCAGTCTTATACTGCATGAATTGACCCACGGAACCCTCTTCGTAAAGAATAACCTGGAACTCAATGAAAATTTGGCCAGTTTCGTAGGAGATGTAGGAGCACTACGATTTTTGCAATATAAATACGGTCCTGATTCGGAGGAATTGAACAAATACGAATTCTCCAAACGATACAACGAGGCTTATTCAAATCACGTCCTGAGAGGTGCCCAAAAGCTTGATAGCTTGTATACTACCTTCGAGACTTCCCAACCAGATTCTAGGAAGGACTTTCTCAAAACTGAGATGATCAGACAAATTGTCGCAACGACTGATACACTACTTGGAGGAAAGCTGACGTTCAGTAAGAAAAGAACAGTAGACGAAACTAAACTTCCAAATAATGCGTATTTTATAGGGTATAAGACGTATAAATCGAAGCAAAATAGCTTCCGAAAAGAGTTCAATGAGAACTTTAACGCTGATTTTAAAAAATACCTACACTACTTAAAGGAAAAATATCCTTCACTATGAACACAGTACATTACTACTTGAAAAAATATTACAAGTTACTTTCCTTAGCCGGGATTGTGCTACTTGTGATGCTTGCTTTCAAAAGTAAAGATAACTACCGGGAAGTTTCGAATACTAGTTTTGGGGCAGGAGAAAAACTCGGGTACAGGGTTCACTATGGATTTATTAATGCGGCAGAGGCTGAGATAGAAGTTGGACGGGCCATTGTGAAAATCAATAACCGTCCTTGCTACAAGGTAAATGTTTCGGGTAAAACCGTTGGTGCGTTTGATTTGGTATCCCGCGTTCGGGATACATGGAGATCCTACATTGATACTTCGGCTATTTTACCCCAAATGTTTTATCAGCACATAGAAGAAAACAAATACCGGAAAGAAGAAACGGTGACCTTTAACCATGGCAGCGATGTGGCATACGCCGAGAAAAAAGGAGAAAAAAAATTCTTTAAGGTACCCAACAATATCCATGATGTGATTAGTGGATATTATTTCTTGCGAACTCTGAATTTTGATAATATAAAGATAGGAGAGGTAGTAGAAGTACCTACTTTTTTTTCCGGTGAAGTATATCCTATGCGGGTAAAGTACGGTGGGAAGGGGGTGGTGAAAACCAGATTCGGTAAAATAAATGTGATTAAATTGAATCCGATATTACCCGAGAATAAGCTTTTTAAAGGGGAGAACTCTATTCGTATATGGGTATCCGATGATGAGAATAAGGTGCCCGTAAAAGTTGAAGTAGATCTCTGGATTGGGGCCATCGAGATGGACCTCCAAACCTACAAAGGATTGCGCCAGCCCTTTAAGTGGTTGTAAGCCATCGTTTCCTCCACTCTTGAAGCTGCCTGAATGGAAAGGGTAGCTTATTTTTTTTTATTGTGATGTACTCGTGTCTCTTGGCCCCAAAACTTTCGTAGAAGCTCGCAATGGAGTCTATATCCGGACTTTCAAAGTCGAAGGTCCCCGTTAGATCCATAGATTGTAAGTAACTATCGAGCAGGTAGGTCCGGGCGTTGCCCTTTCGGCCGGTTAAATCCGCCGCATTAAACAAGTAGATAGTTCGGTCTAGGTATTTAAAAAACAGGCATCCTGCGTGAATAGTGTTCTGACGAACGGCATATTGTAGTTTCAGGTACCCTTTTTTCTTTCCCTCCAAAAATAACCGGTGCAACTGAGCATGGGCATCCTTGTTTACCCCGCCGTGAATACTCTGCTCATGATTTTTTTGAAATAGAGTAAGTAAAGGCTCTATTTCCACAGAGTCTTTGATCTCCCAGTCCCAACCAAACGATCTTTTTAAATTTAATAGCCTGTCCTTGCTATAATTACTGCGGATTGTATTTTTATTGCTTTTTACGCCCAGATAATGTGTAGCCTGAATATCAAAAGATAGGTCGGTCGATTCACTAAGTAAAGGATGCACTAGCGAGAAGCATTCTGGATGAAAAGCGTAGCTTGAAATATAGCCAAAGTGGCTGTTCAGTACTTTCAGGAAGTCCCGGACATTGTATGCGGTGATTTCTGAAATAGAAAAAAAGCCAAGAAACTGGCAAAAAAGAGGTTGCTGAATAACCTGCATACCCCATTTCTTCCGGACGGGAAGCGGTAAAATGATGTGGTAGTCTGAGGAAGAAGGCCAAACCAGGGCTTGCCATTGGGGTGATACGCAGTCGAGGTACCAGGTGCTTGCGTAGGGAATAGAATACCCCGACCGTTCAATCAGGGTATTCCAATCAGTATCATTTATTTGGCTTCGAAGTACTAGTACCGGTTCGATCACCTATTTAAAGTAGCTTCTCAGTTTATGAATTGTCTCTTCCACATCAGGATTATCACCGATCATTTGATTCACTGCCTGGATGGAGTGAATTACTGTACTGTGATCACGTCCACCAAAGTGATAACCAATGGATTTCAGTGGAAGATCAGTATATTCCTTAGCCAGAAACATGGCTAGCTGACGTGGGTACACATTTTCTTTCTTACGACTCTTACTTTTCATGTCAGCAATACTAACCTTGAAGTAGTCGGCGATTATTTCCTGAATTGTATCGATCGTCACTTCCTTCTCCTCATTCATGACGATGTTTTTGAGGGTATTTTTGGCTAGCTCTACGCTAATTACCTGACGGGTTAGGGAAGCTTGGGCCATCAAAGAAATAATAACACCCTCCAACTCGCGTACGTTAGAGCTAACGCTATGGGCGATATATTCAATAACATCGTACTCAATAAATACACCCTCAGCCTGTAACTTTTTCTGGATAATCGCAATCCTTGTTTCGAAATCGGGAGTCTGTAAGTCAGCCGTTAAGCCCCATTTAAAGCGAGATAGTAGTCGGTCCTGTAAGCCCTTTAGTTCGCGGGGAGGACGGTCGCTCGTCATGATAATTTGCTTTCCAAGCTGATGCAAGTGATTGAAAATATGGAAGAAGGTATCCTGCGTTTTTTCTTTACCGGAAAGAAACTGCACGTCGTCAATAACCAGCACATCCACTTTCATATAGAAGTCGTTAAACTCCTGCAAAACGTTATTTCGGATAGCATTGATAAACTGATTGGTAAATTTCTCGGAAGAGACGTACATCACAATCTTATCATTGAAATGATTGCGAATGTAATTGCCAATGGCCTGCACCAAGTGCGTTTTCCCTAGTCCTACCCCTCCATACACCATTAACGGATTGAATGAAGTAAGGCCGGGACGCTGCGCTACGGCAAAGCCCGCTGAGCGGGCAAGGCGGTTGCAGTCTCCTTCGATAAAGTTATCAAAAGAGTAATTTGGGTTAAGATAGGTGTCGAGTTGAAGCGAATCCTGATCTTTGGGAGGTTTATTTGCTAATCGCGGATCTGTCTGAAAATTATCTGGGCGATAGGTTTGCGGGGTCTTAACCGTTGGGACGTTCACCGTTAGTGGTTGGTGTCGTTCGGTGCCCGGATCTACTATTATGGAGTACTCCAAAAGGCCATCACGACCGATAGAAGCATCCAGTGCTTTGCGTAAAAGGTGTACGTAATTATCTTCAAGCCATTCGTAAAAAAACTGACTAGGCACCTGAATAGTAAGAACTTTTCCGTACAGTTTCAGGGGGCGTATCGGCTCAAACCATGTGTTATAGCTTTGATCCGGAATATTATCCTGGACTACACGTAAACACTTATCCCATACAATATCCACTTCGCGCGGAGCAGCGACTCTTTCCAATGTGATACTTAGTTGGTCTTGTGTCATGTTCAATTTTAGGGAGGTCAAAGATAGTAATTTGATCCCGTGACTATCAAAAGAGTTTTGAATTTAACACTACGATTACCAGAAATCAAGTCCGTTTGTGAATCTACTGGAAAAGTGCAATGCGATAAAAGGCCAATTCAAAATGGGCCTATGAAGTGATTAAAAAAATGTAATCTCAAATTTGTAGTTTTGTTTAATTGTAAATATTTATCAATAAACTTGATTCATTCATGCAACCATCCCTGTTATCAGATTTCGAAAAAACCGATAAAAGTGTTTGGAAGAAGCAGATTACCAAAGAACTGAAAGGGCGTTCCTACGAAGAAGTGTTGTATAGGCCGGCTGGTACGGTGGCCATAGAACCTTACTACGTTGAATCAGAGCTGCCTGAAAGTACCTTACTTAAAGATATACAAGCATGTCAAAAACAGGTGCCTGGTTGGTTGACAACGCCTTATGTTATCTTTGATGCCCCTTCTGAAACCAATAAATTTATTAGGCGAGAGCTTGATAGAGGGGCGGATGCAATTTGGTTAGATTGCCAGGACCTTTCCGTCCTAGAGCTCGATCTGTTTAAAACCCTCCATGCAATACGGTTGACAGATACCCCCATTTTTTTTGCCTCTTCCGAGTCCCCGGTTGCCCTGCTTACTGAACTAACCCGAGGAGCCAGCTACTACCTGAAAGGAGGTATTATTCATGATCCGATAGCCGATTGGATGAAAACCGGGAATACTTTTAGCGAAAGAATGGATACGATTGCGGAAAGTATGGCGCTTACCAAGGCGATGCGTGAGTTCAATTCTTACAAAGTGGAAAGCCATGTTTTCCACGATGCCGGAGCGGATATCGTGCAGGAGTTAGCTTTTACGTTAGCTTCTTTTGTGACTTATATGGATCAATTGACCGAACGGGGTATTGCTCCTTTATTGGTCGCAAACCGATTTGTTTTTTCAATATCTGTGGGGACCGACTACCTGACCGAAATAGCCAAACTCAGGGCGCTGCGGTATTTATATCGGCGTATTACCCGGACTTATAGCCTACCGGATGACCTATGTCATGCTTTCATTCATGGTAGTTCATCAATGCTATATCAATCCGTCCGATCGCCGCACACTAATATACTCAGGTATACCTCGGAGGCCATGAGTGGGGTGGTGGGTGGCTGCGATGCGCTTACGGTATTCCCGTTTGATCATTCTTTTGCGAAGACTTCGGAGTTCTCAGAACGCGTCGCCCGTAATACATCCCTGATCCTAAAAAATGAGAGCTATATGGATCAGGTAGCTGATCCGGCCGCGGGATCTTACTATCTCGAAATTATGACCCAACAACTGGCGGAGGCCTCCTGGAACCTATTCCTAGATGTAGAAAATAGAGGCGGTTTACCAGCTGCTTTTGAGCAGAATTTTATACAGGAAGAAATCAAAAAGTCGTGGAATAAGACGGTTTCTGACTATCATAATGGTAAGGTACTGGTTGGTGTCAATAAGTACCAAGTCGATGAACTAACTCTTCCTCAAACCCCGCCTGTGCCGGTAGACCAGGTTCCAAATTGGGAGTATGCCCTCCTTAAAAGAAAATCACTTGACGCGACCTTATAATCTGAATTACTTATGAAACCCGATTTTAATAAAAAATACACGTTCAAAAGTGTCGCACAGGAGACCAAGTCTGATTCATCAAAGCCTATACCTACTTCGGAAGGCATTAAGTTAAAAAAGTACTACACAGAAGAAGACGCGGCCGAAGCCGGACACCTTGGCTTCGGGGCGGGTGCTCCACCTTTCTTGCGTGGTCCGTACGCGAGTATGTACGTGCAACGGCCCTGGACGATCCGTCAGTACGCTGGTTTTTCGACGGCAGAGGAGTCGAACGCTTTTTACCGACGTAACCTTGCTGCCGGACAGAAAGGCTTGTCCGTGGCCTTTGATTTGGCCACCCACCGGGGCTACGATTCTGACCACCCACGGGTGGTTGGTGACGTCGGGAAGGCAGGCGTAGCCATCGACAGCGTGGAAGATATGAAAATCCTCTTCGATCAGATTCCACTGGACGAAATGTCGGTATCCATGACCATGAACGGCGCGGTCGTACCCGTGATGGCATTTTTCATCGTAGCGGCGGAAGAGCAGGGAGTTTCGTTGGAGGCTTTGTCGGGAACGATCCAAAATGATATCTTGAAAGAGTTTATGGTTCGCAATACCTATATCTATCCACCTGCACCCTCCATGCGGATCATCGGGGATATCTTTGCGTACTCTTCCCAATTCATGCCCAAATTTAATTCTATCAGCATCAGTGGCTACCACATGCACGAGGCGGGTGCACCGGCCCAACTCGAACTAGCCTATACCCTGGCGGATGGGTTAGAGTATCTCCGAACCGGGATAGGAGCGGGTATGCCAATTGATAGCTTCGCTCCCCGGCTTTCGTTTTTCTGGGGAATAGGTATGAACCATTTCATGGAAATAGCTAAACTGCGGGCAGGACGCATTCTATGGGCCAAAATAGTAAAACGTCTAGGCGCGGAGAGTAGTAAGTCAATGGCTCTGCGCACCCACAGTCAGACGAGTGGGTATAGCCTTACCGAGCAAGATCCGTTCAACAACGTTGCGCGTACGTGTATCGAAGCAATGGCGGCCGTTCTGGGCCATACCCAATCGCTACATACTAACTCACTGGATGAGGCCATTGCTCTCCCCACTGATTTTTCGGCTAGGATTGCCCGGAATACACAATTGTTTCTGCAACATGAAACTGATATTTGCCGGGCCGTTGATCCTTGGGGGGGTTCGTATTACGTGGAAAATTTAACCGATGAGCTGGTACAAAAGGCTTGGGAGTTAATTGAAGAAGTTGAAGAACTAGGTGGGATGGCCAAAGCAATTGAAACCGGCTTGCCTAAGATGAGAATCGAGGAAGCTGCCGCCCGCAAGCAGGCTCGTATCGACTCCGGAAAGAATATTATTGTGGGAGTGAATAAGTATAAACCCGATTCGGAGGAGCCAATAGATGTGTTAGACATCGATAATCAGGCCGTGCGGGAGTCGCAGCTAGCCAGATTAGCTCAGGTAAAGGCCGATCGTAGCGATCAAAAGGTCAATCAAGCTCTGGTAGCGCTTACCGCGGCTTGTAATGGTAAGGGAGGTACTGACATGGATAGCAACTTACTAGCACTGGCAATCGTGGCAGCGCGTGAGCGTGCTACCCTTGGCGAGATTTCGGATGCAATGGAGAGTGTCTTTGGACGTTATAAAGCAATCATCAGATCTATTTCGGGGGTGTACAAGGCAGAAGTTTCCGACGATGAAAATTTCCGGTTAGCCAAAGAAATGGCGGATCAGTTTACCGATTTGGAAGGTCGGCGTCCGCGCATCATGGTCGCCAAAATGGGGCAAGACGGGCACGACCGGGGAGCCAAAGTAATTGCCACTAGTTTTGCCGACTTAGGTTTTGACGTTGATATGGGGCCACTTTTCCAGACGCCCGAAGAGGTAGCCCGGCAAGCTGCCGAAAACGATGTACACGTGGTGGGAGCATCAAGCTTGGCGGCCGGACATAAAACGCTGGTACCCCAACTCATCGAAGAACTTAGAAAAATAGGCCGGGAAGATATTATGGTGATTGCTGGTGGGGTAATTCCGGCCCAAGACTACCAACAACTCTACGATGCCGGGGTAAAAGGTATTTTCGGTCCGGGTACTATTATTTCAATTGCTGCCCAGAAAATCCTGAAAGAATTGATGGTGGAGGAGGTTTAGCCTAAATACAGAACGACGCTTGACTTTCGAGTCAGGCGTCGTTGTTAGTAAGCCTAAGAAAAACTAAAATCCAGCCTTCTTTTGAAATTGCTTTACCTCCGCTTCGTACTGATTAGCCATTTGCTTGGCTGTATCAGCCGACCAGTTCAATTCTTTCCTCATAAGTGACACAACGGTGGGGAGGCACAGTAGGGTAGCCTTCCAGTCGGTAATTTCCATGCGTAATCGGCGGGCTAACACATCGCGCGGAGTTACCGCCATTTCGTGTTGTACTTGATACACAACTTCCGCTTGAATGTACGGGTAGTAAGGTACCAGCCTGGCAGAAAGTGCGGGGTTTGCCTTTAGCAGAGTACTTATATGCGGAGCTCTTGAACCATATTTGGTTACCAGGTGCCGGGCTACTTCTTCGTCAAGGTTGAGTTCACTTTGGAGTTCTTTCCAACTATCCGGATTGTACCCTTCTGCGCCAGCAAGTAGGTAATTATCCGTGGTGCAGGGATGGGTTTGGCCTAGGATTTTTTCTACTTCGTCGATGGTATCCTGAGCCATTAGACGATATGTGGTCCATTTACCACCAAGCAGACTAACCAAATTGGATAATTGGTCATGCTCAACTTCGTGATCGCGGGTAAGTCCTTTGGTTGATTTGTTAGGATCGGCCGCAAGCAACGGTCTCAGCCCACCAAACCCGGCTTTTACTTCCGATACTTTTGGCTTTATCTGTAAATAGGTGGCCAGAGTATCCAATAAAAAGCCAACCTCTGCTTTTTCGAGTACGGGTTCCTTGTCGAGTTCATTGTATTCTGTGTCGGTGGTACCTACCATAAGTTCTCCCTCAAAGGGTATGGCAAAAACAACCCTGCCATCGCTGGTTTTGGGTATCAGCATCGCGTCCTTGCTATCGAGCGTTTTGTAAGGTAACACAATGTGGACACCCTTACTTGGTCTTAATCGTTTGGTTAGTTTGGGGTTAGCCATTAACCGCACGTGGTCAGAATAAGCGCCCGTACAATTGATGAATACCTTGGCTTTTATCGTAAAGGTAGTGTGGCTAATCGTGTCGGTTACCTTAGCTTCGGTCAGTTTTCCTTGGCCATCATAGGTAAACCCGTCTACTTCTATGTAGTTGGCTACGGCTACGCCTTTTTCGGAAGATGACTGAGCTAATGCCAAGCAATAACGGGAGTCGTCTAGCTGGCCATCGTAGTAAAGTACGGCTGAATGAAGAGTCTTTTTATCAAGGGTGGGCATGCGGGCAAGCACTTCTTTATTATTCAGCCATTTTCCTTTTGGTAGCGTAGTATCTTTGGCAAACCAATCGTAAATTCGAAGACCAATGCTGTAATAAAGCCCTTCCACCCAGGAAAAAACCGGCGTCAATAGTGCTAAAGGACGGGCCAGGTGAGGAGCATTTTTGAGTACTATGCGCCGTACTTCCAATCCGTGTCGAACTTGTTTAAGCTGGGCGAAATCTAGTTTTAAAAAGGCCTGTTCCAGGTACCGGACCCCGCCATGTATGAGTTTGGTAGACCGCGAAGAGGTCTCAGATGCAAAATCTTTTTTGTCTATAAGTGCTACCTTATAGCCTCGTAATGCGGCATCGAGCGCAGAACCAGCCCCGCTGGCTCCACTACCAATAATACAGATGTCAAATTCTTCGGAAGTTAATCGACTAATAGCTTCGAAACGATTCATATAATTTATTTATCCTGATCAAGTTTGTGGTATAGACAAAATTACCAAGTTTCGGACTTGGAAAAAAGGTTTGGAGGGATGTAAAGAGTTAGATTATGCCCTTAGTTTGAATAAACTAACGTCTCGGTGATATTTTTACGGAGTTTACACAACGCCCGGTAAATAAGGTTACGTACCGTTTGTTCTTTGATGGAAAGCTGGGAGGCAACTTCTTTGACTGTTTTATTGCGGTAGTACTTCATGACTACTACTTCTTTCTCCCGTTTAGAGAGCCCATTGAGTGATCTAAAAAGATATTCTCCGCATTCCAAAGATAACTCATCCCGAATAAGCTGACTTTCAGGGTATTCCGTTTGCAGGAGTGATTCGTGGGAATCTTCCAGATTTTGAAACTTATTCTTTGAATTGACATGAATCCGGCGCCTCAAAGAGCGACAGAGATAGTATTGTATCGAAACTGTTTCCGAAAGGTTTTTTCGCATCCGCCACAAATCCAGAAATAGGTCATGAATGGCATCCTGAACAAGTGCCTGATCGGCATCTAACCTCATTCCATAACGGTTCAGGGTAGTAAAGTAAGACTCATAAAGATATTTGAAAGCTTTGGGATTACTATTTTTGAATTCACACCAAAGAGTACCTTCTTCCGAAAAAGTTTCTGAATTCATTCTAATTACGGCCTAGAAGTTTAGAAATAGTTGCTTTGGCTAACCTATCTTGGATAGAACCTTCCTCATTGAAAAGACCGCTTCCCAATCCAAGGGAGTGTCTCACCACTACCAAATAACCTATGAGAAATTCCACTGCCAGGTGTTTTTTTCTTTAATAAGAGTAAAAATAACTCTTATTAAAGAAAAAGCGAAACAAATCAATGAATAATTTTATTCATTCGAGAATGAATAGCCAGATTAACCAATAAGTTCTTTACTATTTGGGGTCAGGTTGAGGAAGCTTTTAAACTTCTTACGGTACTTATCTTCGTCTAGCTGGTAAAAGTAGGCTCCTTTTTTAGAGGTACTTTTATCTTTTTCCCAAAGCTTAATAAGTAGTCCTGAGGCAAGGATCATTCGTCGAAAGTTTCCTTTATCAAGCAGGGTTTCGAAAATAGCATCGTACAGGTTACGTAGTTGCGTGAGAGTAAATTTCTCGGGAAGTAATTCAAAGCCGATCGGGTGGAGGGCCGCCTTATACTTTAAGCGGTCTTTGGCGTACCCAACCATTTGACCATGGTCAAACAGAAGGTCAGGTAGTAGACCAATGGGTACCCAGCGGGCTTCGTATTCGGGAGTTAACTGACGCTCGTAGTTACGAACATTGATCAAGGAAAAGTAGGTGACGGAAACAATTCGCTCCACCGGATCACGGTCTATTCGGCTGAATACTTTTAGCTCTTCCAGATAAACGTCATTCATACCAGTGAGTTTTTTTACGATACGCTTTGCTGCCTCATCCAGAGTTTCATCGGTTTCCAATAAACCGCCCATAAGTGCCCATTGTCCTTTGCCGGGTTCGATATGTCGCTTTACGATGAGTAATTGCAGGCCTTTTTCATCGTACCCAAATACGATGCAGTCAATGGCAACAAGTAGTCTATCGCCTGGGTATTGATAGGTAAATTGTGTAGTGGAAGGTTGCAATTCTGACACGTTACTATGGATTAGATGATTTCAAGGCGAAAATACGATTTGCTCACCTTAGTTTATGTTAGTTACAGGCAATTTAGCCAGAAATAGTCTTTTCATGGTATTACTATGACGCTTAAATATCCCCAGTACCCCTGACAAGTAAGATGTATCTGGAAGAATTCGCTAACTTTTTAACGTGACTTTGGACTTTTGTAAGGCGTATCATCATCCTCATTTTCAATTGATTAGAAGGTATATTCAACCATTTCTTATTTTTCTGATTCCACTCGCACCACAACATTATCTTGTATAAACTCGCCTTTTTCAAAGGCAGCCAAATTGGCCAGCGTAATTTGGGCAATCTGGGCCAGCGCTTCGTTCGTGAAAAAGCCTTGGTGGGCGGTAATGAGGACGTTCGGAAAAGTCATCAGCCGCATGAGTATATCATCTTTTATAATTTCATCAGAAAGATCCTGAAAGAAAAAATCAGCCTCTTGTTCATAAACATCAATTCCGAAATACCCGACTTTTTTCTTTTTTAAGGCCTGAATCATTGTTTTGGTATCAATTAATGCCCCTCGACTAGTATTGATTATCATCACTCCATCTTTCATTTGGCGGATGGTCCGTGCGTTGACCAGATGATGGTTTTCTGGTGTAAGCGGACAGTGCAGTGATATAATGTCAGAGTTCTTTAATATATCGTCCTGTGAGACATACTTAACACCTTTTTCTTGTAATACCGCGTTTGGATAAGGATCAAAGGCAAGAACGGTACAGCCGAACCCTTGCTGGTACTGAATACCTGCCCAATTTTTCCGGTACCTATCACTCCAACGGCCTTGCCGTGCAAGTCAAAGCCTTCGAGCCGATCCAAAGAAAAATTACCATCTCTAACCCGATTATAGGCTTTATGGGTTTTTCGGTTTAAGGTCATGATTAAAGCTACCGCGTGCTCAGCCACGGCATACGGAGAGTAGGCCGGTACTCTCACCACGTTTAGCCCAAGTTCTTTGGCAGCCGTGGTGTCTACATTATTATACCCAGCGCAGCGTAGGGCGATGATTTTTACCCCATTTTTTGCCAGTACTTTAAGGGTAGGGCTGCTCAATTGATCGTTGACGAAGGCACAGACGGCCCCGTATCCCTGAGTCAGTCGGGCCGAAACAGGGTCGAGTCTATTATCCAAATAGGTAATATGTTGCTTATACTGCTCCGCGTACGTTTCGAAGGTTTCACGGTCATACGACTTGGTACTAAACAGGGCTGTTTTCATAGTAGATTGATGGAAGTCAGTTGTTCTTCTGATAATTATCATGAAGAAAATGAGGACTCGAGCGTAATTTTGAAGAAGCTGTACAAGTTAAAAATACCACCATTGACGCTAATTACAAAATAGAATCGAGGTAAATTTTCCGGGAAAAGATTTCGCTACTCGCGAGAATATACACAATGAAAAAGATACTTCTGCTTACTGACTACTCTGATACTTCACGGAATGCTATCTGGTATGCCCTGCAAATCTACAAGAATTACGATTGTGAGTTTAAGGTATTAAATGGCTTTGTGGGTATTCCAGAGGCGTCCAACTATCTGGACGCTCAACTGATACAAACCTATAAGGCACAGATAGACGACCATGTGAAGGAACTGAAACAAATGTAAACGAACGCCCGGCATTCTTTTGAGGGAATATCGGTCGATGGCAACTTATTCATTGCGGTGAGTGAACTCTATCATCGAAGTCCATTTGACTTACTAGTGGTTGGTGCTACTGGCTCGGGTAAAAGTGTTCGGTTGGGAAGTGTTGCCACGGAGATAATCCGAACGGCACCCTGTGAAGTGTTGGTGGTACCTTCCTCCGCACGAGCCAAACGTATAGAAAATATCGTTATTGCTACTGACTACTCTAATTTCCAGTCAGTTGGAGTTTTTGAGCCTCTAAAAGAAATCATGGAGGAGGGCTTTACTAAACTCACTTTTTTGAGTATCTTAGGATACGAAGACTCAGTTAAGGAATTATCAGCAGAAGGACTAGCTGCTCTGAACGACTACTTTATGGGCTCTGATCTTTTACATTACTACATAAAGAATACGTCACTCGTCGAGGGGATAGAGGAATACCTGTCTATTCATTCCACGGATCTGATGATTACAGTATCGCATAACCGGAGCTTGTGGGACGTTATTCTGAATCGAAGTACGTCCAGAATACTGGCTTACCAGGCAGAAGTAACCCTTTTGGTGCTTTTTGAAAACAAGAATGAGACGGAGTCAAATGTGTCGTCAAGTGAATGGAATATCATCTAAATGTTGAAAGGAATCGTAATCATGGAAAAAGGAAAGGTGGTACAAAATATGCATTTTGAGCACATGCTCTGGCAGAACGAACTAGAATTTAACCGGCGGGAATTAGCTATTTTCGGTAATGGATTATATGGGTTGATTTCGCTATATTGGTGTCATGCTACATACTCATCCGATCCTGTGCCCCCATTGCGA
>JBDNFP010000324.1:0-7681 GCA_041689775.1 Spirosomataceae bacterium
AGTGGTTGCGCCCGAAGGATTTTGAAAACAAGGAGGCGCTTCACATGAGGATAAATCATATTCTTGAAAAATACGGAGGGTCGGAGTTTTCCATCAACTGCTCAATTAAATAAATATATGTTTAAATATGGCCAACTACTTGAGTACAAATAATCATGTAAAATATCGTACCACCGATGCGTCGAAACGTCGGACCGCTGAAGTAAGTGCTTATTTAATGCAAACTAATTTTGCACGAGTACTTATAACATACATAAGTATAAAATAAGCATTGCCCCAACAGCAGCCCTGCATAGAGCTCCTGTTAGATCTTTGTGGGACCAACTTCGTCCAGACCTTTCCGTCCGTACGCTATCCTGGCAATCCCCGTAAAAAGAACAGGTACAATAAAAATTGCCAGCAAGGTAGCAGCTAACATTCCACCTAGTACGGTCCAACCAATGGTCTGACGAGCGACAGCTCCGGCCCCTTGTGATAAGGCTAATGGAAGTACCCCAAGGATAAAAGCCATGGAAGTCATGATGATAGGACGAAGACGTAGCTTCACTGCTTGCAGGGTAGCATCCCGGATGGACTCCCCCTGATCGACCCGCTCTTTGGCAAACTCAACGATCAGAATAGCGTTTTTAGCTGCTAAACCAATCAGCGTAAGTAGACCAATCTGGGCGTATATATTATTGGTCAAACCCTTGAAAAGCATCAACGTAACGATAGCTCCAAACGCGCCGATAGGGACCGCCAGAAGTACCGCAAAAGGCACCGACCAACTTTCGTACAAGGCCGCCAAAAACAGGAATACAAATAAAATCGATAAGCCAAAAATATAAAACGTACTCGAACCCGCGTTAATTTCTTCAAGGCTCAACCCGGTAAACTCGTAGCCGTAGCCCACCGGCAGTATTTCAGCGGCTACCTCACGCAGGGCTTGGATCGATTCGCCACTACTATACCCTGGTCCAGGATTTCCATTAATCTCGGTGGAACGGAATAGGTTATAATGGGAAACCAAAGGCGCACTTTCTACTACCTTATGGGAAACCAAGGCGCTGATGGGTACCATTTGTCCGTCTCTATTTTTCACAAAGTACTTACCAAGGGACTCAATAGTATTTCGGTAATTGGTATCTGCCTGAGCCACTACCCGGAAGTTTCGGCCGTAAATGGTAAAGTCATTGACGTAGCGGCTCCCCAGGTAGGTTTGCATGGTGCTGTATACATCCGAGAGGGAAACTCCCAGCTGCTTTACCTTCGCCCGGTCTACGTCCAGCTGATAACCAGGAGTACGAGCGGTAAAGAAGGAGAACGCACCACTGATTTCGGGGCGTTGGTTAGCCGCCGCCGTAAAGTTTTTGACTACTTGTTCAAACTGCTTGATATCATCGTTACTTTCCTGTTGCTCAATCACAAAGCTAAAACCGCCCGTTCGCCCGAGACCGGGAATGGCCGGGGGAGTAATCACCACCACATTGGCTTCCAAAAGGCCTGCAAATTTTTTACGGAGGCTAGCTGCTAATCCCTCCACTTGTAAGGAATCAGCCTTTCGGTCGTCCCAGTCATCGAGCTGGCAAAAAATGGTGCCACTATTAGACTTCGAGGCAAACGTAACTACATTGAGACCACCCAAACCTGCGAAGTGATTTATCCCGGGAGTATCTTTCAGTATCTTCATCAAAGTATCCAAGGTTTGGATACTTCGGGTGGTGGAAGCCGCCTCGGGCAATTCGTACGTAACAAACAATCGGCCACTGTCTTCTAATGGAATAAACCCGGTGGACTTCGTGTTAAATAATACTCCTGTACCAATGTAGATACAAATAAGCCCAACAATAACCAGGGGTGCTTTTCGGATAGCTTTCTGGACGCCAATAGAATACTGACTCGTTACCCGACCAAACCAGTTATTGAAGACAAAGAAAAATTTATTGATACCCGTAGACTTCTTGCTGAATGTCATGGGTTTAAGCAGCATGGCACAAAGCGCCGGCGTTAAAGTCAAGGCCACAAATGCAGAAAGCAGTACCGAGATAGCTATAGTTATGGCGAACTGCTGATATAAACGCCCCACAATGCCGGGAATAAATCCAACCGGCACGAATACTGCCGCCAGAATCAGGGCAATGGCGATAACCGGACCAGAAATATCTTTCATCGCTTTCATGGTAGCCTCTTTGGCCGAGATACCCTCTTCATCGATGTAGTGCTGCACGGCCTCCACTACCACAATGGCATCATCTACCACGATACCGATGGCCAACACAAACCCGAACATGGTGAGGGTATTGATGGTGAACCCTAGCGGAATAAAGAAAATAAAAGTACCGACGATCGATACCGGAATGGCCAATAACGGAATAAGCGTAGCTCGCCAACTTTGCAGAAATAGGAATACCACCAGAACTACCAGCAGCAGTGCTTCAAATAGCGTTTTAACTACCTCTTCAATCGAAACTTTAACCACGGAAACTGCTTCAAAAGGTACCATGTAATCAAGATCATTGGGAAATGATTTCTTTAATTTCGTCATGGCATCGTACACGCCCTGAGCTGTTTCGAGACTGTTGCTTCCCGGAGCTTCGTACACGAGCAGATAACTGGCGCGTTTCCCATCCACAAAAGAATTACTCGTGTAGCTAAACTTACCCAACTCTACCCGGGCTACGTCTTTCAGGTACACCAGGGAGCCATCCGTGGGATTACTCCGGACGATTACTTGTTCAAACTCCTCCGCCGAATTAAGGCGACTATTGGTAAAAACTGTATACTCAAAGGCCTGCACTGAATTTTGCGGGGGAGCCCCGATAGATCCTACCGCTACTTGCAAATTTTGCTCCTGTAAAGCCGACACAACCTCCTGAGAGGTAAGACCTAGTTGGGCCATCTTATCGGGTTGCAGCCAAACCCGCATACTAAAATCATCAGCCCGGCTAAAAATATCCCCCACTCCTTTGACCCGGAGTAATGCGTCCTTTACGTATATATTTGCGTAGTTATTTACAAAATTAACTCCGTGGGTTTCTTCGGGTGAATACATCGCCACCAACATCAGAATACTCGGATTTCTCTTCCTAACCGTAAGGCCGAGACGCGTCACCTCACTGGGAAGTTGGGGCGCGGCTACACTCACCCGGTTTTGCAGATCAAGCGCCGCAATATCAATATTAGTTCCTACCTCAAATACCGCGTTGATGGAGGTACGACCGTCATTGGTACTCGTACTCGATACATAGCTCATACCGGGGGTACCATTTACCTGGGTTTCGATGGGGGTAGTGACGGTTTGCTCCACCGTGGAAGCATCCGCACCGGTATAGGTGCCCGTAATCTGTACCGTGGGAGGAGTTATATCCGGGTACTGACTAATGGGTAAGTTGATAATCGCCAAAGTACCTACCAATAATATAACCAGCGAAATTACGATGGCCAGAATGGGTCGGTTTATAAATCTGTTTGCAAACATAGGTCGTAGTAGTAATTGCTCCTTAGCGTGCTAAGGGATTAGTTGGTGCGGTAATTTTAATCTTTGTTCCGTTTTTCAGTTTCTGAATACCTTCCGTGATGATTTCCGTATTTTCATCCAGTCCTTTCTGAATCACAATCCGATCTTTAATCAACACTCCGATTTCTACTTTTTGCTGAACAACACTATCCCCCGACACAACGTACACAAAATATTCGCCCATCTGCTCAACGAGAGATTTTTGGGGTATCAACAACGAAGCACCATTATTTTGCGATTTAACCCGCGCATTAACCGTCATACCCGCAATGAGCATTCCGTTGGCGTTTGGAAATACAATCCGGGTTTTAATGGTCCCGGTTTGGGTGTCTACCGAACGGTCCAGTAATTCAATGCGGCCTACATAAGGATACAGACTACCATCCGGCAAGGTTAACAAAAAGGTAGAATCTTGGGTGACTCCCTGTTGAAGAAGTTTCGTAAATCGAACTATTTCTTTCTGGTCTACCGCAAAGTCAACGGCCATGGGATTATCCGTAGACAATGTATTCAGCAGTGTTTGATTGGAAGTAACGAGCACCCCTAACCGGACCATCGAGATTCCGATCGTACCTGATATCGGGGCATAAATGCTAGTATATTTTAATTCCGATCGCAATTGATCTACCGCAGCTTTGGCAGCTTCTACCTGTAATTTTGCAGTTTCCAATTTGGCCAGAGCATTGTCCAGTACCTGCTTGGCGATGGCCTCATTTTTATCGAGCTCCCGATAGCGTTCGGCATCTTTCATCGCCAACCGCTCGTTAGACTCTGCCACCCGCAGATTAGCCGTGGCCTGATCTACCGAAGCACGTATCTGTTGCTGGTCTATCTGATACAGTTTCTGCCCTTTCCGAATAGCCTGACCATCTTCGAAGTAGATACCCGTCACACTACCGCTCGCCATAGCCCGGATCTCAATTTGTTGCAAAGGCTGCACCGTTGCTGGGTACTCTTCGTACCCATTGGCGACACCCGAAATTACCCGGGTCGTGGCCACGGGTACCACCGGGGGGCCTTGGGGTACTTTATTCTCAGTACCACCGCAGCCTACGAGGATACCTGCCAGGCCAAGAAAGGCTATATCAATTCGATTAAAAAACGTTCTCATAAATTCAGGTTCAATAGATATCTAAAAAGTTATCAGTCCCAGCGCTTTCTCAACGTCGAGTTTGCTACTGATAACCTGGTATAAAGCATTGGTATAGTTAAGCTCAGAAGCGCGAAGGTCAGTCTGGGTAATAATCACGTCAAGGTAGGTTTTGACACCTGACTTGTATTGCAACTGAATTATGTCATACACTTCCCGAGCTAATTCGACATTTTCTTTCAGCGCCAGGTAGACTTCCCAATTGCCACGGTATTGGGCTAATGCCTGGGTATATTCAGTAGTTATGGAATTTTTTAAACCAACAACATCCCAATTAGAACGTTCGAGTTGCAGTTCGGCAATTTTGATATTCTGACGACGTTTGCCACCCTGATAAATGGGGTAACCCAACGTGACCCCGAAAAGTGAATTAGGGAACGAACGACTGTATATTTTACCGAACTCCTGATTTTGATATACAAGATTATAGTTCAGAAAGGCAGAAACCGTGGGCAGTAAACCCCATTTATTGTAGTCAACTTCGGCCAACAATAAATTACGCTGAGTTTGTAAAAGCTGGAATTCAATGCGATTGGCTAGTACCACGGATTGGGTGGTGTCCAATCGGGCATCGGCTTCTAGTTGGGAAGCATCAAATTGAACAGTAAGCGGACGACCTGCCGGATATCCCATCTGGAACTTCAAAAAAGCCTCCTTCGCTTTGGATTGCTCCTGAGCCTGCCGTAGTTGGGCTTTGGCATTATTCAGCGCGATGGTAGCTCGTTTGTAATCTGTTTTATCCACAATACCGCTGTTAAACTGATTCACAGCATCCTTCAAATTCCGCTCCAACCGTTCAATCTGAACGGCCAGTACATCTTGCTGCTGCCGGGTCAGGAGCAAGTCATAAAATGCTTTACTGACACCTACCGTTACATCAATTTTGGTCGAAGTAATATTCTGAGATGCCTGCCTCATTATGTCGTGGGACGTGCGGTTGGCAAGTAGTACATCCCGATTGAATAATGTCTGGTTGAGGTTGAGAGCAGCCGTAGAAGAGTTTTGCACCCCCGTTCTTACTTCACGCCTCGGACCATTAGGGTTAGTAAAGTCCGGTAGAATAAGCACCGGTAATTGAAGATAATGTTGGAGAGAATAGTTGAGATTCAACTGGGGATACCAGTCCGCCAGTTTACTTTTTATCTGCCCATCGGTAATTTGCCGGTCTATTTGCGACTGACGAATGTCCGTCTGATGGTTAAGTGCGTACTGTACGCATTCTTCTAAGGTTATTGTATTCGCCAAGGTGTCAGCCGCCGAAGTTTGCCCTTGGGCTACTTGGAAACCAGACCATAGAAAACAGATACCTACTAAAAGGGTAATAACTTTCATAAAGGGTTATGTCGGAGTAAAACCACTGATTTTGTGCCCGGTAAGTGTATTTAGATTACCTGATTACACGTATATTACCATCGGATACTTAACTAGATGTTAGAAAACAAAACAGTAGTTCTCCATAATAGTTTCACTCGTTCACGAAATAATTGCATCACTTGGATTTTATATAGTTTTTTGTTTGTTAAGTCCTATTTCAAGGGTCACGCAGGTGTACCACTCAACAAAAACAAACTACTTGTGCAGATCACTCCAGGGTATCAAGGGCGGTTTTTTGGAAGCTACCCGGTGGAATGTTGCACCGATAGCCGTGGTCTCTTTGAAAAAACCACAGTTTTGAAGGTAAAATCGCCTCTTTTCTCCACCACCGGCGTAGTCTAACCGATACCCTTTTCGTGCCGTGGCATCGGCCAAAAACTTACTTTCGATGATTTCTTTCCAAGTACCCTCATTCGTTCTAAACCATTGATTGCCAAAATAAACTCTCCGTTGGATATCACCCGTGGTGGGTATGAAATTTTCAAGAAACGAGTGAAGACGTTTGAGGTAGGTATCCGTCTGAGGTCGTTTAAAACTGGCAATCAGGCGCCATTTACCTTCTTCAGGCGCACAGAAATAGGCAGTGTAGGTGGTAGTACTATCACCGGATGGCCTTCCTTGGAGCAAAAAGCGATAGGTAACCCCTGCCTTCCAATTATATTTAAAATAACTTTGTCCACCGGCGCCTTCCTTACCAAACTCTCCCGTATACACGTCGTGTCCTTTCTCCATCATTTTGATCCGTTGATCTTCCGGAATAGACTCAGGATTATCCGTTTTAAAAGGGCTCTATACCGAAAAAAGAATCCTTCGTTCATTCTCGGAATTAACCTGCATGCCAAAGTACCCCTCCGCAAAACCATTAGCCATGAAATAGGACCCAATGATATCTTGTCCCTTCGGCACCGTTACTTCGTTATAAAACCATTCAATTTTTTCTTCCGCTGACGTGGGATAATTCAAATGGACCAAAGGCCCCCGGCGACCCCAGTAAAAATAGTTGTCTTGATTGTTTTTAACAAAGGCAGTCATGGTCCCCAGATTAATCCCTTCCAGGATCCATTCCGAAGCAGTGCCAAAAGTAGCGCTAGTTTTAGTGAGGCCTTGGAGTTTTATTGTCTGGTAGCCCACTGATGGGATATTCCACTCTCCAACGAAGTGCTCTTTCTCAACGCCTTCTTCAAAGAATATATCTTTTGAATCTTCTCCAATGGTTATCCTTACTTTGCTACTGCCAGTAATACTAGCTCTAAGGAATAACTTCACGGGTACATTTTCTGTAAACCAAACGTAGGTATCCAATATCGCCCCAGCATCGGTCCAGTTATCCAAACCTTCCTTCGTAACCTTTTCCTGATGCCCACCCCGCACCCAGGAGTTTCCACCAATGGGTACGACAATCTTTTCTCTTTCCAGATTAGTAGCGAACAGTGCATGAATCCCGATGAAGGATAACAATAAACGCAATTTTGAGGACATGGTATTTCGGATGATTGAATTGGTATAAGTACTACCCTCCGTCTACTCTACCCTACTATTTTTAGGTTCTGATAATGAGATAGTTGCTTTCTTACCCATCGAAACAGGCACATAATTTTAAAAATAAGGTCAGACCTGGCTGTTGTCTGATCGCGACTGATTTCACGGATTAGATTCAGCCC
>JBDNFP010000325.1:0-15039 GCA_041689775.1 Spirosomataceae bacterium
AAAAACTCAACCATTTCGCCCTAAAAGGGAAAATATACATCAAGGCTATTCAAGCCGCTTTCAAAGAACTAGAACTACTCAAACTAAAACACACAGGCAATATTTCCTTTGGATAAAAACAGACTTGCGTAACATCAATTCAATGTCTGTCGAAATAAGTATAGATTGATCGTTTTATTTAGATACCAGCTACAAAGGGCATACATTCGATTTATCGGGACACATAAAGAGTAAGTACTAAGGCAGAATTAGTTTGTATTATTAATTTAGTCAAATCAATGGCTAATATTCTCTATATCAAATATTTATAAAAATATAACAGCTACAAGATAATAGCTGTCAGCTACTTATGACAAAATAGAGGACATCAAAAATATCTAAGGTTTTATTCTATCAAGATCATGAAGACACTGGAACAAATCAAAATAGAGTTAGCGCCCATCAAGACCAGGGAGCAATATCAGCACTACCTTGGCATCATAGACTCCTTGGTAGACTGCCCGGAACTCAGTCCCGAAGAAGAGGTTCTGGAACTGGTATCTATATTGGTCGAGGAATATGAAGAAAAACACTTTCCTATCGAAGCCCCTGATCCGATTGATGCCATAAAAATTAAAATGGAAGAGGAAGGGTTAAAACGAAAGGATTTGGTGAACTATTTTGGCAGCCCTAGTCGGGTTTCAGAGGTTCTTAACCGGAAAAGGCCCCTTACTCTGGACATGATAAAAAAGATACACAAAGGGCTGGGAATATCTGCGGAGACGCTTTTGAAATAATTTCATCTTAGCCTACTACTAACTTTCATAAAAACCCAATGGACCCATTCTCACTACTCAAAAGAGGCCTCAGCTACCACGATCAGAAAGTTAAAAAAGCCACCGAGGGCATCACGCAGGCCGAGGCGCTATTTCGTCCCTACAACTCGGCTAACTCACTCTTGTGGGAAGTAGGGCATTTGGCTTTTTTTCGAAATACTTACATCAAACTCCTGAACCCCACCGAAAAGCTGGAAAAACTACCAAATGAAACGGCGCTATTCGGCTTTGGCTCGACCAATCACGCGCCCGAAGTATATCCCAGCCGGGAAAGCGTGGTTGCTGCTTTTCTAGCAAGGGGCCAACGCATTGATGAACTTCTAGCAACCGTAAGCCCCGAACACTGGGAAAGCAATAGCCCAATCAACTTCCCAGGTGGTAAAACCGTAGGGAGTCAAATCGAATTTCTGATGCTGCACGAAGCAATGCATAGTGGAGAATTGATGTATATTAGTACTTTGATTAGAAGACTGAGGTAATAGTATTCTAAAAAACCTATATTCGGATCACGGGCTTATGAAAGTCAAACAGATAAAAGAATTGGCTACTCCTGTTTTTAAGCGAAATGCTGTGCAACGGGCAGGGCTTTTTGGCTCGGTGGTTACTGGCAATGCAACCGCCGAAAGTGATATCGATGTACTAGTGCAGCTACCCGATAGTATGAGCCTGCTGGGATTTGTCAGAATAAAGCTCGAACTCGAAGATGTTTTACATACCAAGGTAGACTTGGTGGAGTACAAGAATATCAAAACACGGCTCAAAGACAGAATACTTTCGGAGGAAGTCAGAATATATTGCAGGTAAAAAGCGAACGCGCCGACAGTCTCCCTGCCGGCGCGCTTGCTTTTCAACAAAAAAACTAGAATCAGAATTTTAAATCCAACCCTACCATAAAATTACGTCCGGCTTGCGGGTAGTAGAAGTTCTCCTGCACGCGCCCCCCGGCGATATACCCAAAGGTGTAGCCGTTGGATGAATAGGTTTCACTCAGAATATTATTTACCAATACCTTCACCGAAACCTGCTTGGCCCAACTTGGCGTCAGGTTCCAGATAAAACGCAGATCATTGGTCAGGTAGGCATCAATCTTGCGGCTTGCGTTGGAAGTATTATCGAGGTACTGATCTCCCACGTACTTCGTCAACAACGACATCTCTACGTTTTTGGCAGGTACGTAGGTCAATTGGCTACCCACGATCAGGTTCGGAGAAAACGATATATCAGTTTTTCCGTGATTAATCTCCTCATAGCCGCCATTATCGTAGTCTACTACATACTCCGTAAAATTGGCAATCTTATTTTGGCTAAATGTGGCATTGGCATTCCACTTCCACTGCTTACTCAGCGCAACCGCTCCTTCTAGTTCCAGGCCGGTACGGTAGCTATTGGGTACATTCACCCGGATAGAGTTTCCTACGTCGTTCACCTGTCCGGTCAGCACCAACTGATTCTTGTAGTCCATGAAGTAGTAGTTGGCCGAGAAAGCCACCTTACCGCTTTGTACGCGGTATCCCGCTTCTAAATCACGCAAGGTTTCTGCCTCGGGGCGAATATTCGTGATCGATTCCGTGAAATCGTCCCGGTTGGGTTCGCGATTTCCGATGCTATAAGAAGCGTAAGCCGTACTGTTTTCCGATACTTGATAGTTCAGGCCCACCTTAGGATTGAAAAAGGTATAGGTTTCGTCAAAATCATTCTGTCGTCTTTGATTGTCGTCTCCCTTGATGATATAGCTCACTCCCCGTACCTGTACATCCGCAAAGGCGTTGAGTTTTTCCGTAAACTGATAGTAGGCCTTTGCGTAGAGGTTTACGTCTTTTTTTAGACCGTTATTCTCGTAGTAGCGGTGACGGATCGAGCTCGTACTTGCGTTCCGGGCCCATATTACTTCCCCAAAGTGGTCTCCATCGTAGGTGTTCCAGCCTCCTCCCACATTCGCGGTCAGCTTCTTGAAGCTATTGTAGTCCAATGAAAAGGTAGTTCCGTAGAAGTAATTATCCAGCCAACGGCGGCGAATCAAGTCGGTACGGCTGATGATTTGGTTTCCGATTTCTACATTGGGTAGCTTGTAGTTGGATAGTCGATCGTTATCACGGTATTGCTCATAGTAGCCTTTACCCCGTACCAGAAACCCATTGACGTTTAGGGTAACATTCTGACTTAGCGTGTGCGAAGACACCAGCTGATAGTGATCCTGCTTGTAATTATCCGTCTCGTTGTCGTACGTGTAGAAATTATACGTACGGCTATCCGAATTCAATAGGTTTTGTGCATCACGCTCGTTCAGGCCGTTGCGGTCGATGTACGCCAACATACCTTCCCGATCGCCTTTTACCCGCGACTCTGGGCTACCATTCCACGACTGATACGTTACTTCCTTGCCCGAAAACGTGTTAAAACGGATAAAACTCTTTTTACCAAAATAGCCTCCTGAAAGATAGTAGGAACGCAAATCGCTTTGGGCTCGGTCCACAAATCCATCGGATGCTACCTGAGAAAGACGGGCATCGACCGTAAACTTGTTGTTCAACAAGCCGGTTCCGGCTTTTACCGTATGCTTACGGGTATTGAACGAACCAAATGAGTTAGACACCACTGCGTAGGGTTCTCGGTGAAACTCATTAGTACTCACGTTGACCGTAGCCCCAAATGCTCCGGCACCGTTGGTAGAAGTACCTACGCCTCGTTGAATCTGAATACTACTTACCGAAGAGGCAATGTCGGGCATATTAACCCAAAATACTCCCTGACTCTCGGCGTCATTATAAGGAATACCGTTGATCGTTACGTTGATCCGGGTAGCATCCGTACCCCGAATCCGGATCCCCGTGTAGCCTACCCCCGCTCCGGCATCACTCGTACTCACGAGCGAAGGAGTGAAGTTGAGCAGCACCGGTAAATCCTGACCGAGGTTTTGTTTTGCAATCGCTTCCGCACCAATGTTGGAATAGGCCATTCCCGTGCGGTCATTTACGCGAGTAGCGTTTACGATTACCTCATCGGCTACGAACACGGAACGTGTAAGTTGAATAGTTGATCCGTTAGAAAACGTTTTGGTGGCTAATTTCACCGTTTCGTACCCTACGTACGAAATCTCTAACTGTATTACATTGTCTGGAATGTTGGTCAAAACAAATTGACCGGATGCATTGGTGGTGGTACCGCGGTACACACCGGCCCGTACCGTTGCTCCCGGTAATGGAGTACCCGATTCGGAGTCTTTGATTTGCCCAGAATACGTATTCTGAGCGAGTGCAGGAAGGCTAATACCAACCAAAAGAAGGCAAGCCGTAAGATAGGTCGTAACTTTTCGCATTGCGAGTTAAAGTTTACGATAGGCAAGGGGCCAAACCTATCCTGAATGAATAAAAATAACTAAGTAGTGAGTTTGCTAATCTAACATAACCTCTGATCAACTAAATACCCAAGGTGTGCACCCTCCGGAGGAGTTAGTTTTTCGAGAACCTTTTATTTAAATTAACGTCTCTTCCCTTCGCCGGCATTACCCGGATCAGGTTCAATGGGTATGATCTCAGCCCGTTCGGTAGGGCACCCCTTATGAGATTTCAGATCGTAAAGATACAACCGCTAATTCTAAATAGCCAAACGTAATCCGAAAATAGTAGAATTGAAGGTAGGTTTGGCCGAAACACTCTTTCGGAAATTCAGTTTTACTCTTGATCTATACATCGGTTAGAAACTATTATTTTAGTTTTAATGTATATACATTAAATGTTGATACAATTAAAATAAACGATACTATGAGCACCTTAATCAACGGAATCCATCACGTCACTGCTTTGGCTGGCGATGCCCAACGCAATGTCGACTTCTACGTAGGAGTGTTAGGGTTACGTATGGTAAAAAAGACCATCAACTTTGAT
The DNA here is from genome assembly GCA_041689775.1 of Spirosomataceae bacterium. Classification (GTDB taxonomy): domain Bacteria; phylum Bacteroidota; class Bacteroidia; order Cytophagales; family Spirosomataceae; genus JBDNFP01. The sequence goes on from JBDNFP010000325.1 coordinate 4,700, forward strand.
GCACCAGACGTTTACCATTTATACTATGGTGATGAAGCAGGATCACCAGGTACTATACTTACCTTCTTTCCCTACGCCGGACTAACCCGCGGGCGCAAAGGAGGAGGACAACTCACGTACACCGCTTTTTCTGTTCCTACGGCTTCGTTAAACTACTGGATGGACCGGTTAGCTAGTTTTAATATTCTGTACGCCGGTCCTTATCAGCGCTTCAATGAAAGTTACCTCCGGTTTGAAGACTACGACGGAATGGGCGTTGAGTTAGTAGCGAATCAAGAGGATACTCGTACGGGCTGGGACAACGGGAAAATTCCGGCAGAATACTCTGTCCGGGGCTTTCACACGGTTTCTTTGAACGAGTTCAACATCGACCGAACGGTGGCGCTACTCACCAACCCGATGCAACACACCCTCGTAGCCGAGGAAGAAGACCGATTACGGTTTCAGGCGGGCGTAGGCGGTTCCGGCAACTATGTGGATGTACTCTTCTCACCCAAAAATGCACGGGCATTACAAGGTGCCGGGTCGGTGCATCACCTAGCGTTTTCTACCGACACGGACGAAACCCAACTCGAAATACGGGAGCAACTAATGTCATCAGGTTACCAACCTACCGAGGTCCTGGACCGCAACTACTTCCACAGTATTTACTTCCGGGAGCCGGGTGGCATTTTGTTTGAAATTGCTACGAATCCTCCGGGCTTTGCCGTTGATGAGCCCGCTGAGATCTTGGGCACATCCTTGATGCTCCCCGAGTGGTACGAGTCACGCCGAGCATTGATCGAAAACGAGCTACCTCCCATTGTGGCAGTAGCAAAATAATCGGGTGAGCCTTTGACTGATTTGCCCACTAGGCTATTATCCCGTTTTTAGCGTTTATTGATAAGAAGACTCCCACAAAAACTACCATTTCAATTATGCCACAACCACACGATGCAACAAACTATATCACCTTGGGAAATCTTTCCACCGCCGAAAAAGTGATGGTCATGATCCACGGAAGGGGAGCTAGCGCCGATAGTATTTTATCCCTCTCAGAACACATTAAGGATAAAAACATCGCTTTTGTGGCTCCGCAAGCAACCCAAAATACTTGGTATCCGTATTCGTTTATGGCACCTTTGGTAGAGAATGAACCGTACTTATCTTCGGCGCTTGCTGTAATCGGTAGCATCATTGAAAAACTTACCAGCAAATATCACTTCCCTTCCGAAAAGATATTCTTGCTTGGATTTTCACAGGGAGCCTGCCTTATCCTCGAATACGTTGCCCGCAATCCCAAACGTTATGGAGGAGTGTTCGGGCTAAGCGGCGGACTCATTGGTCCGGCCGATGCACTACCTGATTATCCGGGTTCACTTGAACAGACTCCCGTTTTTTTGGGTTTCAGTGATGTAGACTTTCATATTCCAAAAGGAAGGGTGCTCGAATCTGAGCAAATTTTTAAGGGTATGAAAGCGAACGTTTTAGCAAAACTTTACAAAAATTTGCCCCACACAATCAACGATGATGAACTATCTAGCGTTACTAGCGTAGTAAGTACGGGTTCATTTTGACACCTAACCATTGTTATGATATGAGTCAATTCATGGTAGAAATAGAACTTCCGGTCGTTATGACGGAAGATTTCGCAAAAAAAATCCCCGCTCAGCGCCAAAAGGTAAATGAGCTGATGGAGCAGGGAAGCCTTGTATCATACGCGCTCACTTCTGACCGTACTAAGCTTTGGTGCGTGGTAAAGGCCAAAAGTGAAATTGAGGTAATGACCATTGTTTCTGAATTTCCTCTGATTGACTACATGAGTCCTACTATTACAGAATTAATGTTTAACAATATAGTGGCCTTGCGCCTCCCACTTTTTTCTTTAAATTAAGCCATCAGACGCTTAACTAGTACCCAAACCCTTTCCATGCGTATGGAAAGGGTTTTTAGTTACATTTGCTTTCTGAAAACACATACTATGCTTCCTATTCTAAAAATCTCATCACGCTACCTACTCGGGCTTTCGTTTTTGTTCATCGGACTCGGAGCAATCAGCTGTTGGTCAAACTCCGATAATAACTCTCAGCTAGTAGAGCAAACAGCAGGTACTGACGAGGCAACGACCGAAAAAAAAACTGCGCGGCTGGATACTGAGCCGGAGACCCGGCCCAAACGTACGCCAAGTACCAAAGCCGTACCCTCCAAAGTATACCAGACCTTGGCTTATATTCGCCAATACAACCGGGCCCCCGACGGATACGTAGGAGGCAGGAAATTTGGAAACTACGAGAAACACCTTCCTCAAACTACCCCCGCAGGAAAGCGAATTAACTACCAGGAATGGGATGTGAGCCCCAAGAAAAAGGGTAAGAATCGGGGTGCCGAACGCATCGTTACTGGCTCAGACAACCGAGCTTGGTATACCCGAGACCATTACAACTCTTTTGTGGAAGTTATCGTAGATTAGTCACTTTCTCTCCGGTTGAAAACAGAAGATAGATTTTTCGTTACGCAAATTAGCCGTAATTTTGCTTTGAGCTCAGTCAACAGATTATCAATATTAGTAGACACAGTACTTTACGTAGAACTATACCAATTACATCTGGTTATGATTCTACCCGTAGACCCTTCGGCACCTATTTGATTAACAATCCATTTGTATGAAGAATACCCATTTCTTACTCATTCCAACGGGCAACAACCCAGCTCCTTCATTCCTCGGCTGGCGTATCGCCCGCATCGACGGAGCTAAATCCACTACTCTCAAAGCCTTTTATGAGCAAATAGCCGAAGCGCTCGACTTCCCTGATTACTTCGGCCATAATCTTGACTCTCTGGATGAGCTCATGAATGATCTGCAATGGATCAAGGAAGAACGCATACTCGTATTTATTCACAATAGCGGCGAATGGTTGTCAAAGGAAAAATCTAACGAAAAGCGATACACCCTTCTTGATCTTTTCGAAGCAACCGCCGAGGATTGGAAATGGATGGATGAGGACGAAGCTTCTTCCAAAAAGGAACTTCGAATTCTTTTTGAAGATAGCCCACGAGTCCGTACTTTGCTGGAAGAACAAGAAATACCGTTTAGCTCGATTAGCTAAGCAGTTCCTCTTCGGTTAGAGCTCGTACTTGATGCGCCCGGCGCCACTGTAAGTACCCCATCAGGGCCAATCCGAGAAAAATAGCGTAAAGCAATGCCGTCAAGTGAAGATCCTTATAAATATACATTACCACGTAACAGGCATCGGCCACGATCCACACCAACCAGTTTTCGAGATACTTACGGGCCATCATCCACTGACCAATTAAGCTAGCCGCGGTCAAGGAGGAATCTAGGTAGCTAAAACTGGCATCAGTAAACCGTCCCAACAAATAGCCCCACAGCGCGGTAGTTACTACAAAGATTAGGACAAACAATCCATAGAGGCGAACGGGGGTCTTGGTTACCGGTAGCCCCTGCTGGTTTTTGCCACCGTACAGCCACATCCACCACCCATATATACTCGTAAAAAAGTAGTACCCCTGTAAACTGGTATCAGCGTACAGCTGTGCCTGCCAAAATACCAGCACGTATAAAACCGCGTTGATTATTCCAAAAAACCATCCCCATACATTCTGTTGGGTGTTTAGATACACACAGATGGCACCAGTCACAAATCCCAAGATTTCGAGTGGGGTAGTAACTAACCCTACTATACTGAGTGACTGGTTCAACCACTCCGAAAGTACCCCTAGTTCTATCATTATATTTGTGTTATCTACTTTTTTGTGTTCAGAAGCCCTCTATCTTTGTCGCAACGCACCTTTCTTACCCACCATCGGGAGTATATCCTATGCAACAAATGTAGGAAAAGTGTTGTTAACCTAGTTGCCGACGAAGGGTTATTGCCTTCGACGGCTTTTTGTGTTTTTGCAATTCAAACCAAAAGTAGATCATAGATTCTCGTAACGAATTCATTTCTTGGAAGTAAAAGATTTTTTGACCCTTTACGGTGGCGACAGCTATATTCAGCTACTCGCCAGTCAGATTCAATCCAGCTCGCTGGCCGACGCTCACGTGCAAGTAAAAGGACTTGTCGGTAGCCTTGATGCCGTTATTTCGGCCTCCTTATATCGCCGTTCGCCGCGCTTATCATTATATGTACTCAGCGACCGCGAGGAAGCGGCCTATTTTCAGAATGACCTGCAAAGCCTACTAGGTGCGGAGGATATTCTTTTTTATCCAACCTCCTACAAGCGGCCCTACCACTACGAAGAAATCGACAACGCCAACGTACTGATGCGGGCCGAGATTCTGAATAAGCTCAATGTGGTCAAACCCGGCCCAATGCAGATCGTAACGTATCCCGAAGCGCTCTTTGAAAAGGTAATCAACAAAAGGTCATTACTTGCCAATACCTTTTCTATTAAGGTAGGAGAGAAGCTTGATACCGAGTTTTTAACGGAGTTCTTACACAACTACGGTTTCGAAATCAACGACTTTGTATTTGAAGCCGGGCAGTTTTCGTTGCGTGGAGGTATTGTGGATGTGTATTCCTACGCTAGCGAGTACCCTTTCCGGATCGAGCTCTTCGGTGACGAAGTTGAAAGTCTGCGCTCTTTCGACCCCGAAACGCAGCTATCCGTGGAATCGGTAAGGCAGATCAACATTGTCCCTGATATTCAGCAGAAACTCACCACCGAAACCCGCGAATCTTTCCTCAGCTTTTTGCCCGAAACCGGTACGCTGTGGTTCAAAGATGTAGAGCTAACCCTCGAAATAATTGAGAATTCCTACGAAAAGGCGGAACAAACGTTGAGTGAAATCGTCGGAGGAGGTATTCAGGTTGTGTCAGACCCCGGCGCCCTCTACGAAACCCGACGCGGTTTCCTCAATCAGATCAAAACGTTTAAAACGGTAGAATTCGGCCGGCGTTTTTATTTCAAAAATGAAAACAAGATACTGTATTCCGCCAAACCCCAGCCCTCATTTAATAAAGACTGCGAGCGGTTAATTGGCGATTTATCCGAAAATCAGAATAATGGATTCATGAACGTCATCGTGGCTGAGCAACCCAAGCAACTCGATCGGCTCGAACGAATTTTTGAGGATATTGACCCCTACGTAAAATTTCGACCGATGAGCATTGCCCTACACGAGGGCTTTATCGACGACCAACTAAAAGTTGCCTGTTATACTGATCACCAAATTTTTTCCCGCTTTCACAAGTATAAGATTAAGGTAAAGTTCAATAAGTCGAAGGCTATTACCCTAAAGGAGTTGAAAACTCTCCAACCCGGCGATTTCGTTACGCACGTAGATTACGGAATCGGACGCTTTGCCGGAATGGAAAAGCAGGAAGTCAACGGACAACAGCAGGAAGCCGTACGCCTGGTCTACCGCGACAACGATCTGCTCTACGTTTCGGTACACAACCTGCACAAAATAGCCAAGTATACCGGTAAAGAAGGTACTCCTCCGGCTATGAGTAAGCTGGGTTCCGGCGACTGGGAGAACAAAAAATCTAAGGTAAAAAAGCAGCTCAAAGATATTGCCCACGAGCTGATAGCCCTCTACGCCAAGCGGCGTGCCGCGCCGGGGTTTGCCTTTACCCCTGACACCTACATGCAGGCCGAGTTAGAATCTTCCTTTTTATACGAAGATACTCCCGATCAAGCCAAAGCTACCGGCGACGTGAAAGACGACATGGAGAAAAGCCACCCGATGGATCGTCTGGTGTGTGGTGATGTTGGTTTTGGAAAAACCGAGGTAGCCATCCGGGCCGCTTTCAAGGCAGTTAGTGATAGTAAGCAGGTAGCCGTGTTGGTACCTACCACCATTCTGGCTATGCAGCATTATAAGACTTTCTGCGAGCGACTGGAAGATTTTCCGGTTCGGATGGGCTACATTAATCGCTTCAAAACGACGAAAGACATTAAGGCTACCTTAAAAGAAGTCGCCGATGGAAAAATTGATATCCTTATTGGTACCCATCGTATCCTTAATAAAGACGTTCACTTCAGAGACCTTGGACTATTAGTTGTAGACGAAGAGCAAAAGTTTGGGGTAAAAGCAAAAGATCGCCTAAAGGAGATGCGTGTCAACGTAGATGTACTTACACTTACTGCCACCCCCATTCCTCGCACTCTTCACTTCTCTCTCATGGGAGCCCGCGACTTATCCGTCATCGCAACTCCGCCTCCCAACCGGCAACCGGTAACCACCGAAGTGTTGACGTTCAGCGAGGAGATTATCCGTGACGCCCTGAGCTTCGAGCTCAACCGGGGAGGTCAGGTATTTTTTGTTCACAACCGGGTGAGTGACATTGAGTCGATTGCCAACATTATATTACGCCTTGTACCCGAAGCCCGTATTGGGGTAGCCCATGGTCAGATGGAAGGTGAACGTCTCGAACGGGTCATGCTCCGCTTTATTGAAGGGGAGTATGATATCCTGGTATCAACCAATATTATTGAATCGGGTATTGACATCCCCAATGCCAACACCATTATGATTAATTCCGCCCAAATGTTTGGCCTTTCTGATTTACATCAGATGCGCGGACGGGTGGGGCGCTCTAACCGGAAAGCATTTTGCTATTTGTTGACCCCTCCCGTATCGGTACTATCCAACGATGCTCGTAAGCGTTTACAGATCTTGGAAGAGTTTTCGGAACTGGGCGACGGTTTTAAAGTAGCTATGCGTGACCTGGATATCCGGGGAGCTGGAAATTTACTGGGAGCCGAGCAGAGTGGCTTCGTCAATGACCTTGGCTATGAGCTCTACCACAAGATGCTCGATGAGGCCGTGAAGGAATTAAAAGAAAACGAATTTAAGGATTTGTTTGCCAGTACTTTGAATATTACCAAAGACCTTTTACCCGACTGTCAGATCGAAACGGACCTCGCTACGCTGATTCCGGAAGCCTACGTAAAGAATATTTCCGAAAGGTTGTCGTTATATACTCGTCTGGACAATGTAAAAAGTAAAGAAGAACTTACGGCATTTAATACAGAACTCTCCGATCGGTTTGGAACCTTACCCATTGAAGTTCAGAATCTTCTGACAACGGTACGTATCCGACTCTATGCCGAAATGCTTCATTTTGAAAAATTAACGTTAAAAAACAATACCATGAAAGGATACTTCGTTTCTTCCGAAAGCGATAAATTCTTTCAGTCGCCTAAATTTGGCAAAGTAATTGAATACATACAAAAATACCCCAAACGGACTGCTTTAAAGGATAGTAAAGGTAAATTAACCCTTACCTGCTACGAGGTCAAAACCCTTAGTGAAGCCCAAAGCATTCTGGAAGAGTTGAATAGATAGAGGTTTATTCATGTAAATTTGGAAAGCTATTCTATCTTTGCGACCCGCATTTCAAAAGAAATACTATTAATTAAGCCACTTAAAAGCAATGATTTGCATGCGTAGTATTGGTATTCGATCGCTGGCACTGGTACTTATAGTACTCGTGGTAGCAAGTTCGTGTAAACAAAAAGGACCAACGAGCCTTAAACCTGGTAAGACTAGTTCCAAAACCGGATTGAGTTACAGCACCAAAGATGGTCAAGGAGATGGATTCAAGGTGAAACAGTACAAAGCCTTGCCGGCCGGACCTGGCCTGGTGTTTATCGAAGGGGGGCGTTTCACGATGGGTTCTCTGGAAGAGGATGTAATGGGTACCCGCGATAACTTGGAGCGGACTGTCAGTATTCAGTCTTTTTACATGGACGAAACCGAGGTAGCTAACATTCACTACCTGGAATACCTCGATGCTGTCATGCGTGACTCTTCCGAAGAGTATTATCGCCGCGCCCTACCCGATACAAATGTTTGGTTTAACCCTTTATCATTTAATGACTCGTACGTAACGATGTACCTGCGTCACCCCGGCTTCCGGTTTTATCCGGTGGTAGGTGTTTCATGGGGTCAGGCAACTGATTATAGTACTTGGCGTACCAATGCTGTCAATATTACCATGTCGCCACAAGCGTCTTCAGGTGGTAAAAAAGGGTTTTCTCTGGGAGGAAAGAAAAAGAAAGCAGCCCAAGCCGAAGTAGCATCTACTTCTGCGCCCTCCGGATCACTATCTGTTGAAAGTGGGTACGTACTACCCAACTACCGCCTACCAACCGAGGCTGAGTGGGAATACGCTGCCAAAGGAATGATTGGTACGCAGTACGCCGACGAGAATCAATCTAACCAACGTATTTATCCATGGGATGGATCCACACTACGTCAACCACGTGGTCGTAATCAGGGTACTATGCTCGCTAACTTCAAGCGGGGCCGTGGAGACTACGCCGGTATCGCTGGCAAAGCCAACGACGGTGCCATCATTACTGCAGAAATTCGCCTGTATCCTGCCAATGATAATGGTTTATATGATATGGCCGGAAACGTAAATGAGTGGGTACAAGACGTATACCGTCCATTGTCTTACATGGACTTCAATGATTTGAATTCTCTACGTCGTGATGGCTACATGGATGAGGCCAAAAACTACGACTCTAAAAACAGCAACTCTTTAATAAACGATAAAATCAGAGTGTATAAAGGTGGGTCATGGTCTGATGTTGCCTATTGGCTATCTCCTGGTACTCGCCGATTCATGGATCAGGACTCGTCAACCGCAACCGTTGGTTTCCGTTGTGCGATGATTTCAACCGGACGTCATCGTTAATTATTTCCTTGTGTACCAACAATAGCCACGCGCTCACTACTGAGCCGCGGCTATTGTTAGTATATAGACCTTAGTACAGCCCGCATCAATTAGTACTTCCAGGCAAGCTTCCAGTGTAGCGCCAGTAGTCAAAATATCATCGACCAGAATAACCGCCTTACCGGCAGGTGAAGTAATCCCAACTAGTTCGAAAATCCCTTTTACATTATTACGTCTTTCTGATTTTGTCTTTCCGGTTTGAGAAACAGTATACCGCGTACGAACCAGCATTGTTCCAGACCACGGTATACCCGTTACCAAGGAAAGCCCCTCGGCAAATACATCGCTTTGGTTATAGCCCCTTTCTTTTTGTTTTCGGTCGTGTAGCGGGACACTGACGATCAGGTCAGCTGATGGAAAAATACCTTCTTCCACTAACTCGCGGGCCATCATTTTACCCAGTAGGACACCAACTTCCTTTTGCCCACCGTACTTTAAAGCATGAAGCAGGTTTTGAACCTTACCTTTTTTTGTAAAGGCCAAATAAGCAATGACCCCCTGCACTTCCTGATACCCTATAAATTTACCCGGCAAAGACGCCTTGATGGCACTGTCTGATTCCATTCGGGGCAGGCTTATACGGCAGTCTGTGCATAGTAGTTGTTCACTCCCCAATAGTGCATTTTCACAAGCCGCGCAGTTGCGGGGAAAAAGCATATCCACAAAATCATTCCAATAGTCTGATAGATCCATTCTCATGAAAACTCTTTGTAGATTGTTTCCGTTATTGCAGTTGCATATAAACATGACCTCTTTTTATGAATCACGTAGAAGACTTTAATGAGTACCGTACCCGCATGAATGAGAAAATATTGGGGGGTGACAACCTTATTCTCAAACGTATTTTTAATCTAGACACCAATACCTACGCGCCAGGTACAATTGACCTCGTTACCAAGGAAATGATCGGGCTTGCCTGCTCTATGGTATTACGCTGCGACGATTGTGTAAAGTATCACTTAGGTAAATGTAAAGAATTGAGCGTGACTGATCAGCAAGTACAGGAAGTATTTTCAATTGCAACGCTCATTGGCGGTACCATAGTAATACCTCACTTACGTCGTGCTTTCGAATATTGGGAAGCACTTTCGACCCCTGAACTATCATGAGTACTATCGAGCACGATCTTCCACTTCCCAAACAATGGAATAACCTTCTAGAAAAACTCAAAACACTTGTTGGTAAAAAACCCACTGATCTTAATAGTGTACTTTTCCTTATAGGAGTGCAGGAGCTAGGCAAAGGAGCCTTACACTTTACAAAGGAGCAAAAGCAGGATCTCATGCACATAGGAATCTGTACTGTACTAGGTATGTCGGGCTATTATGAGTTTCAGGGGGTGGACGCTGATGGTTGGCCGCATTGGGAATTAGTCCAACCACTCCCGCATGGAGATCTTTTATCACAGGAGTTACTATTGAAAATGCACGTTTTAGAATATTTTAAAGCCAATGATCTCTTTTGACAAATTATATTCCGAATCACTTCCCCTGAATTTCAAATAGTTATAAATAATCGTGAAAAATAATCGTTTTTTTTCGGTTGGTGCTTGTGTAGTCCGGAAAAAGGTCTCACTTTTGCACTCCCAATCAGGGGCAAGGGTAGCACAAACGAGTGTTACCGCACGTTTTGAGGAGACTCAGAGCCACG
>JBDNFP010000326.1:0-9694 GCA_041689775.1 Spirosomataceae bacterium
ATAGTAAGTCAAGGTATTATCGCGCTGGTGAATTCCAACACATTTTCTAATTTTTATATTGTATGATGCCTGCCTTGCTATATTCCTGCTAGATATAGTAAGGCCAATGAGTACTATTAACTAAATCCTATACACTGACTAAAATTTCTTTTAAAAATGACCACTACACAAGCAAAAGTTAAGAAACGCGACAGAGAGCGAACCAAAGGTAAAATCCTAAAAGCCGTAGGAGAAGTAATTGAGCAGTACGGCACAGAGAAAGTAGGCGTAAACCTAATTGCCAGACAGGCTGGCGTAAATAAGGTACTAATATACCGCTATTTTGGTGGTGTGGATGGACTTATGGAGCAGTACGTCAAGACCGGACAATATACTTCTACTTCGAGTCATGAATACATTGATAACTTGCCACCTACTGCCCCCGAAGATCGGGCTAAGGTGTGGGCGCAGATCTTGACGACGAGTATGAAAGATCTCCGCGAACGCAAAGCAACCCGTGATCTTATTCGTTGGGAAATCGGAGCTGGTAAACCCGTACTGTCGGATGCCCGGAATGACGTAGGGAGCAGAATGATAGAAAAGGTAGGTTCCTTACCCAATTACCCCGATACCGACGCTTTGGTAGCGGTACTTTTAAGCGGTATCTATCACCTGACAGTTTCGGCTGATTACCGCGACAAAATGATGGATGTAAATCTGCAAACTCAGGAAGGGTGGGATCGTATTGAAAAAACGATTAACGATATTGTAATGGCTTTGGATAAATAATGAATCATACACCATAAAAAAGTCCTTTCCCGGTCGATCGAGAAAGGACTTTTTTATGGTTTTTCTTTTAAGTAGTCAAGGGCCTGACATATGAAAATAGCTTTCGTTGTTTCTTTTTTTGATTTTCGTAATGATGTTCGTCGGGTAATTGCCGAGGTTGTTAGCAGGCAAGAGGTTATAGTATTCGGGAAAGCTCACGAAGCAGATCAAATCCGCCAACATTTGCCTTCTGGCGTGGACTTTCGGACCATCGACGAAAAGAAACCTACTTGGTGGAATTCTTTCTGGGAGCGGTTATACCTGCTGTTTCGGGCTATCCCACGAAGCAGCGAGAACTTTTTTCTGATGGAACTATTTAAAGCCTCCGTAACCCGTAATCCTGCCCAGCGGAAAAAGAACTATCGGATTCTAAATTGGGTGAGGAGGTTACCCAAGATTATTTCGTATGATACCTATCTGAATGGCCTTCAACTAAGTCAGCAAACCCAGATTGACGACATTGACCAATTTTTCTTTTTTACCGCCATTGCTGATGACTACCTGCTTGCACGTTTGATGAGAGCGGGGCATCCCAAAGTACACGTGTACGTGTATAGTTGGGATCATCCCTGCAAGCATACTTGTTTTTCCAGACGGGCTCGTTACCTCGTATGGAATGAGGCATTAGGCAGGGATGTCAGTTCATTACAGAATATCCCGGTTCATCAGGTTCAGGTAACGGGGGCTAGTCAATTTGGATACATTGAGGAGTATTATCGAAACTATGCGAAGGGAATATCCCGTTTGTATGATTTTGAGTATGTCTATTTTGGCTGCGCTATCGGTACCGCCGATCTTGTTCCGGATGAAGTTAGAGTAATTGAGCTGGTCAGTAAGGTGTTGGCTACTACTCGCCCTGATCTGCGCCTTGTGGTGCGTCCCTATCCGGTACAGGCCAATTGGGTGCTGTACGATCCTATTAGGCGATTATCGAATGTTGTCATTGACGATGGCTACCGTAATCTTGACCTTTCCGTTAAAGAGATTAATATTATGGAGAAGTTCGAGAAAATAGAAAACGCCGAAGCCTTCTTTCATTTGGGAACTACCATGGGCCTGGAAGCCTGTTTTACCAGTACACCTTCGTTCATTATTGATATGGGATATACTACTCAGCAAGGGCTGAGTCTGTATAATTTCATTCATCAGTACCAAAACGACCGCCACTTGATTGATTTGGCTCCGCAAAATGCCATTACTTCCGAGCAACGACTCATCGAAGTCGTGAACGACCTGACCCAACCAGGATTTATGCTGCTCAATCAGCGGGTGCAGTCAGACTATACGGTGAAATCATTTGCCAACTTTGCGAAAGATCTGGTCAGTACGTAGCCTGATTAATTACTTCAACTTCCCCGAAATCCTCGCTACCTTTGTGCGATGCAAAAAAACGCTTCTCCCAGTATCTTTACCCTTCAGTTCTGGCTTCTAAGTCTCAGTTCCTTCCTATTTTTCGCCAGCTTTAATATGCTCATTCCGGAGCTTCCCGCCTACCTTACGAGTATGGGAGGCGCCGAATACAAGGGGTTTATCATTAGCTTGTTTACGCTTACGGCGGGCCTTTCAAGGCCATTTAGCGGCCGCCTAACCGATCGTGTTGGACGGATACCCGTCATGGCCTTTGGATCTTTGGTCTGTTTTACGTGTGGTTTTTTATATCCTGTCTTCATTACGGTTGTTCCGTTTCTACTGTTACGGCTGGGGCATGGTTTTTCAACGGGTTTTAAACCCACCGGTACCGCGGCCTATATTGCTGACATCGTACCGGCCAATCGGCGGGGCGAGGCACTCGGAGTGTACGGTATGAGTGTCAGTGTCGGGGCTGCGTTAGGGCCGGCAATTGGTAGCTGGATAGCGCAGGTGTTTTCGATAAACGCCATGTTCTATTCTTCGTCTTTTATGGCTTTCCTTTCGATTGCTATTCTACTCAATATGAAAGAAACCCTTCCCAAACCAACCCGTCTTACTTGGGAGGCGTTTAAGATCACACGCCAGGATATATTTGAGCCCCGGGTACTACCACCGGCATTAGTAGTATTTTTGACGTATTTCAGCTTCGGAGCCGTACTGACCGTAATCCCGGATTTTAGCGACCACCTTGGGCTACGAAATCACGGATTGTTCTTTTTAGTATACACACTCACGTCACTAATTATCCGGTTGGTGGCGGGTAAAATTTCTGATCGTTACGGCCGGGTAGAGGTGGTGGTGGTAGGTTGTATCAATCTCATTATTGCCATGCTTTGTACTGGGTTTGCCACTTCGATGGTACTGTTTTTTACCGGAGCCGTATTCTTTGGGTTTGCTACCGGGATACTTTCTCCGATTTTAACGGCCTGGACGGTGGACCTCAGCAACGAAAATAGCCGGGGAAGAGCAATGGCTACGATGTATATTTCGATGGAAGCGGGTATCGGCATAGGAGCGTATTTATCGGCCTTCATTTTTGCCAACACCATCGCCCGGTTACCCATCGTGTTTGGGGTCATGGCAGGGTTTGCGTTGGTAGCATTGCTCTATTCGATATTTCTGTTAAAAACAAAAAAGACGCAACATGTTATTTGACGACTCCTATCAAACTATTGAAGCACCCGCCGAAGGGTTCTTTAAGGATCGGGGGAGTAAGTTCTATGGCTACGCTTACCCGATTAACTCCGAGGAGGATACCAAACCTTTATTGACTATCCTCAGGGAAGTGCATCCCAAAGCGGTGCATCATTGCTACGCGTATCGGTTGGGGCTTGACCGGAATCAGTACCGGGCTAATGATGACGGTGAACCATCGGGCTCAGCTGGGCGGCCTATTCTGAATACACTTTATTCCAAAGATTTGACCAATATTCTTGTAGTGGTAGTACGGTACTTTGGTGGCTCCTTGCTGGGAGTCCCCGGTCTGATTAATGCCTATAAAACCGCTACTGAAGAGGCTATTGCCCAAGCTACGGTTGTTACCAAGTACGTGTGTGATGAGTACGAAGTCCTCTTCCCCTATGAGGCTATGAATGATGTGATGAAGATGGTGAAAAGTAACAATCTGGAAGTAGTGGAGCAGGTATTTGAGATGGATTGTAAGCTGGTGCTGCTGATACGAAAGACCATGTTGAATCAGTTGGTGCCGGCTTTCGAAGATATTGAGAAAGTGGAGGTAGTTTACAGAAAAACAGTGTAGAGGAGGTACTCCTCAATCTATTTCCTGAGCTTATCAACCCGGATATTTACATCATCGTAGAAGTACTCATCAAAGGTCCGGCCAGAAGGCTCACCGTAGCGAAGTACAATATACACCAGCCAAAGTACTAGAATCGGAGAAAGTAGAAACATCGCCATGGCAGGGTCGCCATACCCCAAGCTCACTATAAGTATAAAAACAAATAGATAGATTATTGAAAATACTGCGACAAAGGATGGGCTTTTTAACATGATAAGGGGTTTCAGAGTACTAGTTCAGCTATTCATACAACAGTCTTCTGAAAATAATTGTTTCCCCCCAAAAAAGGAGGGTCCGACTGTTTATAGTCGAACCCTCCTTTCATTTTAAAATTATCAGGTAATTTATTAGTACCCTGGATTCTGCTTTAAAGTGGCTTGTCCACTCAACTGACTGTTCAGGATTTCCTGATTAGGAATAGGGAAGTACTCATGCTTGCCCTTTACAAAACGAGACCCCCTCAAATAACTCCGTTTGGTTTCTTCTACGGCAAGGTAGGCATTGAGAGTTGGTTCAATAATGCCCCAACGAACGAGATCGAAGTAGCGGTGACCTTCCATGGCAAATTCAAGGCGGTGCTCAAAACGAACAGCCTTACGGGCTTCCGCCTTGTCGGTCCATGCCTCAGTATATTCTTTTACCACGTAGTTTCCGGCTGGTTTGCCATCGGTAAACTTCACAAATCCATCGGGATTAGCTGCCCGGCGGCGAATCTGATTAACAAAACCACGTGCCTTGGTCAAGTCGCCAATTTCTACTTCACACTCAGCCAACCATAGTAAAACGTGTGAGTACCGGATGATACGATAGTTGTTGGCATTCTGACGAGGGTTGTTTGACCACGTTAAAGAACCGTTTTCCGATCGGTAAGGCGATTGCTTCTTGGGGGAATAAAGACCCGCGTAAGCAGGGTCACGGATATACCCAATATTGTGAATACCCCAGTCGAGGTAGGGTACCCCCGTACGACCTACACTCCAATCGAGGCGTGGATCGAGGTTGCCCTGGTAGCTTACTGAGTTCTCAGCAGGTACATCTACATTATTGAAGGTGTCCAACTGTGGTAAACCATTGGCGTCTGTTTTATGAGCATTCACCAGGTTTTGGGTAGGCTGAAAAAATCCACAGCAGGTAGTCAGCGCTCCACCACCGTATGGGTAGTTTAGTGTATGACCCCGGTTTCCATTCCGGGAAATATTAGCTCCGTCGTTTACCGAAAACTGTACTTCAAGTATAGATTCAGCATTATTGTTAGTAACTGCACGATGGTTATCATGGTATTTATCCATCAGCCGAAACTGACCGCTATTAACAATTGCTTCCAAAATAGGTTTAGCAGCAGTAAAATTGCTTTGGAACATGTATGCTTTTGCCAAAGTTGCCCCAGCACCCCATTTGGTAGCGCGGCCAGGAAAGCCAGCCCAACGGTTGGGTAGGTTGTCATAAGCAAATTTCAGGTCCTCTACGATATTTGGCCATATGTCCTTATCGTTGGGGAGTTTGGTACTGTTCGCATCGTTTGAGTTGTAGGTTTTCTCATCGATGTAAGGTACCATGTTGAACATCTTCTTTGCTTCAAAATGATAATGTCCACGCAGGAAGCGAGCTTGGGCAATCACGGCAGTTTTTTCAGCCGCAGTCATATCCGTTGCTTTTTCTACCAATTGAAGTACATCGTTTGAACGGGCAACACCATCGTACACAACCTGCCACTTACCGCGGAAGTGATTTAGGTCAGGCGTGTGCTGGAAGGTTTCGATGATCGAAATTTCGGGCTGATCACCAGCGTTAGTACCCTTGTAGGCATCATCCGATGCCACGGAGCCGTATACCCAGTTGTCGGCTGAACCGTGCCAGTCTGAGAAGCCCGGACCAACGTTTACTCCGTCCATGATGGAGTAAGCACCGGTAAGTACCAAGTCAACCCCAGCCTTATTTCGAAGGGTGGCCTCGCTTAATTCCCCTAAGGGCACTACATCGAGGAAGCTATCATTACAGGAGGTAGTTAGTCCTGCTAACAGTACCGCCGCAAATGAGATTGGTTTTATGATTGATTTCATATTTTTTTCTATTGCTATTATGTATTAACAAAGATGCTATTTCTTAAAAACTTACACTTAACCCAACCAACGTAGCGCGTGATGCCGGGTAAGAACCTTCGTCAAAGCCCATGTGAATGTCCTGACCCGAAGCACTTGAACTACGTAGGTTGATTTCAGGATCTAAGCCAGTGTATTTTGTGAACGTGAACCAGTTTTGGCCCTGCACGTATACCTTGGCACTACCCATACCCAACTTATCAGAGATCGCCTTCGGTAAGGTGTAGTTCAACTGAATATTCTTGAAACGGAAATATGATCCATCTTCGAGATAGTACGTAGAAGGAAGTGAGCTGATTACGTCGTTGGAACGGGGAATAGGTAGTACGGCGTCGGTCATACCGGGTCTCCAAGACTTCTCGTACATCCGAAGGCTACGGTTGCCACCAAAAGTTGGGAAGTCAGTAAAGTACCTTACATAGTTGAATATCTCGTTGCCTTGTATACCCTGCCCGAACAAATCTAACCGGAAATTCTTGTATCCTAGGCTAGCGTTGATACCGTACGAGAAGTCAGGGTGGGGGTTTCCAATAACACTACGATCAGAGGCATTGATTACACCGTCTTCGTTGATATCACGAAACTTGAAAGATCCCGCCTTGTTGAACGGGTTTGCTGCTTTGGCAGCGTCGGTGTTTGCCACAAATTGTCCGGCGTGAGCACGTCCTTCGGCGTCATTCTGGAAGATTCCGTCGAGGGTGTAGCCAAAGAAAGAAGCTAATGGGTAGCCTTGTTGAGTCACGGCGGCGGCGGCCAAGCGCGTGCTAAATCCAAAGTACTGTACATTTGGGTCACCCGTAGTTTTCACTACGTTGTTGCGGTAAGTAGAGATATTTCCGCCGATTGAATAGTTGAAATCGCCCTTCTTATCGGCAAAGTTTAAGCCTAGTTCTACTCCCTTATTAGACATCTCTCCTATGTTCTGGAAAGGGTTAACGGCACGTCCTTGGGTAAACTGTACTTCCACCGGAAATAGCATGTTAGAGGTAGTACGCGTGAACCAATCTAAGTTAGCTTCCAGTTTACCACCCAGGAAGGTAGCGTCCAGACCAATGTTGGTAGAGGTAGTAGTTTCCCAACGAGCATTAGCGTTACCAAATTGGCCTAACTCATATCCTTGCAGCGAAGAAGTATTTGCACCAGCCAAATCATAAAAAGATGTTTCAGGGTTTGACAGATACGTCGAGAAGGCGTTGTAGTTACCAATTTCCTGGTTGCCAGTTTGTCCGTAACCAATACGTAGCTTAGCGAAGCTCAACCATGAAGAAGTACCTTTCAGGAACGACTCCTCAGTAAGTACCCATCCTGCACTAACAGAAGGAAAATAGGCCGTACGGAACGCGGGTGCGAAACGAGAAGAACGGTCACGACGTATGGTGAAGTCAACCAAGTAGCGGTTATCGTACGAGTAGTTAGCCCGGGCAAACTCCGAAGCGAGCTTCCACTCTCTACCACCTCCGCCATTGCTGACAACGGTTTTGCCGGCGTTCAAGTAGCGGTTTGCCAGCTCATCAACGGCAAAGCCTGAGCGCTCACCAAACACGAATTCGTTGTAGCTTTTGATCGACTCCGTACCTACCATCAGGTTGATCCGGTGCTTGTCGCCCAGCGTAGTGTTGTAGTTAAGGGTGTTGTACCAAGTCCAGGTAAAGCCAAAGTTATTATTGGTACGGAGCGTGTTGGTACCGACCATTTCAGGTGATTCCGGGTCGTTTGCGCGGTAGTTACGTAGGTTGTAGGTATTGTAATCTACACCAAACTGCGTTTTAGCGGTTAGGTTTGGCAAAATATCAAACTCAGCGTAAGCATTTCCGAAAAGTCGTAGCTCCTGCTGCTTGTTGTCTTTATTTCTGAACAATTCTGCTTCGGGGTTGCGAGAGTTATCAAGACCCGTTCCGTTTCCACCCGCAAAGTAGCCGTTGACGTCAAAACGAGGAACAATGGGAGGAATACGGTAGGCAAAAGAAATAGGGTTACCTTCGCTTTGGTTACCGTTGGTCTGTCCTACGCGCTCACCGTACGCTACCTGTAAGTTCTCTCCTACCCGAAAACGCTTATTTACGTTGAATTCGGTATTGGCACGTAGTGAGTAACGCTTGAAATATGTATTCTTCATGATACCCTGCTGATCAAATATGTTGGCCGACATGGCGTAACGAGCAGCCTCGGTAGCACCTGACACTCCGATCTGATGGTTCTGAATAGGTGCTGACTCAAAAATAGCGTCAAACCAATCAGTACCTTGTTGGTTAGCGCGGGTAATCAAATTACGGGTATCAAAATTGTACGCTCCCTCGTCTACTTCACCCTGTTTTTTGCCGGCTGGGTTGGCATAAAACGGAATAACCGGGGTGGTTCCGTTACCAAACATGGCAATGTTGGGGTATGAAATTATAGTCCCGGCTGGATAGGCTCCATCTACCAGTTTAGCAGTGTTTTGAGCGTTGATACGTGACTCCCACAAAAGATCAGCAAACTGCTGAGTATTCAACAGATCAAGGAAACGATTTGCTCTTTGTTGTCCGTAGTAAGCATCATACGTCAGCTTAGGCTTACCAGCTTTACCCTTCTTGGTAGTAATAATTACTACGCCGTTGGCCGCTCGTGAACCATAAATCGAAGCCGCTGAGGCATCCTTCAATACCTGCATCGACTCAATATCGTTCAGGTTTAAGGTATTAAGGTTTTCCTTGGTTGGAGTACCGTCAATAACATACAAGGGAGAGTTATCGTTGATCGTACCAAATCCACGGATACGAACCATTACACCACCACCAGGAGAGTTGTCGTTCCCAACCGTAACCCCCGCAACGCGGCCTTGCATAGCTTGTGCCAGGTTAGTAGCCGGTACGGAGAGCAGCTGTTCTGTGTTGATAATCGCTACCGCTCCGGTAATATCTCTCTTTGATTGCGTACCATAGCCAGTTACGATTACCTCGCTCAAGCTTTTGATATCATCTTCGAGGGGTACATTGATAATGGACTGACTACCCACCGTAATTTCCTTTTTTACATAACCAATAGAGGAAATGACTAATACATCATTATTCCCTCTCACGTTTAGCTCAAAGCTACCATTTGCATTAGTAACTGTTCCCAGGGTTGTACCCTTCACCTGCACATTGGCACCTGGTAAGCCCATGCCATCCGTTCCCGTCGTAACCTTGCCCGTGACGCGTCGATCTTGTGCCTGAGCAACAATGCTACCCACAATAAGCAGCAGACTTACAGCCCATCGGGCCATCAAACGTACATTTTGTCCCATAGAAAAAAATTAAGTTGTAAACTGTTTTACCAAAAGTGAACTTCCAAATCATGCATTAGGTTCACACAACGTCTCAAAAAAGTATTATTTTTTTGTCATAAAATTTTATTAAAATACTTTAAAAAGTTAACCTTCCTTGAATTATACAATCTTAGTATTCGCTTTTTTTGGCTTATTATTAATTACATAATGATTAATTAGAGCGTTGATTAATAATTGGTTAATTCCTTAACGTTAGTAATTATATAATGCTGAATGGACGTCAAATCAACTTAAGCGCTGTTCTTTCATCTTATTGGTATATCTTTATTTCGG
>JBDNFP010000327.1:0-15914 GCA_041689775.1 Spirosomataceae bacterium
AAGTTTTCTGACGCCGCCCGGCAGCCCTGATTTGGGCCATGGCCCAAATCAGGGCTGCCGGGCTTTTTTAAACGACCGTTGCGTTTATTACTTGAATTCAAGGATCCTAGAAAGATTAAAGTAATAGATTCTTGGAATACTAGTTGCGTCGAATGCTTTAAGAAATTCCCAGAGCATGAAAAGCTTGCTTTAAAGTTTGAACAAGATAGTACGGTTAAGTTTTATTCAATAAATGTGAGATTACCTCAGGAAGATTTCGATAAAGTTAAAAAAGTAGCTGCTGAAATGGTAGATTATAAATTCATTAATTTATTTAGCGATGCAACGTTTGATGGGTTTTTTAAGGTCGAAGTTTATCCTAAGCTTATAATTATTGATGGTAATAATTATGTGAGATTCAATGGACCGCTTAATACCTCAATGGTGCCTCTCGTGTACAATCCTGTTGACCTAATTAATGAATTTAAAAAGAAGTAATGAAAAGCACCATTTTTTTGTTTTTTACTGTTATTCTTATCTCATGTACTGCTGAAAAAGATTTTAAGAGTGAACACGCAATTGTTAATTTGCCAGAAAAAGTCTATGACTTCGGTGAAATTAGTATGACAGATAGTATAGAACACAAGTTTTCTATTGTCAACTTGGGTTCTACTGATTTGATACTTAATGAAGTAAGTGCTAGTTGTGGCTGTACTGTGCCTTCGTGGAATCGCGAATCAATCCCACCAAATGAAAAAGGTTTCGTAAATGTTGTGTTCAAGCCAGTTGATGAAGGGCAGGTAGAAAAATTAATTATATTAGAAATGAATACTGATTCTACTTTTGCAGTCTTAAGAATCAAAGGTTTCGTCATTAAGTAGCCGCATCAATTCGGTGTCAAAAAAAGCCCTTTTTAGATTCATTTGAAAAGGGCTTTCCAATATAAAATCAAATACCCTGTTTCAGTCGTCATTTGTTTAGTTTTTCTTTCAATTCTTCTATTGTAAATGGTGGTTCTTGTCTATGCAGCATAGCGTGACAGTTAGGGCAAACAGGTCTTAAATGCTTAATTGGGTCAACTTCATATTTTCCTTTTATGTCTGCCACTTTTGTCAAATAGTGAACGTGAATAAAGTCTTTACCAATTTCGCCATAAGTGTTTTCAAAGTCAAAGTCGCAAACTTGGAATTTTAGCCCATAATGTCTGATACATAATTGCCTTGCTCTATTATTTCGTTCGTATGAATTTTCAGTTATTGTTCTTTTCGCTCCTTCAATTAAAATCTCTTGAAATTCTGTCGGTATTTCTTCTGAAAACTGTTGTTCGCCTGTTAGATTAATTTCTTCAAGTGCTTTTTTTAGTTCGTCTTTCAGCTTCCAAATGAAGTATTTTTTGTCTATTCCGTGGCCTGTGTCTCACAGGCCTTGTACAAGTACCTGATTTTCAACAAAATATTCTCATATATTTCCAGCTATATCCCGCTCGCCCAGATTTGCAATCAGGGCACTATCTACTAGCGTCTGTGATGCGAGAAGCATAACGTCTCCATTTCAGTCCCTCCGTTGCTGGTTATTTTATGCAATAAGCAGGGTACCTTATGCATAGATGAAGGATTATAATTTTATTGGACAGTTTGATCTAGTGGAGCTGAAAATAGAGTAGCTTGTAGGCAAGGAGGTTTTAACCTCTGTACCGCACAACAGCGGTAACCCGTGTAGGACTTTTCTGTATAATCCTAGATTTTATGGCAACATCAGCAAACATCAACGACATTCTTTCTCAGGTAAAGCGGCTCGACAAAGAGGATCAGCTAACGCTGCTTCAGCGTATGGCCCATCTACTCAAAAGTTCAGAGTCTCAAAAGCCCCCTTCGGTGCGCCTGACCGCACTTTCTGGCTTGGGTAGTGATATCTGGAAAAGTGTTGATATTATTGACCAGTACCTTGATGAAGAAAGGCAATGGTGATTCAGAATTTTTTCCAGTTACTCTTCAACTAAAAATTTTCTTCCTAACCCAATCCCACTAATTTCCCAGCTTTCATTAGAAGCGCCCAGTTCCAGGCTTTTAGTGGGATAAGTACCCCCATTAACGTAAAGCCAATCCTATGAAAACACGTTTGTATGCCTATTTCCTGTGCCTGTTGGGTATAGTTCCCTGTACGAGCAGGGATACCACCAACAACACCGCCGAAAGTGCCACCGCTAGTACGGGGGATGTTACCAAAGACTGGAAATTTGGCGTAGCCTTATGGACCTTCCATACGTTCAATTTTCCGGAGGCCCTAGATAAAGTAGACAGTGCAGGCCTGACGTACATTGAGCCCAATACCTTTCACAAAGCCGGTCCTGCCCAGAAAGACTCCACAATCTCGCAACTTTCACCAGCCGGAATTGCCCAACTCAAAACCCTGATGGATCAGAAGAACCTTCAAGCAGAATCCGTGTATATTGCAGGAGATGCAACGGTTCAAGGCTGGAAAGATCAATTTGAGATTGCGAAACAACTGGGCGCAAAATTCGTCACCGCCGAGCCGCCGGTAACGATGTGGGATGAGGTGGATAGCCTGGCCGGGGTAGATGGTATGAAAGTGGCTATTCATGAGCATTGGAAAGGCACGAGTGCCTACTGGCATCCGGATTCAGTACTAGCCGCCGTGAAAGATCACTCCAACTTTGGGGCTTGCGCCGACCTGGGCCATTGGCCCAAGAGCGGCATTAATCCCCTGGATGCCGTAAAAAAATTGAAAGGGCATATTATTGGGGTACACCTAAAAGATATTGCCGCCTATAATGATCCGAAATTAAAGGATGTACCCGTAGGTACAGGGGTAATTGATTTCCTTGCCATCTTTCAGGAATTAAAAGACCAGAAGTTCTCGGGTTCTATCTACATTGAACGGGATGCCGAAGATAGGCCGAGCAATCTGCCTTCGGTGATTAAAACGGTAGAATATTACGACGAGCAGATTATTCGATTGAAGTAAGGCGGTTGAAATCAGTGATTTTCTGGGTAGCCCAAGCAAAGTTATCCGCTCACCCTGATCTGCAATCGTGCTTTCCGCTGTATACCTATGTAAAGCAAAATCATCCCTATATTGTATCGCCACTGGGGTGAGGTATAGATCGCCCCTATGCATCTCAAAAACATTCATGACAGCTGAAAGATTGATAGAATGGGTCAAGGAAAATCCCAGAAGATTGTTTCTGACGGATGGGTTTGGGGCAATAGTATTAGCCCTTTTATTGAGTGTTGTGTTGGTCAGATTTGTGAAAGTTTTTGGGATACCCTTCCAACCTTGTATGTACTTGCCTTGTTCCCGTGCTTGTTTGGGTTGTATGATTTGTATTGTTACTTGAATACGGGCAAAAGCACGACGCGTTTTCTGAAAGGAATTGCTATTCTGAATCTCTTTTACTGCTTTTTATCGCTGGGATTTGGCCTATACCATTATAAAAGCCTAACCTATTGGGGCTGGGCCAATATCATCATTTAAGTAATCATGATCACTGCTCTTGCCGATCTTGAGTACACAGTAGCGCAAAGATTGAAATTTGAATCATGGTCAAAATGAAGTTTGATATTCTATCCCCCGATCTTCTGGAAAAATATTCCGAAACTATCTCTGAGGCTGCTCTACAATGCTATGAGCAACTGCAAGACAGTGAGCTTTCTACGGATTCATTCAGCTTCTACACCTCGGTAGCGGCGGTGTTTTCTTCCAGGATCGAGGGCGAGGCCATTGAGCTGGATAGCTACGTGAAGCACAAGCGGTTTGGAATAGAATTCTCGCCTGACTATACCCAAAAGATTGACGACTTGTATACTGCTTATTTGTACGCAAAATCAAACCTCTGTACTCAGGAACATATCGAAACAGCGCACCGGATCATCACCACCCATATTTTGCCGGGTCATACGCAGGGGAAAGTACGCACTGGCAACATGTATGTTACCACCTCTGACGGCCGGATAGAATACGTGGCGGCTTCGCCCTATTTGGTAGAGACTGAAATGGATAAATTTTACGCCGATTTGAAAAAACTGGTTGCCCCCCGCTCGCCCTGATTTTTAATCGGAGCACACCTCACCTAGCGTCTGTAACGCGACGCGACAGGCAGGATGATTATATCAAGGAGCATAAAATCAAAGCACAAGTGAAAATATCAGAATTAAAGCGATGAAAGAAACCAGCGACCTACTCCAAAGAATAACCCTCAACCCAGCCATTTGCCACGGCAAGCCCGTTATTCGCAACTTACGCTACCCGGTTGAGAATATACTGGAACTGATGGCTTCCGGCATGACGCATCAGGAAATTTTGGACGACTACGAAGACCTGGAGCAGGATGATTTATGGGCGTGTCTGCTATTCGCGGCTCGGCTCACGCGTACGAGAGGTAGCTATCCGCTCAACCTGGTCGCATGAAATTCCTCGTCGATGCACAGTTGCCCCGGCGATTGGCTCACTATTTACGTTCGGAAGGTTTTGACGCAGTCCACACATTGGATTTGGCTGATCAAAATCGAACGTTCGATGTCCAAATCAATTCTATTTCACTCACAGAAAAGCGAGTAGTAATCAGCAAGGATTCAGACTTCTACAATAGCTTTTTTAGTAGAAAGGAGCCTTTCAAATTGCTCTTTCTAACTGTTGGAAACTGCTCCAATGCTCAACTTCTTGATCTTTTCGCAGCCAACCTCGAACTGATTACTTCCCTTTTGAAAGAAAATGACGTCATTCAACTGAGTCGTTCAAGGTTGATCGTGATTTGTTAAGTTTGATATGCCAAGTGCGCCCCCGCTGCTGCCCGATTGCATCGGATGGGCAAAAATAGCCCGCACTCTCCGACTACACCTTCACCGCAAGGTACCCCACACAGCCAAGCCAAATCCCCGTCGGCACAGATTCCCCCCCCCCCGCTCGCCCTGATTTGTAATCGGGGCGCACCTCACCTAGCGTCTGCGACGCGACAGGTTATGATAATTCCATCAAGTACTCCGCTATCAGTCCAAAATCGCTATGAAATCCAGCCTAACCCTAACACTTGACAAGGATTTAATCAAAATAGCGAAAGAGTACGCCACCATTCAGAAAACGAGCCTGTCAAGTTTGGTAGAATCTTACCTCAAATTACTGGTGAGTCGTGAGGAATACATAGATTATGAGAAAATCCCGATAACACCGTTTGTGAGGAGCATGGTTAAGGGAAACTTACTTCCGCCCAATTTTGGTTATAAAACCGCTTATCGGGAGTACTTGCTTGAAAAACACAAATGAAAACGTAAGGCTTAGATCAATGAAAGAAACCGGCATTCCCCGTTACCGCCATATTGCATCTAATGGCCCCCCGCTGCCGCCAGATTGCATCTGGCGGCCAAACATAGCCCGTAGCCTGTGACTGCACCTTCACAGAAAGGTATCCGCTCGCCCTGATTTGCAATCGGGGCGCACATCACCTGGCGTCTGTGACGCGATAGGCAGGATAATTCCATAAAGAAATCCAATATTTCCCAAAATCACCATGAAATCCAAGCTAACCCTAACCCTCGACAAAGATGTAATTAAAAAAGCGAAAGAGTACGCCGCCACTCAGGAAAGGAGCCTGTCGAATTTGGTTGAATCCTACCTCAAATATTGGTAAGTCCTGAGGAATCAATTGATTCTGAAAAATTCCCAATATCTCCGTTTGTAAGGGGTATGGCCATTGGGAACATCCCTATCGGCAAAAGGGGCTATACACTCAGTCCCAGCGGAAGCGGAGGAAATTACCAAAGATCCCCGTGTTTATTGCTATCTTAGATTTTTCACCGCAACCCACTTTGTATTTATGACTCATCCAAAGATCGTGCTCCTCTTAACTTGTTTTTTGTTTTCGTGCCCAACGTTTGCTCAAACCGCTCTCGAGCTGGAAGATATCTATCGCAATGACACCTATAGTGCCGAAAGATTTGGGCCAGTAAGGTGGATGAAGGATAATAAAGGCTATTCTACCTTAGAGAAAAATACAGGGATTGGCGGTGAAGATATAGTCAGATACGAAGCAATTTCCGGTGATAGAACTATAATCGTTCCGGCTGATAAGCTGATTCCGACGGGCAAAACCAGACCACTTCCGATCGAGAGTTATGAATGGTCTGCCGACGACTCCAAGCTGCTCATCTTTACGAATACCAAAAAGGTGTGGCGGTATAATACCCGGGGAGACTACTGGGTTTTGGATCTAAAATCGGGCATACTAACTCAACTCGGAAAGTCGGTGGAACGCACCACCATGATGTTCGCCAAGTTTTCGCCAACTGCGGATAGAGTGGGGTATGTCAGCAAGAATAATATTTACGTAGAAAACATTACTTCGGGTAAAATAACTAAAATTACCTCCGACGGCAGCGAGTCTATCATTAACGGAACCTTCGACTGGGTTTACGAAGAAGAATTGGGTTGTCGTGACGGGTTCCGGTGGAGTCCCGACGGGAGCAAAATTGCTTATTGGCAATCCAATACCAAAAACATAGGTACGTTCTACCTCATCAATAATGTTGATTCCATTTATTCGCAGCCCATACCGCTTCCGTACCCGAAAGTAGGAACGGCCAACTCCAATGTAAAAGTAGGGGTCGTAGCGGCTACTGGCGGGGCCACTAAGTGGTTTTCTGTGCCCGGTGACCCAACCAACAATTACCTCGCTCGGATGGATTTTATACCCAACTCTAACGAAGTGATGATTCAGCAACTCAACCGGAAGCAAAATCAAAATACGGTTTGGGTGGGCAACGCTATTACAATGAAATTGAAAGAACTTTTTATTGATCGTGACGAAGCATTCCTTGATATTCATGACAACATTATCTGGCTGGAAAATGAGCAGTATTTTACGTGGACGAGTGAAAAAGATGGCTGGCTGAATCTATATCGGGTCTCTCGGGATGGAAAAGACTTTACGACCATCACAAAAGGAGAAATTGACGTAGTCCGAATTAACTGCATTGATCCCGTAAGCGGTTATGTGTACTATATTGCATCTCCCGAAAACTTTACGCAACGCTACCTTTACCGTAGCAAATTAGATGGAAGTAGCCTCCACGAGCGGGTTAGCCCAGCCAATCAATCGGGGCAACACGAGTATCAAATTTCTGCCGATGCAAAATATGCCATCCAGACCTTTCAGAACACAACGACCCCGCCGTATATTTCACTCATTGATCTTCAATCGCACCAACCGATTCGCGTTTTGGTCGACAACCATGAACTAGCCAATAAAGTGAAGGCCTTACAGTTAAATACTAAGGAGTTTATCAAATTAGATATTGGGGAAGTCGTCCTTGATTCCTGGCTGATAAAACCCGCCAATTTTGACCCGAACAAAAAGTATCCGCTCATTTTTTACGTGTACGGTGAGCCGGCGGGTGCTACGGTGCAAGATGCCTGGCAAGGTGGTGACCTGTGGCATCAATACCTTTCGCAGCAGGGATTTATTGTGGTGAGTATTGATAACAGAGGCACAAAAACGCCGAGGGGTCGGGATTTTAGAAAGTCGATTTATGGGCAGATTGGTATTTTGGCCGCCAAAGATCAGGCGGCGGCGGCCAAGGTGCTGTTCAAAAACTATGATTTTATCGACACCGAACGAATCGGGATGTGGGGGTGGAGTGGTGGAGGTCAGATGACCATGAATTGCCTTTTTCGCTATCCCGGAATCTATAAGTCAGGACTGGCAGTATCTTTCGTATCGGATCAACGACTTTACGATAATATCTACCAAGAACGCTACATGGGTCTTTTGGCAGATAATGAGGCCAATTACATCGAAGGTTCGCCCATTACGCACGCTCGTAAGCTGGAAGGTGATCTAATGATTATTCACGGTACAGCGGATGATAATGTACACTATCAAAACTTTGAAAGACTTGCTAATGAGTTAATTAAACACAATAAATTATTTGATATGATGTCGTACCCCATGCGGGCACACGGTATCTATGAACGGGAAAATACCTCGTATCATTTACGCCAAACGATGATGAAGTACTGGAATAGGGTCTTAAGGTAAGCAACTTCTTCAATTGGTTTACACTAGCAAAATTCATTCGCCCATGAGAATCCCAATTCTTCTCTTTCTCGTTTCGTTTACCGTAGTTTACTCGTATGCTCAAGATCAGCCGGTAAAGGTAGTCACTGCGGAAGTAATTGACGGCAAATCCTTTGACCCCGCCAATGTATTATGGTATACCAAACCTGCCGCTGCCTGGGAAGACGCCTTGCCCGTAGGTAATGGTCGCTTGGGTGCCATGGTTTTTGGGGGCGTTAAAGAAGAACGAATTCAACTCAACGAGGAAACGTATTGGAGCGGCGGACCTTACAGCACCGTGGTGAAAGGAGGACACGAGTCATTACCCAAAATCCAACAACTGATTTTCGAAGGAAAACCCATTGAAGCCCACAAACTCTTTGGTAGGAAACTGATGGGGTACCCGGTGGAGCAACAAAAATATCAATCGCTGGCCAACTTGCATTTGTTTTACGAAAACAAAGTGGAGGCTAAAAATTACAAGCGGTGGTTAGACCTAGGAAATGGCATTTCTGGGGTCCAATACGAGATAGATGGCGTGACGTTTACCCGGGAAGTGTTTGCCTCTGCCGTCGATCAAACCATCGCTATCCGGTTCACCGCTAGTGAGAAAGGGAAGATTAATTTTGAGACAGAACTACGGGGCGTACGGAATAGTGCCCATTCAAACTATGCCACGGACTACTTTCGCATGGATGTGGAAGGGAACGACGAATTGATTTTACGAGGTAAGTCGGCTGACTACCTGGGCGTCGGGGGTAAATTAAGGTTTGAGGCGAGGTTAAAAGTGAAATCAGAAGGGGGAGGTACCACCATAAAAGGCACGAGAATTCAAGTAAAAGATGCCGATATGGTAACCCTCTATTTTGTGGCTGCTACCAACTTTGTAAACTATAAAGATGTCAGCGGTGATGAGAAAAAAAGAGTAAGAAACTACTTCAATGTACTAAACCGAAAGAATTACGGGAGTATTAAAAATGATGCGGTAGCTGATTACCGGCAATTCTTTGATCGGGCAACATTGCAACTGCCCATTACAGAAAATTCTTATCTACCCACGGATGAAAGGCTGAGGCAGATTAAAACATCGTCCGATCCACAATTGGCGGCCTTGATCTATCAATTTGGGAGGTATTTGCTGATTTCTTCCAGTAGGGTAGGTACTCAGCCTACCAATTTACAAGGCATCTGGAATAAGGATATGAATCCCAGTTGGGATTCTAAATACACGACCAATATCAATACAGAAATGAATTATTGGGCCGTCGAATCTGCTAACCTTTCTGAATTGTCGGAGCCGCTTTTTACGATGATTAAGGAACTGACGGATCAGGGAAGTCAGGTGGCGAAAGAACATTACGGTGCGTCGGGGTGGGTTTTTCATCAAAATACTGATTTGTGGCGGGTGGCCGCACCCATGGATGGCCCCACTTGGGGTACATTCACGGTGGGAGGGGCTTGGTTGGTCACGCACATGTGGGAACACTACTTGTACACGAAGGATGAAACATTTTTGAAAGAAATGTACCCCATTCTGAAAGGGTCGGTAGATTTCTTTATGGACTTTTTAGTTGAGCATACCAATGGCAAATGGTTGGTAACCAACCCTTCCAATTCTCCCGAAAACCCACCGAAGGGGCCGGGGTATGAGTACTTCTACGACGAAGTTACGGCTATGTACTACTTCACCACCATAGCTGCTGGAGCCACCATGGACATGCAGATTTTGAAAGACTTATTTAGCTACTACATTACCGCCGCTGAACTACTCAAAGCGGACAAAGAATATGTAGAAAAAGTAAAAATTGCCCGTGGCAGATTAGTCCCTTCCCAAATTGGAAAAAGCGGAAATCTTCAAGAGTGGGCTGATGATTTGGAACAGCTTGAGGATAAGCACCGACACTTTTCTCACATGTACGGCTTGTATCCCGGAAATGTGTTGTCGGCAAAGCATACCCCGGAATTAGTGAACGGTATCAAGGCGGTTTTGGAGCAACGGGGCGATGGGGGAACCGGCTTTTCCAGGGCTTGGAAAACAGCTTTGTGGGCAAGGTTATCGGATGGCGAACGGGCACATGCTATCTACAAAGGGTATTTGGAAGAACAATGTTACATGTCACTTTTTGCCAAATGCTTTACCCCGTTGCAAGTTGATGGGTCTCTTGGAATGACGGCCGCCATCACCGAAATGCTCGTCCAATCGCACGAAGACGAGATTGTATTACTTCCCGCACTGCCAGGGGAATGGGGGAAGGGGTCATTCAATGGCGTGCGTGTCAGAGGAGGTTTTGAACTTAACTATACTTGGGAAGACGACAAAGTAACAGCTATCAGCGTAAAATCTAACGCTGGCTCTTTATGTCGAATCAATACAGGTTCTCAGCTAACACCGACACTCAATGGAAAGAAAATTGCTGTCGTTTCTACCGAAGATGGTGTTGTTGAGTTCGAAACTGTAAAAGGGGGAATTTATGTTTTTAGGTAAGAGAGTGTACAATTTGTTTAAACTCACTTATTTAAACAAATACTTTACCGCATCTTCGGCCATAGGAATATAGTCATGTGCCACGTTCGGGACTTCAGGGGTTTTATACCAATTGAGTGAAAAGTTGTTTTCAGCGGCTGTCTTTATAACTGTTTTGAAAAAGTATTCTCCTCTGGCTCGCCTATTTGTTCCTTGTTGTTTATCTACTATTTCATTACGCCTCAAGGCTGAAGCGTTTGGATCTGTATCGTTTTCGGCTAAATGAATGAATACTTTTTTTGCAAACGCATCAGAAAGTTGCTTTTTTTCAATTTGACTTTCGCCTAAACCATACGGATATAATATCCCATATTCAGGCACAGTGTACCAGCCGGCATTAGAGCATACTGCTACTTCTAATTTGCTATCTGGTACATATAGGATGAACCTATGTAAGAACTGCGAACCAGCTGAATGCCCCCACGCATTGTAAGATTTTTGATTTCCAGCTACTTCTTTTTTGATATGATTGAATAAGGAATCAATGATAGAAAATGTCCATTCGTTCTTAGGTTTCATGGAGGCTAAGCTTGGCATGTCCGCGTCGATAAAGACATTACCAGTTTGGTAATTATCCGAACTAGGAAAGTTATCAATGGTAAACTCAGGGGCAAAAACCATGAAACCTTTGTCATTTGCCATTTTGATCCAGCAATCTCGGTAGTCATTAGCATTTCGCCCAGCCCCGTGAAATGACATAAGAATAGGCATGTTTTTAATATCTCCGGCTGGAATATGGTAATACACATTTATAGGAGTATTACTTAATGGCCTGGCAGGAGTAAATTTAAACATACCCGTAGTATTTTGCGAAAGCTTACTGTCCACTGTTATTACCTCTTTCTGTTCTTTTGATACGTACACATCGGTACCACAAGACAAGAAATAGATGGACATTAAGATGAAAAAAAAATGTGTTTTATCACAGGGCATTTTTGATATGTAATAGAAGTGAAAATATACCAGTAAATTTAGTTTTAAAAGCAATATTATTTTTCTGTCACCTCCTCATTTATACAAGGGTTAAAATTATGTCGGCAGACTAAACTATGTTGGCTTAAAATTGATTTATTCTTCGTAGGACTACCCCAATGCTTTCTTTTTAGAATTACCTCTTTTTTTGGTCAAAATGCTGTTTTTGGGTTTCTAATTTCTATTAAGTCGTCATTTATACCCCTAAAAAACAAGTAGTTATACTACTTATGGGTACGCTGGTTCAAAAGTATTGCATCACATTAGTTTTACTACTTTTACGAAAGAACGATTGAAATAATCGAGTTCTAAAATGATAAATCTGTGGCTAAGAGCTGCAAGTAATAGGTATGAAGCTACAAGCTTCGCATAGTAGGTGACCGACTTTGGAAAATTTAATGCAAGCTAATTACAGGGGATTACCTATTTGTGAATATTTTACGAGTGAATCAGCGTACTTTTTATCGACAATTTTCCCTTAATTGCACAAGCCGTCTTCGTGATTGCTAAGCCACCTTTACCCGTGCATTTATTACAAGTTGGCATTTGACTACTCACCGACGAAACCGTTTCGATTACTTCATTTAATGGAATGAGAGCGTTGTAGCCCGCGCAGGCCATCGTGGCCGACGACAAGGCATTCACGGCCGCACTTACATTTTTTCCTAAACAAGGGGCTTCCACACGGTCGGCAATGGGATCGCATATCAATCCAATCATATTCTGAATGGCCATGGATGCGGCGTCAATCGCTTGTCTAGCTGTACCGCCAAATAACTGCACTATTCCGGCGGCGGCCATGCCGGCGGACGCCCCGCATTCGACCTGACACCCGTGTTCCTCGGCCGAGAAACCGGGCCCCATGGCAAAATAAATACCCACGATTCCCGACGCAAAATATGCTTTAATCAATTCATCTTGAGAAGCGTCTATATCATCAGCAACGGCTCGTAAAACGCCTCCTACCACACCACAAGAACCCGCCGTGGGGTTGGCCACCACCACCTCCAAGGCACTTTTGGATTCCATAATGGCCGATACGTTGGCTATTATTTTATTGACAATGGAGTTTTCAAGAATCTTCTTTTTTTTCTGAGCCTGATCAATCAGATGAGACTGTCGGGGTAGTATTCGGTCTTCATAATAGGTACCGGCCAAGCCCGTTTTAATGCTGTTTTCTATGATGCCAACCACGTGTTCCATTTTAGCCGTTACTTCGAGGTCGGTTAATCCGCTTTGATGTTTTTCGTATAGTAACCCAATATCTCCGAGATCAAGGTTTTCTTGTTCGGCAAATGTCAGGAGCGAATCAACGGTAGAGAAGGGTAGCTCAGACTCATTTCCGGCAATAATGGGTAGTACCGGCTTAATGAGAATTAACTCGTCGAAGGATAGTGATTGGGTTAGCTTAGTAATTTGTTCTGCGGAAACCTCTTTTGAAAACTTAATCGTGATCAATCGTTTTTCGTGATTGAATGACTCCGAAATAGCTTTGTTTTCTGGGCATAGCTGGCCCACATCTTTTACCGAAATAGTTGTAGGCACTTCCAACAGAAGTAGCTCATAGTAGCCACCGCTAACACTTACCTTGAAACCGTCTATTGCTTGAATCTCGAACGAACCTCCCCCGATAGATATGGCAGTCACCAATCTTTGTTTTCCATGAATGCCGGTTAATGCTAGCCGAAAGGTATTCACGTGGGTAGTGGGAAAGGAATTTATTTCGTACCGGATGGAGATTCCTTTTTCATTGGCTATCTGCTCGGTGTGTTTAATTTGGTCATCAGCCATGTCAATACCTAACAACCCACCCTCAATGCCAATGGTGGTTCCCTGTTCTCGGTAGTTGGGAGCCCAAGCCCCGTCTTTGTCAAAATCAATAACGGCTTTGGCCAGTGGCTCATTCAGAATATCCAGGCAAACTCTGGCGGCTCGCCACGAAGCGGCGGTATGAGAACTTGACGGCCCCCGCATGATGGGGCCAATGACATTATTAAAAATCCCAGGTCTGTTGTTCATAAGGCTTGTTTTGAATGAATAATAGTAACGATTTTAGAACACAATAAAAATTGATAGCTGAATAAAATTCTAGGGGGAGGCTCTTTTTTTGTCATAATCCGGGCGCCACGTAGCCTTTCTTACCCCAAAAAGGGTATTTACTCTAAGGTGCTTTTTTAGAAAAACTTTCCTGGATACATACGATGAGCCAAAATCAAACGAGGCAAGCCTACATTCTTTTCCCTGGTATAGCCATGTTGCTAGGTTGGGGCCTACGCGGGTACATTGGTGGGGGACCATTCGGTGCGATGATCCCCGGGGCAATGATCGGTATCGCCGTTTGCTTATTGCTCGACTTATCCCCTAAGTATTCGGCGCTAGTAACGGTGTTTGCCGTTGTAGGCGTAGGATTAGGCGGCGAAATGACCTACGGCCAAACTTTGCGTTTTCTCCGTGACGTTGATACGGTTGGGTTTGGAACGGTGGGTACCACGGTAAAAGGTGCGGTATGGGGGTTGTCTAGTGGGTTGTTCCTGTCCATTGGCCTGCTCAACAGGCGTATCGAAAAACGTATTGTGGGTATCGGTATGGTCCTTTTTTTTGTAGGGCTGCTGCTGGGCTTCAAACTGATCAACGATCCAAAATTGATTTACTTTTCAGATCCGATCAACAAACCGCGGGCTGAATCCTGGGCCGCGATAGGTATGGGCGCGATGGCCTTTTTGGCCTGGTTACGAATGAAACTACCTGCCCGCGATTTTAGAGTTGTACGGAGTTTTGTGCTGTGGGGCACCGTAGGAGGAGGTCTGGGCTTTGGACTTGGGGGACTGTGGCTTTTTTTGGGTGCCGAACTAAAACTTGCCTGGTTTACCAACTGGTGGAAAATGATGGAGTTCTCGTTTGGGATGATGTTGGGAATGGCACTCGGCTGGGCCGCTTGGCTAAATCGGGCTTATGTACAGACCGTGACCCAAGCTACTGAAAAGGACGATACCAAGCCACTCTGGACTGAGCTAGCAGTCGTGGCAATCATGTCTTTGGCTATTTTCTGGCTTCTTCCCCTTTTACTTGAACCCTTGGTTGATTCGACTGGGTATTCACAAGGGCTTGTAAGTGGTATTGGAAATGACCTACTGCGGATATTGACTAACTATGTATTTATTGGCTTTCTCCTACTCCTAGTGGGGTATTGGGGGAGTGGCTTTGCTTGGCAAAT
This sequence comes from Spirosomataceae bacterium, assembly GCA_041689775.1. Classification (GTDB taxonomy): domain Bacteria; phylum Bacteroidota; class Bacteroidia; order Cytophagales; family Spirosomataceae; genus JBDNFP01. The sequence continues at coordinate 14,758 of JBDNFP010000327.1, forward strand.
GGCCATTACACTCACTTTTTGTCATACAGTGATCGACCTGATGGTGGATCTGGTAGGGGAAACACAGGTTCCAACTAGCCTCGCATTTCAGATTATGGGTACCATCCTGAGTACCTTATTGGTGGCATTTTTAACCGCTAGGTTTTCCAGGAGCAGCAACACCTTAAAACGAATGATGCAACTGCTGATATGGTCTACCACGTTTGTGGCTACCCTCAAACTAATCACCCAAGTTACTTGGGATGAAATAGCCACCACTGCCCCGGCCTTACTCGTCAGCAAAGTGTTCTTTGTTTACCTTGTGTTCTTTACCGCCGCGGTTTATTGTACTTGGTTTACGGTCAAAAAAATAGGCTAGATGACACTTAAACTGGCTAACGCGCAATAGCTTATTCGGAACAGGATGAATTTGGTGTTTTAAAATGAATTAAGTCCAATAAAACAAAGACGCAATGGGGAGCGGAAAGGATATTCAAGTCGAAGACTTTTGTTGTTCCTGCCGACAAGTTGCCAACGGATGAAGAACATTTGCTAGGTTTTAAACTTGACGGGAGCGGGGTAAATATTTAATTCAGTAAATAAATCGCCCATTGGTTGGTCAAGCCAAAATGACTCAATAAAAGTTTCCATCAGAATCATTTGAAAATCGTTGAGATATTTAACTCCATTAGAAAACACAAAAGGCACAATTCTTTCGTTGTCGCTGACATAAAGTTTGAATTGGTAACTGATGCCAACCATTTTCTCATACGACGGAATCCGTTTTTTTGCTATTTCTTCGTATGTTTTAAGTTTATAGTTTTTAGATGCCAAATACCAATTAACAGTGGATGTAATGATTGAAGCCAGAATCGCGCCTAAAAATGAACTCGTCAGTAAAAGTGTCAGCGTTTTCCAGTTATCTTTCAATAATTCATCCATGCAGTTTTATCTTTAAAATTCTTTTATACGGTATCTGCCAACGGCACTCGGCTTTGTCTAGTGCCGAATTTATGAAAACTAGATTTTAATTTTAAGGTGGATTCAAGTAATAAACGCAACACCTTCGTTATTTAGGGTAGCGTTTCGAAAAACTTCCTCGGGCGATCGGAACCCGAATCTCTTCCTGGGTCTTTGGTTTAAAATGTCCACTACTTCGTTCACTCTCTGCTCGGTGA
>JBDNFP010000328.1:0-4785 GCA_041689775.1 Spirosomataceae bacterium
ACCACAAAAAATGAAACAAAATCTTTAAGTAATTATCAAGAGTTTCGACACTTACTAATCATACAAATAAAGCAACAACTACTTAAAATGGGGTTAATATAAAATTATAATTTCCTTAGAGCCTAATAAATTCTAAAATAAACTTAGTTCCTGAGGGATAGTTTGGCTTAATGGCAATGGTCCCGTTATGAAGTTTAATGATCCGCTCTACCAGAGAAAGTCCAATTCCGGATCCTTTTACGTTAGCCGTGTTTACACCTCGGTAAAATGGTTGAAAAATCATAATCTGGTCTTCTTCGGTCACTCCTTTTCCGTTATCGACAAACTCAATTACAATACTTTTTGCGTTGGCAATTAATCCAACATTCACCGTGGAATCATTCGAAAACTTGCAGGCGTTCTCCATCAAATTTATGAAGGCAGTTTTCAGTAGGGTGGGATTCCCTATGATTTCGAGCCAGGTATCGTCTTCGGGAAGTTCATCTATTTCGTAAATAATCTTATAGGTTCGGTTAGACTGCGCTAAATTCTTGCGAGTATCCCAAAGAATCTCATCTATTCTTACCCGGTCTGTTAACATTTCACGTTGATTTTCACTCACTTTCGCTAGCTCTAATAGGCTGTTTGATAGTTGTGATAGCTCTTGAACATCTTCTAGAACTGAATAAATCGTCGATTGATATTCATCTTTTGATCTTTCTTTGAGCAAACTGACCTCTAATTGGGAACTAATTTTGGTCAACGGATTCTTTAATTCGTGCGATACGTTAGCCACGAATGTTTTTTGGATACGAAAGGCATTTTCAATGCGATCTAATAGCTTATTGAAAGTAGTGGTCAATCGTCCAATTTCATCCTGTTGATTTGGTACTGCTAAACGAGTATCCAGCTTTTGTGGCAACATAGCTTCCACCTCGTTCATTACTTTCGAAATTGGTAACAATGCACGTTTTGAGAACAACCAACCGGCGAATGCCACGATGGAGGTAACGACGAAGAATATAATGGCCAGCATCGTTCGAAGGTTATTCAGGTTAGCCTTACCATAAAGATCCAAAGCGCCCAATATTACCACGGCTTTGTTGAAAGGGTATTTGTAGTAGATTCCTACTACGTTATATTCACCATCCTTGTACCTTATCTGATCGGCTCGTCTGATCTCGTTTAGCCAATAGTTCGATATATGAATTGAAAGGGAATCGGTATTTGTGTAGATCAACCGGTTACGTTCGTCGAAAATCAGGACATTCTCGTTAAAAATCAAGTCTCGATTAGATTTATCGAACACTTTCAAGAGTTCGGTGTCTACCTGCCGGACCTTTAACAATAGCTCAGCGGTAGATAGTGCCTTGGAGCGCAGCCGGTCGTAGAAATCTTCGACGGTATAAATATTGGTAAAATAGTAGATTGCAAGAAACGACACCAGTAAGATGCTACTGACCAACAGCGTAAATTGGATAGTTAGTCGGGTACGTATTTGCATTGTTACCTCTATTCTGTCTTTAAAACATATCCCATACCAAATTGGGTATGTATCAATTTGGTTGGAAAATCCTTATCGATTTTTTTTCGAAGGTAATTTACATACACTTCAATAATATTAGTACCCGTATCAAAATCAATTTCCCAAACCTGTTCGGCAATTTCGGCCTTTGATATAACACGACCCTGATTTCTGATTAAGTATACCAAAAGGTTAAACTCACGGGCCGTTAGTTCAATTTTCTTTCCGGACCTGTGCACCGTTTTGGCGTCAAAATTCACTTCCAGATCGGCGAAAGTGAAGGTATTGGCCGTTTGGTTGACTACGCCGCCCCGTTTGGTTAGCGCCCTGACTCTTGCTAATAGTTCTTTAAACTCGAACGGTTTGACCAGATAGTCGTCGGCCCCTGCATCGAAACCAATGACTTTATCATCCGTAGTACCCAAGGCAGTCAGCATGAGTATGGGAGTTTGGTTACCTACGGCTCTAAGCTGTCTGCAAAGCTCAACCCCGTTTATGCCCGGAATTATAATGTCACTCACTATCAGATGATAATGATTTCGTAATGCTAGTTGTTTACCGATCAACCCATCATAGGCAATATCAACCTGATAGCCATTTTCCTCCAACCCTTGTTTCAGGGATTGTAGGGTCTTTGGCTCGTCTTCAATTAGTAGTAAGTTCATGTCTTAGGTAAAAAGAGGTCTCCGATCTCAGCCCAGTTATTAACCCGTTGGTAACTAGTTTCTTTTAGATTTTGTGGTGCCGAGAAGAGAATACCTTTTCCCCTGAAACTAACCAGATTCTTGATGTGATCGTCGATGAGGTAGTCAGAGGCGATGACACTTTTATCGCCGCAGAAAACGACATTGTTCCAAGGAATAAAGGGGAAATGCTTTTGTAGCCAATCATATTTCTCCCGGAATGAATTAGGAAACTCCATGGCTGCGGTAGCAATGTATATTTCGTAATAGTTGGCAAGCTCGGTTACAGTTTCGACCGCACCCTGCATCACGGGAATATTCTTAAAAAATCCTGGCTGTTGGATATAGGTATGTAGTTTCTTTTGCTGTTTTGGATGAAGTAGTTCCTTGAAGGATTTTTTGCGAAAATCCTCTCGGGAGTGATTCGTGTTGAATTCATTCAATACGATATCGATCAGTTTACCATTAGTATCTGCCATTACATCATCCATATCAAGGGTAATTCGTACCATCATTATAAAATTGCGCGGTTTAGGTCAAAACTTTCTAAATGGTCAGAAACTCTCTTTAAGAACATCCCTCCGAGGGATCCATCGACCACCCGATGATCATAGGAGTGTGAAATAAACATCTTGTGCCGAATACCAAGGAGGTCACCTTGGGGAGTTTCAATAACGGCTGGTTTTTTCTGGATAGCACCAAAGGCCATAATGGCGACCTGTGGTTGTAATATAATAGGCGTACCCATGATATTACCAAATGTGCCGATATTAGAGATGGTGTATGTGCCGCCTACTAAATCCTCTGCTTTGAGTTTATTTTCACGGGATCTTTTGGCCAAATCATTGACTCTTTTGGCTAGTCCGATCAAACTATACTGGTCCGCCTGATGAATCACCGGGACAATCAGGTTACCATTGGGTAGAGCTACTGCCATACCAATATTGATATTTTTCTTAACCAGTAATTTATCACCTTCGACCGATACGTTGATGAGGGGGTATTCTTTAATTGCTTTTATAACGGCCTCGATCAGAATTGGCGTAAAAGTTATAGAATCGTTATTTTGCTTCTTAAAGTCATTTTTAACGTTATTTCTCCATAAAACAATGTTAGTCATGTCGGTCTCGATGAAGGAAGTAACGTGCGCTGAGGTCTGTTTCGATTCCAACATGCGCTGCGAAATCATTTTACGCATGCGGTCCATTTCAATGATCTCCACATTCCCAGAAGCGACCCTCGGCGCAGTAGGACCAGGTTTTTCAGTACTCTTTATTTGGTTTTGCGTTACTGGTGATGGTGTTGTAGTTCTTGTTTTAACGTATTGGATAATGTCCTTCTTTGTCACTCTTCGTTCTGCCCCGCTACCTTCAATTTGGCGTAGCTCATTCATACTAATGCCTTCCTCTTTGGCAATACTTAGAACAAGGGGAGAAAAGAAGCCGCTGTTTGTTTCATCTTCTGAGGTAATGCCCGCTGTGGTTTCCTGGCTTAAAGTAGGTAGTCCATAGGATGGCACAACAGTTTCCAATTCATTAGCAATAGTAGAATGGGCATCGGGCGTCCCGTTATCAGACGGTTTTTCTGCCTCACCGAAAATCTCGATACGGGCTACCGCGGATCCAATAGTAATGACATCTCCTTCTTTAACGAGTAATTCAACTAATTTTCCCGAATGGGGTGAAGGTACTTCGGTATCTACTTTATCGGTGGCAACTTCCAAGACGGAATCATCCGCATCAATGCTATCGCCAATGTTTTTAAGCCAGTTTAACACGGTACACTCAATGATACCTTCGCCCATTTGGGGCATAACCATATCTACTACTTTCATGGAATTTTTAAGTTTGAAGATGCAGTATTCTCAAATCTCAATGGTCTGAAGAATACTTTTCCTTAATAAATCAAGTACGTACGTTGAGGTTAGCTCAACGTTAACTGGACGGTGGTTAGTTAGTTTCAAAAGTCGGGAATGAGTTTCCCCAGGAGTAGCACAAGCGATCCAAACTGTGCCAACGGGTTTTTCTGGGGTTCCACCGCCCGGGCCAGCCACTCCACTGGTGGCAATGCTGTAGGTACTATTCATTCGTTTCCGTACACCTTCAGCCATCGCTACTACGGCTTGCTCACTCACTGCTCCAAACTCTTGGAGTACCTCATCAGAAACTCCTAAAGTATTTTTCTTAACTTCGTTGTCATAAGCGACCACTGAGCCCAAAAAGTAGGCAGAGGAACCTGGGATACTCGTAATTTTATGCGCTACAAACCCACCAGTACAGCTTTCAGCGGTACTTAACGTTGCATTTTGATCGATAAGTATTTTTCCGACGACAGATTCTAGTTCATCACCGTCATATCCAAAAATATATTTACTGATCAGCGGCATGACGGCAGCCACCTGTTCGCTGATGTCATTTGATAGTACTTCGAAGGATTCCCCGGTGGCTGTCAGCCTTAATTTGACTTGGCCAAAGTGGGGTAGGTAGGCTAGTTTGATATGAGCGGGTAGGTTATCTTCCCAGTTTTCTATTAACTCTGCCAGGAAGCTTTCCCCAATTCCGATGGTACGGATAATCTTGTGTTGAATAACCGGAGTAT
>JBDNFP010000329.1:0-5340 GCA_041689775.1 Spirosomataceae bacterium
TTATTAAATCTCTACTCAATTAAACGTTTTAAAATAGTATAGAATGGAAGAGCTTTCTACAACAATAAGTGATTTGTCGATGTCGGTCGATAACATGTGGGTCCTCATTGCTACATCCTTGGTGATGTTCATGCAGGCTGGTTTTGCCTTGGTGGAAGTGGGCTTCACCCGGGCCAAAAACGCAGCCAATATCCTGATGAAGAATCTAATGGACTTCTCAATTGGTTCGTTAGCCTTCTGGGCCATTGGATACAGTGTTATGTTTGGTGAAGATATCGCCGGTTTTATTGGTAGTATCGATTTGTTTTACGGTCCTGATGAGGTAGACGGCTTACCTCAGATCACTAAATTAATGTTCCAAACGGTGTTTGCGGCCACGGCCGCTACTATTGTTTCAGGAGCTATGGCAGAGCGCACCCGCTTCGGAGCCTATCTGGTTTATAGCCTGGTGATTACACTGATCATTTATCCCATTTCTGGCCACTGGACCTGGGGCGGAGGCTGGTTGTCGGAGCTTGGCTTTATTGATTTTGCCGGATCTACCGTAGTACACTCCGTTGGTGGCTGGGCGGCCCTGATGGGAGCAGCCATGGTGGGCCCTCGTTATGGTAAATATGTCAAGGGAGTCACCAAGGCGATTCCCGGCCACAATCTGGTATTAGGTGCGTTGGGTGTATTTATCCTTTGGCTGGGATGGTTTGGCTTTAACCCTGGGTCGCAACTTGCTGCCGCTGGGAAAGACAATGCCATCGCGATTTCCCACATTTTCGCCACTACCAATCTCGCTGCGGCGGCTGGTGCGGTAGTTTCTATGCTAATTTCGTGGGGACGTTACAAGCGCCCATCGCTTAGTATAACCTTGAACGGCGCTTTGGCTGGCTTGGTCGGTATTACGGCGGGTTGTGCTGCTGTGTCACTAGGTAGCGCAGCTTTGATTGGTTCTATTTCCGGAGCGGTACTTGTATTCTCACTTGAATTTATTGAGCGTACGCTCAAAATTGACGATCCGGTTGGTGCTATATCTGTTCACGGAGTATGTGGTGCCCTTGGTACTTTACTCGTGGGAGTATTTGCAACCGAAGGCGGCTTGCTTAGCGGTGGTGGCTTTGCCCAACTTGGTATTCAAGCAATCGGTGTATTCTCGACCATGGGTTGGGTAGTAGCTACTTCGTTTATAATGTTCTATGTAATTAAGAAAACGGTGGGCCTACGTGAGACTCAGCGTGTACAGGAAGAAGGTCTTGACATCTACGAGCACGGCGAAACAGTGTATAACTCTATCTAGTCAAATAGATAGTTGGTTGAAAATAGCGGAGGCTTTCTGACTGAATCGGGAAGCCTCCGCTATGTACAGGTATGTTTCGGGCTACAAAAAATACAATTCTCTAAACCCTATTTTCTTATGCTTTTAATGCCTTTCTAAACTAGGACCCAAGAAAGTTAATGCTGGTTTGGTAGTGACTACCACCCGATGAAGTATATAATTTATTCCGTTTACCGGAATAAACCATTCCAACACGAAACCATACCCTACTCCGTAAAAAACACCCGCTTTACGCGCTCGCTTACTCCGGTCAGGATTTCGTAAGGGATGGTTCCGATGCGTTTTGCAATTACACTGATGGGTACCTCTTTACCAAAAACGATAACTTCATCCCCTTCCTCGGCTTTGGCTTGGGTAAGGTCAATCATGGTCATATCCATGCAGATATTTCCTATCGTCGGGCACAAGGTACCGTTGACGCATATCTGTCCAACTCCGTTTCCCAACCCGCGATCGTAACCATCGGCATAACCTAGTGCAATGGTACCAATCCGACTATCGTGGGTAATCACTCCTTTTCGGCCATACCCTACGGTTTCTCCTGCCTTTACGTTTTTAATCTGCGATATCGTGGTTTTGAGAGTTCCTACCGTCTGGAGGTATCGCTGTTCCTGTCCTGTGGCCTCAACGCCATACAGCCCGATACCAAGTCTGACCATGTCTAGCTTGTATTCTGGGAATCGGACAATGCCGGCCGAGTTTAAAATATGTTTAACGACCGGATAGCCAAGGGTTTCTTCGATCAATGTAGCTCCCAACATAAACTGATTGTACTGTTGCTTCGAAAACGAGTTAAGATCCCCTTCGTCGGCTCCTACCAGATGGCTAAATATAGACCGGATCTTGATGACAGGTTTTTGTTCCAGTTGGTCGCACAGCCATTGGTAGTCTTCTTCCACAAATCCTAGCCGGTGCATACCAGTATCCAGTTTGATATGTATCCCCGGTTGCGTGTTAGTTTCAGTTTTTCCCGTCGAGTAAGTAATCCATTCCATCAATATTTTTCGGCTGTAAAGCTCAGGTTCAAGTCCGTACTGCCACAGGCTATCAAAAGTTTGCTTGTTGGGATTCATGATCATAATGGGTAGGGTTATTCCACTTTTTCGTAGGGCAATACCCTCGTCGGCATAGGCCACGGCCAGGTAGTTTACCCGGTGGAACTGCAACAGGTTGGCGATCTCGGCACTCCCACTACCATAGGCGAAAGCTTTTACCATTACCATGATTTTGGTTTGGGCGCCTACTTTATTTCGATAGTAGTTGAGGTTATTAGTGATCGCGTCAAGGTTTATTTCTAATACTGTTTCGTGTACTTTCTGTTGAAGGCGGTGGACGATTCTTTCAAACGAAAAAGGCCGGGCACCCTTCACCAACACCAGGCTATCGGTTAATTTAGTCAGCGGATATTGTTCCAGAAAGGATTCGGTATCAAGAAAAAAAGATTGTTCCGGTACGGAAAACAGGTGGGCTTGTTTTATAATCCCGGCACCGATCCCGACCAGTAGATCTACTTTCTTCTCGGCTACTAGTTGTGCAATTTGTCCATAGAGTTCAGCAGCTGCTTGCCCAGTTTGCAACACATCGGAGAGTATAAGCGCTTTCTTGCTACGGTTATCCTGTTGTTGTAGAAAATTAAGGGCAATGGTTAACCCTTGGTAATCATTATTGTAGGTATCGTCAATTACGTAGCAATGGTGGATGCCTTCTTTCAGTTGCATTCGCATAGAAACGTGTTGTAGCCGTCGGATGCGGTCTTGGATATCGGTAGGTTTTAGCCCGAAGTCTAGCAGGAATATCAGGCAGTGCGTAAGGTTTTCGAGGGAGGCCTCGTTGCGGAAATGGGTTTCAAATCGATGGTTTCCCAGTTCTCCCGAAATAGTAACTACCGTAGAGCTAACCAATGATTCGTACTGTACCGTTACTTCACCGGGAATAGAAACACCCCACGAGAGAGTGCGAAGGGAAGGGTTCACGTGCCGTAATATCAGTTCTATTTCCTCGGCTATATCCGTACAATCCTTACGAAAAATGAGAGTTTTAACTTTGGTAAAAAGGCGTAGTTTTTCGGTTATTTTCTGTTTTCTGCTCCGAAAATCCTCATCGTGGGCGGAGCCAATGTTGGTAAATATGCCAATAGTAGGGTCAATTACCGGTTGCAAGTACTCCATTTCGTGGGGCCGGGAAAGCCCGGCTTCAAACAGACCTACGGTGTGGGACTCATTCATATTCCATACCGATAGGGGGACACCTACCTGAGAGTTATAACTCTTTGGGCTGGCTACGACCCGTTCCGAGGGTGCTAAAAGTTGGACCAGCCACTCCTTCACAATGGTTTTGCCGTTGCTACCGGTAATGCCCACTACGGGGATAGTAAATTGATGGCGATGCTTGGACGCCACGTGCTGTAAGGCACGTAAGCTGTTGTTTACTACCCAGATGGTCGCGTCAGTCCAGGCTTCTAGTTGAGATTTCAGGGCAGGGGTAAGGGCGGCGTTTTCGACAACGAATTCTTTTACGCCGCGGCGGTAGACGTCATTCAGGAAGCGGTGGCCGTCGTGGCGCTCACCTTTCAGAGCAAAGAAAATACTTCTTGCGGCAAAACTGAGTTGTCGGCTATCGGTAAGTAAGTAGAGTGCTTTGGTGGTAATACGAGAAGAGGAAGTTACAAATAAACTCATGTATAATTAAATAATTCAACTTCAAAGGTAGTGAAGTTTACGACTGATTATAACCATTTTTTCCAGCGGAAGTACAAAATCATACCAATGGTAATAGTAATCATGAAGCCCCAGGTAGCATAGTATCCATACGGACTTTGCAGCTCTGGCATGAATTCGAAATTCATGCCGTATACCCCAACGACGAAAGTAATAGGCATAAAAATGGCCGAAAAAATAGTGAGCGTTTTCATGACGGAATTCATGCGATTACTGATGGTAGACAAGTGTACGTCCACGAGGCTAGCCAGAAGTTCGCGGTAGGCGTCCAGGGTTTCAATAATCTGCATAACGTGGTCATTCACATCACGTAGGTAAGGAAAGACTCGCTTGGAAACTAGTGGAGCATCAGCCCGGATAAGGGTAGATACTATCTCCCGGAGGGGCCAGATGGCACGGCGCGTGGAAGTTAGCTCTCGTTTCAACGTATACAGTTCACTCAGCGACTGTGATTGATGGCCTTTAATGACCTTGTCTTCCAGTACATCCAATTGGTCTCCAAAGCTCTCCAAAGTCAGGAAATAATTATCTACGATAATATCCATCAGCGCGTAGAGCAGGTAATCAGATCCGCTGCGCCTGGTTTTTCCAACGGAGGCTTTCAGGCGTTCTACTATCGGCTTAAAAATATCACCCGAGCGTTCCTCTTGAAATGATATCAGGTATTTGTTGCCTAGTACTAATGAAACGTGTTCGCCCCAGATTTGCTCGGTGGAGGAGTCTTCCAAATGCAGCATTTTGAGGGTGACAAATAAGTGTCCGTCTTCATAGGTTTCAACTTTTGGTTTTTGCAATGTATTCATGACATCTTCGAGCAATAGCGGGTGCAGCTTATAGAGGTGCCCGATTTGCTCCATGACATCAGACTCGTGAATTCCTGTCACATTTAGCCAGGTAATGTGGGGTTGCTTGGTATCTACTTGCGGAAGGCACTCTTCCAGGGTTGACGCAACCTCTTCCCGGTAGAAAGCTTCGTTGTACTCTATTCGCTTAATGAGCGTTTTGAAATGGGTGGTTTCCCCCACGTAGGCCAGGGTACCCGGAGAAGTGAGCAGAGTTTTCTTTTGTTTCAGATGTTGATTTTTTGCCATGTTTACAAATTACTAATTTTTTGAAAAAGCACATGGCGTAGGCTGCCAGTACTGAATAGAAACAAAAGTAACATTCTTACCCTACTTAAGTAGTCGGACGTAAATATAGATATAATTTTTACCTTGCATCCATGCAAGGAAAGAAACGATACATCAGCCTGAGTGACGAGCAGCGTGCGGCACTCGTACTGGGCCATAAAACGGGCAA
>JBDNFP010000330.1:0-4333 GCA_041689775.1 Spirosomataceae bacterium
ACTAACAATCAGGCCGAACGAGACTTGCGTCCGGCCAAGGTAAAACAAAAAGTAAGCAACTGCTTCCGAACACTAGCAGGGGCAACTTACTATGCCCGTATTGCTGCATTTATCTCTACAATCACAAAGAACCAAATGAACGTGATCGATCAATTGACCTGCGTGCTAAAGGGTAATTTCACTTGGGCTACCTAAATAATTACACTTATTTTTATAAAAAATCCCTGATTGAAGAGCTACACTTCGTGTCAACTATCTTAAAACGAAAAGCTTGTGCCTGCTAAAATCATTCGAGGTTGCAGATATTGAATTCTTTGAACAAGTAAAATATCAGAAATGTCACGTTGTATAATAGCCTTTTGATTGGCCAAATTACTCATTCGAAGACTGAACGACCAGCGACTATCGAGGGGTGTATAATTCCATTGGGTATCCAGTAATAGTGATAGGGAGGTCGAAGAGTTTTTTGAATACCATATAAACGAGTTTCCTTTTACTTTGAAGACCATGTGTTGAGTAGGTCGATATACTACCGTCAGGTGGTTGTTAAGCTGAGAGTTACTGTTTTGAAAGGTGGAGTTAGCTTGCTTTGAAAAAATACTTGATGTAGTCAGTCCTACTCCTGTTTCAATATTCAAAGGGAAATCAAATGTAGAAATCAGTACTAACTTTTGTTCATTGAATACAACTTGACTGTTGCGTATTGTAGTAGAGTTAATTTTAGCGTATTGTTGATTGAAACTGGTGGATGTTTCAAAGTATATTTTCACGGAAAGCTTATACAATAGCTTTTCAATTTTTCCGAAAGCAAGCCAACGATTTATTTTGATAGGAAGCAAAGTATTGGTTTGTAAACCTATTAAGTCTTGAATTTGACTTTGGCTTAATGTCGTTAAATTGGTTTGAGACCAAATAAAACCACCTGAAATCATATATAGTTTTGGCCAATTAGTTTTACCAAGTTGGACTACTATTCGGTCGGTTCGAACAGGTGTCAAATTTGGAATATTATTTAAAAATGTACGAAAACTATTGAGCGAGTAATCACTTAGTTGATTGCTAAGTGCTGGAAATAAGTGTACACGAGATGCCGATAGATTTGCTTTAACATTACTATTCCAAACTTTATTAATGCTTAGTGATGGATTAAATAGGATAGACTTATCAGCCAGGTCGATTTGAGATGCTGGGTGATAGTCACTTTTCAACCATTGCGCTGTTGACTGAGCTAAGAAGTTATAATTACCTAAGGAGAACCCATAACGTCCCTCCACAAAAAGGGTATTTTTTTGCAGAGTTGCCCCATTATTGAATAAAGAGTCCGCTTCCAATTGCACGGATATTTGTGAAGGGTTACTCAGTGTTACCAGAGAAAATTGATTTTCTCTTTTTTGGATAACCCCTGCTCCCATCATGAAAGGTTGATTTTTATATTTCCCTTTCCAACGCACAACAGCATTGGTCTCAGTAGCTGTTCCAGTGGCTTCTTGGGTGAGTTGCTGGAAAGCGAGGGGTTTGTCAAAGAATAGCGCATAGCGTGGACTTTGGTAAGTTGCCAGTTGAGGTAGATGGGCGTTTGTACGGTTGGCTTCTATGTCAATAAGGTGTCTGTCATTCAGTTTTTTGGTAATAGAAAAGTAATGGCGTTGAATTAGGGTAGATTGCCCTATATTCCCTTCAACGGTATCGCTTAATACTTGATTAATAGTAGTTTGTGAAGTATTTGATAAATCCTTGGATTGTTTCAAATCACTTACATAGGTTATGTAAAGGGAAGGTTTAGGCTGGTAGCTTAGCTTGAGTTGAGCGGCTCCTTGGGTGGGCCTGCTTGTATAATTCAACGAATCAGCAAATCGAATCGCAATTCCCGAAGTAAGAAAATCTACGTTGTTTTTTTGTCCCCACCTATTTTGGTCCGCAAAGAAATATCCAAGTAGTTTGACACTAAGTTTTTCATTGGGCTGGTAATTTTGTTGCCAAGCCATCAATCGCGCATTAGTGAATAGGTACCTTTTCTTTTCTACACCATTTAAAAATGGTCTCGTGGGCTGAAGAAGCGATACCAAAAGAGGTTCGCCGCCGCCAGCTGATTTCCTGCCGTCACTTTCCAGTTCGTATACGACAGTTTCCATGATATCTTCCCCTGTATTGTTGGCCTTTCCCAATAGCCCAGTGGTGTATTTGCCTTTCAGATAAAAAAGGCTTGCACTGCCTTCGTAACGATTAGGACTACCGCCCACCGCCTCAAGTTGCCCAAACGCTTTATCTTTTTTGGTGGGATCTATCGATAGGTTGAGTACGAGCTCCCCCGATTTCTCTACACTTGGTAGTAATGGATTTTCTGCATGATTATCAATCGCCTCTATTTTTGTCACAATTCCAGCCGATAGAGAACGGGTTATAAATTCATACTTTCGGCTAAATAGGTCTTTCCCCTCTAAAAATACTTTCTCGACGGGCTTTCCATTCAATGTAATTTTCCCGTTATCAGCTACCCTAAATCCCGGTATTTTTTTCAGAAGTTCCTCGATATTTTTTTCATCCCCCTGTCGAAATGCTGACGGATTAAAAGTAATTGTGTCGCCTTTTTCCGCGACTGGAATGACTCTCTTTACAGATATTTCCAGTAAATCAATAGCGGCTTCATAAAGTAGTAAGGGAGGTACAGAAACGCTAATACTGTCTTTCTGATGAAAAGAAAATGTAGTCGAGCGAAATCCCATGGCACGGGCTTCCAAATAGGCCGGTAATTGAGACTTCTTTAGGTTTATAGTATAATTTCCTTGCTCGTTAGTGATAGCAAAAGCAATAACAGATGAGTCTAACAGTGATACTACCTGTACAGTAACTCCCCCAACAGGTGCACGGCTTAGGGTGTCTAGTACTTTTCCCGACACCGTTATACACTGCTGGGCGAAACATCCTGACTGAAAGATTAACACTTCCAAAAGAAATACTAAGCAGCTAATTCTTTTCATAGAGGCAAACTTCAGTGCCGAATACTCTCTCTTTACTTCTTGTAATCAACTACTTCAATACCAGTTGATGCTACCTTATCATTCCCTCCTTCGCGCCCGGGCTGACTATTCAAAAATTTGTGAAACTTATCGATTAACTCGTTGGCATATTCAACCACACTTTTTTCATTAAAGATCTTTTGACCATAAGATTGTGGAGGTTCTATACTCGTCGTTTCGTTAAGCAGTTTTACGCTCTCAAACATAAATCGCACGTGGCCTTTGTCATCATACGCTTCTACAATGAGGCCGGGTAGGCCGTGGAGCTTCCAGGGCCCGGTTCTTATGGGGATTGCCGGAGCAAACCAAGCGGTGTAGTTTCGACCTCGCACAAAGGCCGTAGCCTTTTGACAACGCAATTCTCCAAAGAGTTTTTGTTCATTGCTTATTTGCCAATCAATGGGTTGTAACGTATCATCAACCAATACGATTTCTATATCAGCCTTTTGGCGTGATACCATTCGTTTATTTATAAAATCGATATAAACCACATTTCCTTTTTTTTCTCTACTATACCCAATTGGAACAAAGATTTTGGATGTGTCTGAAAGGTTTAGTTTTCGTATGTCTCCAATAGGTCTCGAGTATGATCCGTACTGATTGAAATTAAGCTCAAATGGGATGGCATATTTTTGGGCAGTATCTACAAAAGCTGTTATTTGTTGATACTTCAATACACCCGAAAACCCTTGGCACTGAGCCTTAAGGCTCAGTATACTGACAAGAAATATGAGAGAAATTACCCTTATTATTTGGTTCATAGTGAGGAATGTTTGTAAAAGTGAAACCTACTACTCTATTAAAAAAACTAGTATTGTGCGTACAATTTCGCCGTCAAATTGGCATCTGCTCTGCTTGCGGCACACATATCGGCAATCCCCGATATATCGCTGCAACAAGTACCTGTACCTGTCCATGCTTCACCATCAGAATCCACAATTGAAACTGTAGCAGTAGCACAGTAGAATAAGTATGCCTCTAAGAAAGAGGAAAACTCAGATGAGATTTCAAGCCCATCTTCGGTAATAAAAGTAGCTATCTCTTTTTGATCATCGTTTAGTAGAGCAGTCCCTGACTCACTGTTATTTGCTTTGGCTAAATTACATATGAGTGCCATGCAGGCTAAAATGATATACTTTTTCATAATACAATTTGTTTTAGGTGATAAATTGAAAAGGGTGTATTTCAGTTTTGTCAAGCAGCCGTTCTAATCTTGTTGACCACGTTGTCCCATTGGCCGCTGAGATTACAAGCCCTCAGGTTGAGTACGTTCTGGGCGTTTGGGATGGTCCATCGTTGCCCTGAGAGCTTCAGGC